>JAJBSL010000001.1 GCA_020540725.1 Lachnospiraceae bacterium EP-SM-12S-S03
GGAAAGTAATGATTTTGATTCATTTATGAAATTCGCAGTGTAGTTTTGTGCAATTTTTCAAATTTGCTCATTTATAGATTGAAATTAAAATGAGCCGATAGTCTATAAGCTATATAGCTTATAAATTATCGGCTCTGCGTCTAGGCGTCTGGCTCTTTGATAATTTCTATTTTGAAGTTATTTACGCATATCAAACTTTCTTTTTTACATTTTGGACAATACAACGGAAAGTTTTTTAGCTGTGTATCTTTTCGTATTTTAATCCTTGTTTTATTGTTGCATATAGGACAAATAACCCACTCCATCATATTCATTCTGAACCTCTGCAAAAAATTTGTATTGCTTCATTAAAAAAAGCTGCAAGATTTCCACTACTAAATCTATTTATAAAAGTGGTAAATCTTTCATCTGTAATATAGAGAACTCCCAAATTAGATAAAATTTGTTTATTACATTCATAAAAGTGTTCAGAAATATATTGTTGCCATTCATGTACTATTGCTTGTACTTCTGAACTTTCCGCAGGACTATTTTCATACATAGCTAGTTTTTCAAAAATATTGCGAGCCATTGAATAAAAAGATTCTATTTCTTTCTCTTGTATTTGCTTTGAATGGGAAGAAAACATAGTCTTGTATTCTCTGAAACTTTCAGTATTTCCCCATTGTTCTAATACTTCTTCTTGAAATTGCGATTGTAACTCAAGTATTTTTGCATTTGAAAATGCAGAAAATTTAATTTCTTTATTTCCGTTGATTGTGTCTTTTACAAGTGAAATCAAAGCTTCTATTCGTTCTTTCTGAGCTTCCAAAATCAGTACATGACGCTCTAATGCTTCTGAACGAACATAATGAGGTGAATCCAGCAGTTCCTTAATTTCTTTTAGGGCGAATCCAACTTCTCTAAAAAACAAAATTTCCTGAAGCCTAGTTAAATCGTCGTCTGTATACTGACGGTATTTTGCTTCGGTTATAATAGATGGTTTTAATAAACCAATTTCATCATAATAATGTAGTGTTCGAGCAGTAATACCTGTTAATTTAGCAACTTCATGGACTGTTTTAGCTTTTTCATTCATTCCAAAAATCCTCCGTAGCATTTAAAATTTCTTTTGCAGGTAATAGAGTTGCTTCGACAATGTTTTTTCCAGTCTTTTGCAAGTAGTGTTTAATCAAGTGATAGCCACACGCATATCCGGAACAATAGGGTAATCCGACCTGAGGATAGTTTTGTAATGCTGCCATTTCATCACCATAAAGGTATGCATTCAGATTTTCTAATCCTTGAACATTTAAACCGTCCCGAATAATAGGCTTAATATATTCATTTAAGGTTTCTATATCAGTTTTTGTTACCCAAGGACCTGCTTTATCTTCACCATACAGAAATGTTGCAAAGTTTTCTGCCAATCCCTCATTGACTATCATTTCACCAAGAGTGATGTCATTCTTCCATTTAATAAATTGAAATCGTACGTTGTGATTAGTTTCATGTGCTAATGCTACATGAAGATGTGATAAAGTGTATTCATTAGGTAGTAACCAAGAAAAAATATATCCTGGAATACCACCATCACCACAGTAACCATCATTTAAAATAATGTAAGGATTTTTAGCATTTGCAAGTAAAATTGTAAACGCATATTCTTTAATGGGTAGATTAACACCGTGTTCAACAAAGCAATTCAACGACTGCTGAATGGATAACTCACATTTTTCCCAGAGTGTATTATCAGAAATTAGCTTAATATTATTTTGTTGCTTTTGGTCAACAGCGGTTGGGGCGATATGTCCAAGCATTTCGCTTGCCATAATTACATCATATCCATTAGGCGTTAGAGCTTTCATAGGAACACTATAACAAGCCCACTTTTTTTCAAAAGGCTTCATAAGTTCATATCTATAAATGTCATTTTTTTTGTCTAACGGTGCATTCATAATTTTTGAATAAACTTTGTCAGAACGGATAGCGGATATTTTCATAATTCTAGTTCCTCCTTTTGGTTTTATCATATACTATGACGTAACGTTAAAGTCAATAGGCAAATTAAAAATTATCACAGATGTATGGTAAATAATTAAATGTCTTAGTAGACAAAGGAAATAGAGGTTAAACAACATAAATTAACTTGATTGTCGAAGTAGAAATTGTTGTTTGAAATATTGATGGAAAAGTAAATAAAAATTGCAATAGGCAGATGGTATTGTCAAATCTAAGGAAGTGGGGGAAATGTAAATCCTCCACTTTTGCTTATAATTGCAGTGATATTAGAATTGATACTCTGCAATATTTTTGAAATCATTGTTCAACACATAATATACCTTATTTTTAGTAACGGAATATACAAAAGAAACTCTGGTTGCCCAAAGTCCTTCCTGACGTACTGACCTAAGTACATCAAAGGCGTTGGAAATAGAGAAGTTTTCTCCATATCCTTGCAGTAAATCCTTTGCCTTTTCATATCTGTTATCCCCAGATAAAACATATGGATTAGTCAATTCTGGTTTTAAAATGGAGTAATTTGTTATTAAGGAATATTTTTCTTTTTCCAAACGATACCCAATCCCCGGTTCAATAATGAGAACACGCCCAGTTCTATCTGAAAACATAGCCTGCATAGTAGTGTCAGGAGCATAAGTAATTTTCTTTTTTTTCACTATTTCCAATGAATCATCAAAAGAGAGGTTGCCTTTTATAAAATTTTCTGTCAAATCAGCTATTGTATAGCATGATTCATTACCGCAAAATTGTGCATTGTCATTTCCATGTACATACAACAATGTGCCAACATTCCCATTTCTATTGATTCCGTGAAAAGAGTGATACTTATTATCGGACATTTTTATCCCTATAAAAAAACGGTCTTTTTCAGCAATTACGGTATGTTCCCATTCAGAAAGGTCAATATCAAAATTGAACCCAACAATGGTTTCTTTCCCATTATACACAAATCTTGTACACATATTTGTAGTTCCTTTCATAAACTAATTATAGTAGTATTAAAACTAATTATATTAGTAATATTAAATATTATAAGACAATTTGTCAATATAAAAGTTCTTTTTTTCTAACCTAATTATTGACTTCGCTAATTTAATTACTTAAAATGAGGTAAATGATGTGAAGAAAGAGGAAAATGAATATGCGAGTTACAAGAGCCGAAGTTATAAAAACAGCGTCTGATATGGCTGATAGAAATGGACTTCATAATGTTTCTTTGAAAGCTATTGCTGAAAATTTAGGGATTCGTACCCCCTCCTTATATAATCATATAGGAAGTTTGGATGAACTTCTTAGGGAGATAGCACATAGTGGTATGCGTACTATGAATGAAAAAATGATTCGTGCAGCAATCGGTAAGACAGGGGATTCAGCGTTAAAATTAGTGGCAGTTGAATATCTTAATTATATGATTGAACATCCCGGTGTGTATGAAATAATTCAATGGGCTAGTTGGAATGGAACAGAGGAAACAGCAATCATTTTTAATGATTATCTATCTTTACTTAAAACACTTATTTGCTCATGTGGCTTTAATCCAGATAAGACCACTGAAATTTTGAGCATGGTAACAGGTATGCTTCATGGTTATACAACATTACAATTAAGATATGCCTTTTCAAATCCTGATAAAGTAAGAAAAGAATTATCCGAAGCAATTGATACACTACTGCTGGGAGCTAATCAAAAATATAAAGATTAAACGAAAATTTCTTTTAAATACTTTGTAAGAGAAACGTGCAAATCTCCAAATGAGAAATGCACGTTTCTCTATAACTATTTCACAATTTTCCAGTTTTCCCCGTTCTTTTCCAGCACAAGGTAAAACTGCGATACCTGTGTTGTCATGGTCTGGTTATCCAGATATTTTACTGCAAGGGAAGCTGTCACCTGATTTCCGTTTCGGTTGTAGACAGGATTTACCAGTTCCGAGAAGATATATTCTTTCCCCACAGGGTTCAGCACGCCCTCATTCACATAATAGGTCAGCTCCTTTGCGGTTGCCGTAGGGTACAGCTTGAAAAAGGTAGTGAGAAATTCGTTGATTTCCTCCGTGGTGATGGAATCCACCGTACCGTCACTTTGTACCGCTTTTGGAGTGTAGCCGGATTTTACGGGAACGCTGGTAATGGTTGGGTTCTGGATAATCGTCAGGTTCCCAGAACTGTCCACATAGACGGTCACCTGATAGGCGGAACGGACGGTTTTACTGGATTCTCCCTCTGTGATACGCTGTTCCACCGTATAGGTTACTTGATAATGCTGCTCCTTTTCTTCTGTGATTTCCCATATCTGGAAGTCGGTGAGGGCAGACGATACGGGGATGTCCTTTCGGACAGTATCTACATTCACGGCTTGCAGTTCTCCGGTGAGATACCCTTTTAAAGCGTTTGTCCGGTTATCAATGGAAGCGGCAGACTGTTCCCATGAATAGTAGACTTCTGCGAAATTCTCCACAAAGTTTTCTATCTTGTGAGTGTCGAGGATGGTTTCCTCAATCACTTTGGTTTCATGGACAGTATGAATGTCTATCGCCGTGAAATTCTTATAGACGGCAAACAGGAAGCTCATTGCCAGCAGCACCCACAGGGCAATCACGGTTTTTTTGTGGGTATTGACTTTGTAAACTTTCAGTTTCTTTTCTTTCTGCTTTTTCTGGTTATCCTCTTTTCTAATCTGAATCATATCGGTTCATCCTTTCTTATTGTTTGATTCGTCCGGCTCCGGCAAGGTGCTGTTGCCAGTAGGAGCCTGTCAGGTCTGCGTAACCAATGGGATTTCCGGCATGGTACATCCGGTTATTTCCCACATACAGCCCCACATGGGTGATGTAGGTTCCGGCGTTGTAGGTGGAGTGGAAAAAGACCAAATCCCCTGCTTTTGCTTCGGACAGGGGGATGTGCTGCGTCACATTGTACTGTTCCTGTGCTGTCCGTGGCAGGGCGATTCCTGCCTTGCCATAGCACCACTGCACCAGTCCCGAACAGTCAAAGGAAGTGGAGGGGGAATCGCCCCCATACACATATGTCCATCCCTCATACTTTAAGGCTTCCTCCATGATAGCCTGTACCGTTTCATCATCAAACTGTGCCACGGTCAGGTATTGCGATACCAAGAGGACATAGAACATATTTCCGTAGGAATACCGCCAGCCCCCATTTTTCTCTACCGCAACAGGGTTGGTGTAGGTGACTTTCTTTCCGCCGGATTTGTCCCTTGCGAAGCTCTCTGCCAGTTCAAAGGTGTATTTTTTTCCGTGTCCTGCCACATAGTCTAGGAAACCGCCGCCGTAATTATAGGATTGAATCACGCTGTTTAAGTCACAGCCCTTTGTTTCTGCCGCTGCGAGCAGTTCCGAGAAATACTTGCAGCCCTGTTTGATGGATTCCTCTGTACTAAGGGAGTTCGGGGGAAGCCCCAGAGATTCCGAGGACTGCATAACGTCTTCCAGTGTGCCGCCGGATTCCACCTGAATGATGGCGAGCAGCACATTTAAGTATTCCTCTATGCCATATTCCCTTGCATACTTTTCCAGCATAGGTTTATGGGCGAGGACTTCCTGTGATACGCTCACGCCCCCATAGATAAGGTTTCCGCCGCTTCCTCCGTCTTCCTCATCCGAGAAGACAATCACCACCAAAAGGAGTAGGGAGAACATCATCACGAACACGCCGGAACAGGCGAAGAAAAGGTGTCTTAACTTCATGGTTTCTCCCCTTTCTTCTGTTTGGAAGCCGTTTTTTCCGTTTTTGTCCACTCCTTTCTGGCGGTGGTACGCCGGATGGTAAAGTTCGATTCTTTTACCACAGGGGCAGCCCGTTTTCTTTCCGGTATCACAGGAGCCGTATCATTCTGGACAGGTCTTGCCGGACGGGGAGCAGCAGGTGTAGTAGTTGTCTTTTGTCTTTCCTCTGGTTTGTCTGGGGGAGCCGGAGGGGCTATCTGGCGTTCTGTCCTTACAGGCGGTGTCTGTTCATGGTGGATGGAAGCCGCTTTTACCACCGGAACCGAAGCCCGTTCTGCCACAGTTCCCCCATAAGGAACCTGTCCCCGTTCCCTGATGGATGGGGAAACAGGCTGCATGGCTGGTTTTCCTGCATGAATGGTATCTGCATGGTTTCGGAAATCTTCCGGCTGCTTTGCAGTAACAGGGCGTTCATGGACGGGAGCCGCCCCTTTGGGGGCTTCGGAAGCTGTCTTTTGCGGCTGTTTTTCCTGTTCCAGTTCCGCCCTGCGTTCTGCAATGGTCTGTCTGCGGCTTTCTGCCTGTGCGTTCCGCTGTTCGGCTCTGGCAGTTCGGGTCTGGGTCACGCTGGAAGTAAAATCCCGTACTCCCTCTGATACCTGTGTTTTCCCGTGATAAAGGGCGTACTTTGCATTGACAGGCAAATCCTTTGCCTGCTCCCGAAGCTGTCCGGCAGTATCAACTATCTTATCTTTGGTATCTGCCACCGTACCCACCGCAGAGCCAGCCTGTTTCCATGCGGATTCCTTTTCCGGTGCTGCCTGTCCATCTGGTCTGCTGTGGTCTGCCTGCGTCCGTTTGGAAGAACCAGATGTTGAAGTAGTTCTCTGGTCTGAGCCAGCCTGTTTTCCTGCATGGTAGGCAGCCGTTCCAGCCCCAAGAGCTGCCACAGAACGTCCCAACTTATGCTGTAAACGGTGCATATGGGCGTGCATGAGCATACGGGGTCTTCGCATGATACGGTTCCCCATGCTTTGGGAATCCCCACTCTGTAAGGAGAACATCCCCATCAAATCCCCCAGCTTGAAATAAATTCCGGCAAAGGTCACTATCTGTAAGAACGCCGTCAGGAAGAACGGATATTCCCCAGACAGGTTGTAGAGCATGGTGGAAATACTGAACGCTACCGTGATAATCAGGGTGATTCCGGCTCTGGTAAGGATGGTGTTGAACAGTTTTGTAATGGCACGTTTTGACATCCCCTCAAAAGAGGGAACCATGCTAAGGAGAAAGCTCACAGGCAGGAACATGGCGTAGATGATAAAAAGCACCTGTGAGAAAATCATTATCCCTGTGAGCAGGAATACAAAAATGGAGATACCCATGTTGAACATGAACAGGAAGAAGACGGTTCCCAAGCGGTTGATGGTCTTTGTGATGGTAAGGTTGGTATTTTCCCTGTCTTCGATTTCCTCCACCACGATTTCTTCCCTGTCCTGCCCGTTGTTTTCGTTTGGACTGGTTGAGAGCAGACTTTCCACACGGTCAGCCCCAATGCTTTCCACATCCGAGTTGCCATATTGCAGCAGGAGCCACGGCTGCTTGACCTGAATGGAAAACAGGCTGTCCCGTATCAAATCCACGCTGTCTTTTCCTTGACTTTCCGAGTTCGGCAGCACAATCTTTGTACCAAGGGTCAGGCTGGCATTGCTGATGTCTGCGGAAAATTCATTGATTTTCCCGATATAATCAGGGGCATAGGCGATAAAGGCAGCGGACAGCACGAACACCACCACGAAATTGACAACGGCATGGATGGCTTTTGTGGTTTCCCGTTTGATAAGCCCTGTGTAGGCAACGTAAAGCCCCACCACCAGAATGAGAATCAGCAGGAACCCGATATAAAATCCCTCCGAGGACAAGCCGCCTGTGGTAACGCCTGCAAGGGTCTGCATATTTTTCCCAATGGAATCCGCTGTAGAGGAAATGAAGTCCAGCGAGTAGGCTTCCTGAATCAGATACCCCGTAGCGTTGGAAAGGTACAGGCTGATTGTCCAGATAAAATTTGTGATGGCATACAGCCCGTACATCACCTGTTTTCCGATACCGTCCAGCCAGTTCCACGGGAGCCAGTCCCATCCGCTGTCCACATAAAAATCAAGCTGGTAGTTGTCCAGAGGATATTTGCTGTATTCGTTGGCAGCGTCCACCGTATCATCCACCAGTCCGGCAGCGTGGGCGGCTGTTCCGAAGACTGCAAGCAGCAGGAGGATGAGCAGGAGTGCCAGAAGCACCCTGCCAATCACTTTTCCTGCTATTTTCCAAGACAAGCCCTTTTTTGCTGAATAGGGAACAGGGAGCTGCTGCCCGTTGGAAGTTCTATGTATCACCATCATTCCACCTCTTTTCTCACGGGCGGTCTGGTATCAAAGGCATGGAACAGGTCTTCAAAGATAGGATGGAACTGTATCACTCCCACACGCCCGTACAAATCACTGATAAGGCACTGTCCGTTTTCCAAGTCACGGAGCCGTTTCTGGTTGTTTTCATCTTCGGAATCCACCCCGAAAAAGGCGAGGGTCTTCCTGATTTCGTTGATGTCCGTAGAACGGAACGCAAATTTCAAGCCCAGATTGTTTTTCAGCTTTTCATCCAGCAAATCGTCCGTGTTCTGGGTGACAAAGTAAACGCCTGCGTTCATGGCACGTCCGGCACGAACCAGCTTCATAGATAGGGTCTTGCCCTGTGCCACCTGTAAGAAGCTCCATGCTTCATCCAAATCCACAATCTTAAACACGCTGCGGTCAGTATGGATGAAGTCGAGGGCAAAGGTGCTGATTACAATGAGCATTGCCACGGAAAGCAGCTCCATTGTGGTGTATTCTTCAAACGAGGTTTCCTTATCCGGCAGCACCAAATCCGCCACCTGAATGATGTTGAGCTGCTTTTCAAGGCTGATGGACTGTGTGACATCCCCATCCGAAAAGAGCAGGTGTGCAAAGTCATAGTCCGTAAAGGATTCGATATGGTCGGCTATGCTGGTGCTGATGGTGGTTCCCTCTGCCCGTAGTTCCTCAATCACTTTGAAAAGCCCTCGTTCCTCACTGTTTGTCACCGCACGGATGGCTTTCCGAAGAACCGGGAATTTCTCCCCGTCACGGCTGGAAATGCCTGTTAAAAAGGTCAGGATGTCGATTGCCAGTGATTCAGAATCCTTTGGGTTCTCCATAATCACATACGGGTCGAGTAAGCCCCTGTTCTGTTCCTCCGAAGTCAGGTTTACGATATTGATTTCATGGGCGATTTCCGGCAGGGTTTCTTTCCAGCGTCCCCGTTCCGCTTTCGGGTCAACAATGAGTGCCTGTGCCCCAAATAATACACAGTAGTAGACAATCATATTGTTGCTGAATGATTTTCCACCGCCGAGGGAGCCGACAAAAGCGGCAGCAAGGGCGTTGGTGACGGAGCCTTTTACCCCTTGACTGGCAAGGGCAGGCTTTAAGTACACGTTTCTTCCTGTATCAAGGCTGTACCCGATATAAATGCCCTCCGGTTCCCCTAACATCTGGGTTGCCCCGAAGCCAAGACCAGCAAGGAAGTCACTGGTGACATACTGGATATAATCGTTCAGATACCGTTTGCTGGCAGGGAGAAATTCCCCATGCAGCCCCAGCATATCCCCAAAGGGGCGAACCAGCTTCACGTTCAAATCGTCATAAAAATCTTTCACCTCATTGCAGCGGCGTTTCAGTTCTTCCAAGTCGGGAGCCGTCACACGCACCACATAGGACAGCTTATACATAGATTCCTTGCTCTGGTCTAAGGTGGATTCCAGCTCATTTACGCTGTCTAAAGCGTCCACCACGTTTGTACTGGTTTCACTGTCATTCTGCCATGCGTGGTTGTCCAAATCTTTCAGCTCTTTTTTCTTGTTCCGCACCGTGGAGAGGGCTTTCCGGTTTGTCACAATCTCCACATTCATAGAGGTATCAATGGGAAAAGTGAATTGCTGCTGCTGATAGTAAAAGATTTCCGAGGATGGGAAGTCCAGTTCCCCTACAATGCTGTTGATGGTAAAGTAGGCGGCATAAACTGTCCCGTCTTCCTGTTCGATTTTCAGATACCGCTGGTTTTCCTCTATCAGACAACGGGTAGGTTTGATGAGGTCATAGTATTTCACCAGCGTTTCCTCCTGAAACCGTTTCTTCGGAAGATAATACTCATAATCTTCGTAGGCGGTTCCGGTCTGCCCGTATAAATGCTCAATCAGATAGCCAAAATCGTCCTTGTTAAGCCGCCGGACTTTGAAGCGGCGTGAGATTTTACTCTCCAACAGTTTTTCCATCTTCTGAAACCGCCAGATTTCCTCATTGCTCATGGAAACAAAATCCCCCATGAGCTTGTGGTTGACTTCATGGAGGAAGTCGGAAACAGCGGTCTTTGCTTCCCTGCGAAACTGCTTCATGGTGACTTCCTGCTCATTGACAAGCAGCTTAAGGCCGATAAAAAAGCGGTAGTCCACCTGATTTTCCCCTATCATGGAAATGAGGGCTTCGGTCTGTGCGTCAATCTTTGCACAGGCAACGTCCTTTAGCTTGCCTGTTACTTCCTGTTTGGAGCGTTCCTGTGCCGCCCGTATGCTGGATTCGGTGCTGATTTGCAGGGCGTGAATCTTCCCGTCCCTGTTCTGGGCGATAAGCTGCCGGAACGAATCGTGTACCTGATATTTCTGTTCAGGGCTTAAAAAAGAATAGTTGTAGGGAAGCAGCTCATAGTAAGCGAAGCACTCCCCGTCATGGTTGAACACAAGGTTATTTTCGATATACTTAATCGGATATGCCATAAATATCACTCCTAACTGCCGTGATGGGCTGTGCCGGATATTCCTTTTCCAGCTTCACGGGCTTTCCTGCATACGTCAGTTTCGGGCGTACCAGATATGCCAGTACGGATTTCAGGAAGCCGTAAGGCTTCTTCCCGTCAAAGGTCTTCTGGCACATGAACCAAGTAAGGGCAAAGGGTACGCCGAAATATTTCAAAAATGCCCCGTCAATGAACGAAAGGGGAGGGAGGTTCCCCAAGAGCATAACCGCAAACACCGACACCACGAACCACGCCATCTGTGTGAACGTGATGGGGAATGGCAGCTTAAAATCATTGATGGAATAGAGTACCTTTTCCACCGACCAGATACTGGTATAGCTTCGTATTTTCTTCATGTTGTCCGTCCTTTCTAAAAGATGGGGGCAGCAAAAGCCGCCCCTGAATCAAAAAATCCGCCTGCATTTCCTGAAAGAGATACAGACGGGTCTACCGTATGATTTCATATACGCCGTGGTTCGTGACAACAAAGGTTCCCTCCAATTCCATGTCACGCCCATAGGCGGCATAGTCGATATAGTTTTGTAAGTGTGCCGGAAGTTCCCCAAGCTGTCCGGTTTCTTCCAGATAGTAGCGAGCCACATCCGCCATATCGTCACAGCCGGAATGGCAGATAATATCGTCTTCATGCTCACAGAGTTCTTCGATACTGCCAAAGTAGGATTGCAGCTCTGATAGTTCCTCCTGAATATATTCCGGTAAGTCCTCCACCATTTCACACAGGCGGTTGACTTCCTCAATGGGGGTATATTCGTCAATCGCAAAGGGCAGCTCATAATCATGGATGGCATATTCCTCATATTCATCATTCAAGCCGATACGTTCTTTGACTTCCTCAAAATCCACAGGCGGCGTGAACCATGCCCCTACCAGTTCGCCCTCATTGTATTTTCCTAAGTTGGCAATGTAAATCCGCATTTCTTCCAAGTTCCTTCACCTCCTTTTAGCGGTAATAAAAGATACCATTGTCCGTAAACAGGTAGTTTTCGCTGGTTTCCAGCTCCCGACCAATGGCAGCGTAGTCGATATGGTTCATTAAGTCTGGGTGTATTTCTCCGAATACCTGAATCTCCTGCACCAGATAATGGGCGAGGGATTCTCCGTCCTGCACCGGATAGCAGCGTATCTGGTCTTTGTGGTCGATAAATTCCGTAAAGCTGGAAAACCACCGCTTTTGTACCACATCCATTTCATAATAGAGAGGCGTTCCCTGCATTTCCTGTACCATCCGGCAAAGGGCGTTGATTTCCCAGAGCCTTGTGTTGCCCTCCAATGGAAACGGCAGCTCATAGTCTTCAATTTCGATTTCTTCCTCACTCTGAACCCCAAGACGTTCCCTGATTTCTTCAAAATCCACGGGGCAGGAAAACCATGCCCCCGGATATTCCTCAAAATCCTCATGGTAAAACCTTGTGGTGTTCAGGATGTAGATTTTCATTTCCTCAATCAGTATCACGTCCTTTCTCTGTCAGGTTGTTTGGGGAGTTACGCTCCCCAAGCCCCTAGTGGACTTCCGCCATGAAGCAATCAGAGCTTGCTCCATAACGGAAGTGTAATATGTTTTTTCCTATGCACCGATAATCTTATTAAACAGTTCCAGTAAGATGTCCTTTACACCGTCCGCATTGAAGACCAGACCAACCGCTACAAGGGACACTACTAAAAAGCCGATAAGTTTGGAAAATTCCCTCTTAAATCCGAGGTACAGTCCAATCACCACGATTGCCAGCAGCACAAGGGACTGGGCGTTGGATAAAAACCAGTTGTAAAGATTCTGTCCGAAATTCATAAAAGCTCCTTTCTTTCCTGTAAGAGTTCTTAGGTTCCAAAATTGCCACCGTTAAAGCACCACCTCCTTTGCAGCGGCGGCTTGCTGCTTCAGGATTTTTTCGTGCTTCTCCGTCAGCTTTGCATGGGTGATGATGTCATGGACAATCTGGGTGTGGTTCATCTTATCCAGACGGAGAGCCAGCTTTAACGTGGGGGCTACCTGATGGGAGAGCCAGTGCAGGGTGCGTTCAAAGGAATAGGGTTCCGGTTTCGTTGTCAGTTTCAGACTTCCCCTGTGTTCCCCCATAAACCACGCCCATTCCTCATTGATACGCCAGTCAGAACGGGGCTTCGTATCGTCCCTGTCCACGAACCGGATATAGCGGTTGATGATTTGAAAAGCTGTCCGTTCTGGATTGTCATGTTCTAACAGGTCACGGATGGCGTAAAAGGCACGCTCATTTTTCAGCCGGATTTCAAAGCGGTTCTTTACCTCTGCGTCCGCAATGGGAATATCATGCTTTTTGTACTGCTCATAGTCCTTTTCGTAAATGCAGAAGTACACCTCACTTTGGAGGGAACCGATATACAGGGTGTTCCCCATACATTCTTTTTCCTCACGCCGTACCAGTTCGCCGCTGCGGTAGCTTTTGAAGCTGCGGAAGACCGAGATACATTCCTCATTCCGGCACTTCTCTGTCAGATGGGGAATGTTCAGGATTCCCGTTTTGTCATTGATAGCGAGGTCAAGCCGCTTCATCACGCCGTCCTCCATGAGAACGTCCATGAAAAATTCATACCAGCTCCGTTCCTGTGCCAGCAGATAGCTTTCAAACTGGCGGCAGCCACGCCCTTTCAGTTCCAGCAGCACCCCTTTTTCCAGTTCCGGCGATACCAAAACGAAAATATCCCCAAGATAGTAATGCTCCGTGTAAGAGTAGAAGCCGTAGTCTTCATGGATAAAGTAAGGCAGCTTTAGCCGCAGCACGTCTTCCACGATATGCTTCACATCTGTAGTGGGAAAGCGAATCCGCACATAGTCAAAGAGCATTTCAAGGGGAGCGTCTGGGTTAAAGCGTTCCAGAGCTTCCGTGATGGCTTCCTGTAATGCTTCGGATGGGTGAGCCTTGCCCGTTTCAATATCGCTCAGGTACGGACGGGTGATTCCGGCAGCTAGGGCAAGTTTCTGTTGTGAGATACCGTAACTTTCCCGTTTCTCTTTGATGTTCCGTACCCATGTTTCTTCATTCAGTGAAAATCCCTCCTGTCTAAAAAAGCGTATGTCAACTTTCAGAGCCTTGTTGACATACGCCGGATATGGGAAAATCCCTTGTGTACCGTGGGATTCTGCCCTGTTGTTTGGTTATTGCCTGTCGATTTGTACCCCTCTGTTAGATACGAGGGGTTCATGCTGGCGTGCCTTGCGGCACACCAGCCACAGCAGGTCAGTCCGTTTCTGCGGCTTTCGCTTCGCACGCCGCCTGCACTCCCTGCCTGCTGTCTATGAGCTTTTTTATTTCTTTGAGGAAATCGTGTCCTTTTGGCACAAGGGGCGTGTAAAACTCTGAGATAACACTGGTTCCCACATCCACATAGCCACGCCCTTTTATCTGCTTTAGGAAGAAATCCTTTGTGGTTTCCCCGAACATCATTCCATAGCCCATTTCCGACATCCGCCCCAGAGCCACACGGAAATTGAACTGGTCACGGATTCCGTCCCCCAGATACTTTGCGTCCGGACGCTGGCAGGCGAGAATCAGGAAGAAGCCAGCCTGCCGCCCAAGCATAACGATTTGTTTTAATTTGTTGAGGACAGCGGCATTTTCTTTTGTGCCGAGCATTTCCATAAATGCCACATATTCATCAAAGATAAGGAAATTTGCCGGAAGCCCCAAGTAAGCGTAGTTTTCCCCTGTCCGGTAATTCTCCATGAGCTTCATGTCTTCGCTGCGTTTCATCATTTCTTCATAGAAACGGTCAATGCAGGCGAGCATATCTTCCTTTTTGTAGTACACATCCGGCATAACCGCCTGTAAATCTGCAAGGTCGGCGTTCTTCGGGTCTAATACGAACAGGACGGCGTTGGTGCGGAGCAGGGCTTCAATGAGGGTCAGGATAAAGTAGGTCTTTCCGCCGCCGGTTCCTCCGGCAATGAGCATATGGGGGAGCTTGTCATACTCCCACCAGACATTTTCCATAAGCCGGAGCCTGCCGTCCTTTGCCTGTACATCCTCAATGGAAATACGGTTGGCAATGGTATCATAAAGCAGGGTGTACTCCACATAGGAATCCTTTAATTCCTTATCCGTCAGCTCACAGTACAAGCCGCTTTCCAGCTTTTTCTCCAAGTGTAAGAGCTGCTCCTGATATTTCCCCAAGGTGATTTCCACACGGATATGGAGCAAGCCCTGTTTCATCCGGTAGTAGATTTTGGGAAAATAAGTGATGGTTTCTTTGGAACGGCTGGAAGACAAGTCCTTGAAAAAAGCGTCTTCCTTTCTCTGCTCCGATTCATACCACTTGTTTTCCAACACCATCCTTGCCAGCTTTTGGCGGTGGATGAGCTGCTTTACTTCGTCCCTGCGGTATCGCCAGAACAGAAGAACTGCTGTAAGACACACCAGCCCTGCCACGCCCATGCTGAATAACAGGTAAGGGATATTTATGTCCTGTGCTATCTGGGAAAGGGACACTTCCTGCCAGTTGGTTCCGGCAATCTGCCGGATATGAAACAGCAGGACAACCAGCAGGAAGACAGGGAACAGGGCGGCAAGGGCAGTATGGAACACAAGGTCTTTATCCGTGGGGCGGATACGTTTTCCACGGGGGAAAAGCTGTTTCATGGGAACAATCCTCCTTTCCGTGATTAAAAATAGCCCATATAAAGCAGCGAATATCCTTTCTTGTTGTCTTCCATATGGGCTTGAAATAAAAAAGTATAGCCGGACAACTCCCTGCACAGACATTCCGGCATATAAACTGCCAGATTTTCCGGCGGCTGATAATCTTCTAGGGCTTCGATAAGAAGCTGACCTGCCATCCAGCAGTATTCCGGCAGAGAAACCAGCCGGAAGTCCTGTTCGTATTCTTCATATCCAGTAATTGCGTCCATACTTATTTTTCTGTTGGCGGTTCTTTCTTTGGTGATTGCGGATTCATGGCAGCACCTTTTTTCAGAACAATATCATCAGCCTTGATGTACCAGTCCACCTCTGCTCCCTGAAAGGTAGCCGTTGCCACGGTATCTGCCACAGGATGGATAATTTCCACCTCTGCGTTGTAATCGAACTCCTTTAATGGCACGCTGGCAGGGATAGAAACCTGAATCATACGCCCCTGTCCTCTGGATTTTAAGTCATAGGTACGCTCCTTGATTTCTTCTGATACCGAGCCGTCTTCATTCTGGAGGTGAACCTCACGGCGGAGGGCAGAAAATTTCAATGCCCCGAATGTTGCTTCCTTGTCAATCACGATTCCGTTTGCTAATCTCATAGTCTGATGTCCTCCTTTTCCTTACGCTTTTATCATATCATCAGCGTGTAAAATGTAGTTGGTAAAGCCCCTTGTGCCGATTTTATAGCCCTCTGCGGTGATACGGGGATTGACGAGCTTCACACGTTCCTCAAAGTTAAAATGTTTCTCTCCGGCTTCGGCAGGGAGGATAACCACAATATCATCCGCCCTCTGTACGTCTGAATAAAGGTTGAAGCTGCGAGAGAGTACCGCCATGCGTCCGTTGATTCTTCTCTGTTCTGTTTTGTCTTCTCCGGCAAACTCCAAGTTGCCGAATGTTTTTTCCATGTTGGGGATAACGAATTTTAATTCCATATAGATGTACCTGTCCTTTCTGAATGTTGTGTTTGATGGTTGGTTTCGGGTTCCGGTCTGGAAGCCGGAGGGGAACGCTCCGGCGGTGGTGATTTCTTCGTGGTATCACATCCTTTCTGGCTTTAGAGTAAAAAAATAGACGCTCATTTCTGAACGTCTGAATTGATACACTGGAAAGGCGGAATATCTGCTTTACCCTCTATATTTTTGTATATGTTGTACTTACAAGGTCGCCCCAGAACAAAAAGCCCGAACAACCTATGACAACATTCTGCGTCTTGTGAAAGATCCGGAAGTATGTGATCCGATCCGTTTCCTTCGAGAGCGTGAAATCGTTCATTATCAGCGTTTCGGTGAATCGCTTCGCATTGTGCAGGATCATTTGGATAGCAAAAACTTCTACGCATTCAACCCGGAATTTGACAAACCAGGAAAATGCGGATGTAAATCATAGGAAAAGTTTATGCAACTGCACAAGCCCCTTCACGAACGTTACCTAATGCCAGTGGCAATCGTTTAGCAAGAATCGAATGGGAACGTAGAAGTCTGATAAGGCTAAATTCCTCTCCGTGAGCTGCGATTTTCACACAAATTGTATTTTTGATGATATAGGGTTTCCAAGGAATTTCCTATATCATCAAAAAATAGGGGCATAATTTACATATCCTTATCTATCTCTTTCTTCACCTTATCAAAAGCCGTAGTAAATTTCACTTCTCCAACATCATAGGAATATTCCTGTGTACATTTCTCACTGTCTACGTTTTCATCATCCACCATCGTCTTATCTTTTTTTTCAAACTGAAATTCCTTTTTTATCGGTCGGAACCTGTCATCAAACCGGATACTTACTCCCGTCAATTTATAAGTATCTTTTACAACCATTCCCGATAGCAATGTAAGTTCATTTTCAAATCGCTCCAACTCTTCTTTTTCCACAACTTTTACATTATATCCACTGTCTCTGACATCTTGTACCGTTAAATTCAGATTTTTCACAGCATCAAGATAAGAGGACACATAAAGTTCCGGTGTTGTTTCTGTATCCGTATCGTAAACTTCTGCTCCTTCTTCTCCATAACTTACCCCTGCCACATCTCCGTCCCGGTATTTCGGAAGTCCCCACTTGGCTCCTTTCGGAACGACAGCCCGATTCTCTTCCATATCAAAATTCACTCTCTCCTGAAGATAGGCTTCACCGAGAACAATCCTGACATAGGATTCTTCTTTCAAAAGGTCATTGATCTTCGTTGTACCCGGAAGTTCCTTTGCGCAAGCAGCAAGTATAACAGTTACACAAAAAGTAATTCCCAGTATCCAAATTTTTTTCATTTCACTCCTCCTACTTCAAATAATCCTTGGATGATTTATATGTTTCTCTATAGGAAAGTTTACCCGGGCTCTCCCATACTTCTTTCAAAGCACTTTTCACGTCATTTTCAAGATATGGTGTCTTCTTAATTCCGCTTGTCGGCGTAGCAGGAAGCACATCCAACGCATTATGTGCATCTATATAATCCGCCGGTGCATAATTGAATGACTCAGTATCTACAATCACACATTGCTTCTCACTTTCCCGCTTTAAATATCCATCCGGACCGCTTGCTACCGTTCCGTCCTTTCTAATTTCCAGCACGTCCCACTGCGTCACAAACGTTCCCGTTTCCACATTGATAATGAATTCCGACAAACGATTTGGCGTCAAAACCTTATCGTATTTCTGTTTACGAAAATGCTCTCCCCGCCCAATCTTATTATGATGTCTGGATGGTTCCCCGTAATACAATTTCATCTCAAAATTCTTTGCATATGCCTGAAGCTTGGCATAGTCGGTGGGGCCTTTGAAATAATTTCTTACGTACTCAATATTATGCTTATCAATATACATACGAAACTGATGAATCATTTGATCATCCAGAGTACGGTATTTATGCCCGTTCTTTTGATACGCTTCCCTTACACACGCAGCGTAGTCTTCAAGAAACGCGGAATGCGGAGTCATATCTGCAGCAAATTTGTCACCTGCTCCTAACTGTAACATTCCATTTTCATCCATATAAGCTCCCATCTGCCGCAGAACAAGAAGCGCTTTCTTTTTCGGCTCGATTTTGCTCGCTTCAAACATATAAGTATACACATCTGATCCAATCTGCCTTGCAGACTGATACGTATTTTCAAGTTCCTGTAGAAACTCTTCTTTTGTGACGTTTTCTGCCTCATAACCATTCCCTGCAAAGGCATTAAATTTTGTATTCACAGCTTCGAGATAGGCTAGAACCGCCCGTTTGTCCCAACCGGAAAAATAAGTCAATTCCTCTCCTTGATGCGTCAGCCTTTGCAGAAAGTATTCATCTTTCGCCTGCAAAATATTATTCAGATCGGTCACATAATCCGCAATCGTTATCTCCTCTTCGGGAACAATTTCTTTCATCGCCTCCTTCACAAGATCTATGTGTTCACCAAATTCTTTTAACTCCATATAAGAATATCTTTGTGTAAGTTCATTTTCCAACGTAACAAGCTGCACCATGTCCAGCACGTCTGAAGATAATGTAAAACGTACTTCCTTGGGCATATAGTCCTCGTTAAACGACACTGTCACCGCTTTTAATGATACTTCTTCTTCGTTTAAGATTCCTTCATAGACAAGAGGTGCATAAAAGAGTTCTAACTGTTGTTCTTCTTCAATAGTAATCGTTTTCGTTCCTTGCCCGTTTTCTATATCCGCTGTTGTAAGTTTAAGCGCCCGCAGAGGATTCAAAAAGAATTCTACATCCAGAATCGGTGAAACCGTCTCATACTCTTCATATTCTACTTCCCCTCTGTATTTTCCATAATAAATCACTGCTTTTTCTTTTTCCCGTATGACCAGTTGTTTCTGCCATCCAGCAGGGTAAAGAATCGTCCGGTTTCTTTTCACATCATATTCCACCCGACTCCCCGGATAGCAATTCCCCGTATTTACCGCAATATATCCGGCATCATCCCATATGTCAGAACAGAACTTTGCATCGGTTCTTCTCTCAAACTCTTCTGTTGCTTCGCCTCCATGATCCTCAGTAATAGTTTCGGGAACATCTTCGTCAGCCTGAACTCTATCCATTTTCCCCAAAGCAATCAACAGGAGAATGCACATTCCTGCTATACATTTCTTTTTCCGTACCATCCTATTACATCTCCTATTATATCTCCTATAACTTTTTCTTCTATCGTTTTCACACCACCTATTACTTTCATAGATATTGTACCACAAAACCTCAAAAAAATAAGGATATTTGTAGAAGCTACCTTTCCGCTTTTACAAATATCCTTTGTTTTTATACTGCTATTGTACTATTTTATTTTGTCTGTGAAGCTGTCCCCAATGTTACTTCCACCGTCTTTTCTTCATAGTTACCTTTGTTTTCCGGAACTTTAAGTGTGATCTTTACAGTTTCACCTGCTTTATAATACTGAAGTTGTTCCTGAAGACTTGACATAGATTCAATTCTTACACCTTCAAATTCTGTAATGATGCTGCCCTGAATAATACCTGCCTTCTCTGCACCGCTTCCTTTCTGTACTTCTGAAACAAATACTCCAGTTTCCGGCATGTTATAAGCTTCAGCCGTCTCTTCATTTACATCCACACCTGTAATTCCAAGATAACCTCTTTCCGCATCAGATACCTTTGTTCTTGTCTCTTTATTCATCAGATTCTCAAGGAGATCTTCAATATCTGAAATCTGGATTGCAAACCCCATACCTTCAGCACCTGATTGAATTTCCTCAGTAATCTTAGCTGTGTTGATACCAACAACTTCTCCGTTAGCATTTAACAAAGCGCCACCACTGTTTCCAGGATTGATCGCTGCATCTGTCTGAATTAATTTTCCTTCAAATCCTGTAAGTTCACGATCTTTTGCACTTACAACACCTGTTGTTACTGACTGTCCAAAGCCAAGTGCATTTCCGATAGCAATTACAGGCTCTCCTACCTGAAGTGAATCAGAATCTCCAAGTGTTGCAATTGCGATTTCCTTCATTGTACTGTCTTTGATGTCGCTAAGTTTCACAGCGATAACAGCAATATCTCTTGTAGAATCCGCTCCTTTAATGACTGCTGACACACTTTCATTATCCACAAAAGATACAGTCAATGTCTGATTATCTGCAACAACGTGGTTATTTGTCAAAATCAATAGTTCTGTATCATTTTTCCCAATAATAACTCCGGAACCGCTGCTCTGTACTTCCTGCTGCATCGTTCCGCCAAAGAAACTCTGCACATCCTGTACACTCATATTTGTAATGGAAACTACGGACGGCATTGTCTTATTTACGATTTCCGTTACATCAGAAGTAATTGTACTCGTAGACTTATTTACTTTGGTCGTTGCAACTTCCTTACTACTGTTTGTGCTTGTTGTATCCTTTCCAAGAATCTTACCTGTAATGTAATTGCTTGTCTGGTATGTTGCACTTGCAACGACTCCAAAAATCACTGCAAGTCCTACACATGCTGCAACTTTTAATCCGTTTCCATGTTTCTTCGGCTTGGATGGGTGCTTCGGCGGCTGCATTCCTGCTCCCTGCTGTCTCGGCGCCTCATGACGCGGTGGATGTCCGGCTCCTCCTGTATGTCCTTCCGGATTTGGATTTTCATGGTTTTCTTTTCTTTGTTCCTCCTTCTCCGGTGTCGGCTTCAATACGAAATTCACTTCTCCGCCGGTATTTTCCTTCTTATTTTCCTCTCCATTATTATCTTCTGGCTTATAGTAATTATATTCATTATCCATAATCATGACTCCTTTCTCTTTCCTTATGAGCATAATTTTATCTGTCAATTGTGTTTAAAATGTGTTTTAAGCGTTAAAAAAAAATGAAACGTAAAAAGGATTGCACAAGGCAATCCTTTTACTATTATACGCTACATTAATCAAGATCAATGAAATTTACATCATAATCATCATCGTCTTCATCTTCATCTTCATCAAAATCGTAATCATCATCAAACTCATCATCGAAGTCGTCTTCATCATCATAATAATTATTATCGTAATAGTCATCGTCATCTTCATACATATCACTATCGTACTCATCATCAACGATTCTGAGTGATTCAAGATCATCTTCATCTTCAAAATCATCTTCGAAGTTGTCCTGATCTTTCGATTTCTTAAATCTGTTTTTTGACTTACCTGAATCGTAATCTACCGGAAGTTCATCGAATGCATCAAGTCCATCCATTTCATCAATTTCTCCCGCACCATTTTCATACAAGTCATCCAATTCCAGATTGCGGTGACGCAGCTTCACTGCAAGAATGATAATGATCACAAACAATAAGAGCAGAATTACAGCAACGCCAATCAATACAAACATAAGATTATCTTCTACCATTTTCAGGATCTTATTTGTCTGCACTGTATCTTTCTCCCCTGTTGCATCTGAAGTACTGCCTGCAAATCTCTGGTAAGATTCTTCTGTTGTATCATACTGATAGAATCCTTTCTCCCCTGTATTACTGTTCATTGCATATACAAGGTAGAAACCTTCTTCATTCACATTCTGCCACGCCGGAAACTCATGATCATTTACCGTAAGTTTTACTTCCTGGTAACCATCCGGAATCTTAAGTCCTTTTTCTTCTTTCTGCAACACAATGGTTGTGGAAGGCGATACTGTCACCATCACATAAGCTGAAAATGTAGAATCTGTCTCATTATACAAGAAGAAATCCCCTTCTCCTTGCTCGTTTACAAGATATCCTAATGTTGTTTTTCCATTGCTATCCTGAACAAATCTTCGTTCTGTTCCCTCATAAGAAAGCGTAACTTCCTTAAATCCGGATGGGATATCTGCATTTTTTAAATTATCAGACAAATTATAAGATACACCGTCAACTGTTACCGGAACGTCCTCAGCACCTGTGGAAGAAACTTCTACTTCTTTCGTTCCCTGAGCAATTTCAACTGTTGAATTACCATTGGTACAATCCACTGTTTCTCCACCTGCTGTAACACCTGTAGCTTCTTTTACTTCAATTTTTGTGCTTCCGACCTTCAAAGCTGTGAATTTCATATTAAATCCAATACGGTTCCCTGTACCTGTTCCTGAGTACTTTAACACTCCATTGGATTCTTTTGTTACACCACTGTCACCACTATCAAATGCAAGGTATTCCGGATCATACTCAAGTGTAATGTCAAAAGACTTCAGATTCTCTCCACCGGCTCTCAATGCACATGTTACTTCTACGGTTTCCCCCGTCTTCGTATCCGGATCCGTAAAGGACACTTTTCCATCTGCCGCATAACTCACCACGGAATACATAGGGAGCGCGAGGCTCAAAGCCAACGCAAATGCAGCAAGCTTCTTCATTATCTTCATGTAGTTTTCCTCCAATGTATATTTTTTCATCATAAGCTTAATAATACACTTTTTTCGACAAAATGTCTACTCTTTCTTCGTTCCCCCGCTAGATGCATCTGTTTTCGAAGTTTCTTTTTCTTCTTGGGCTACGGAGTAGCTGCTTCGGTTCACATCTGCATCCGGATCATCCAAATCTTCACGGCTAATACCTGTCAGTTCTGTAATTTCCGCCGCAATTTCTTTCACAGTATCAGACACTTCCTCATTTTTTTCATCCGGATAAAGAAAAGCGTGCAGTTCTTTCACATTTTCTACCAAACCGACCGGCGCAATAATGCTTCCTACACCTTCTATCCTACCGTTCATCGCTTCCATCGGAAATCCGGTCGTGTCTTTGATTTCGTAGTCCATTGCACCTGCCGCAAGACTCACCATATCTGAGAGTGTAAAGCTTGTGGAAATCTGCGAAAAAACTTTATTGATAATCTTATTAATCGTCACAAGATCCATTTTCTTCGCCTTTTCTACTACTTTCATGATCACCGTTCTTTGCCGTTCGGTTCTCTTATAATCTCCCCCTACATTCTTTCGGATTCTTGCATAAGTGACCGCTTGCACACCGTCAAGTTTCTGCAGCCCTCCAGACTCCATATAGTGCACTTCTTTCCCTGCCACCTCACCGGTTCCTTCAATATGTTTGTTCATTTCTTCGGCTTCTTCATCCGTCACATCTACTTCAATTCCGCCAATTAAGTCTACAACATCTGCTAAGGCCTTGAAATCTACTGTTACATAGTCCTGAATATCCAAATCAAAGTTTTTATTTAACATATTGATGGCATCTTTAGGACCACCGGTATAGTACGCATAATTTGCCTTTCGTATTTTCCCATCAGCATGTCTTACTGTTGTGTCTCTATAAACAGACGCAATCCTTACTTCTTTCGTATCGCTATTGATTGCTGCAATCATGATCGTATCCGACTGGGCTCCCTCTTCCAGGTCTCCGCTTCTCGAATCGCCGCCAAAGAGCGCTATCGTTTTGTATCCTTCCCATTTCACACCGTCATTTGAAATAATATCCCCTTCTCCAAATGCAATGGTTTGAAATTTATCATATTTTGTCATAACATAAGCAGCTCCGCCAAGCAGACATAATATTAATATTTCCACAATCAGAAAAATTGCTCTTTTTATCCTTCTCTTTTTTCTAGCTCTCTGCCTTGCAGCTCTTTTTTGTTCCCACGTTCTTCTATCGCCTGGCAAAATTCATCTCCCCTTTATATATTTTGGCATGAACATTAATGAATCATGGTATCAGTTTTCTGACTACCGGTATCTTCTGCATTACTTTTACTACTATAAAGCAGATACAATAAATGACCGGCGCTCCAAGCACTCGCCATTTCCATCCCCACACATGTACCCCATAGTCCCAAAATTGATTCATTACAATCATATGTATCAAATAAATCCCAAAACTCGCCGATGATATGCTTGCGATTAATTTGACTGTTTTTTCGTTGCGTAATAGTTTCTCCCAATTCATATATTGGAATAACACAAATATACCAACCGCTAAAAATACTGTCGGGAAATTCAAATATCCCCAAAAAACTTTGTATACTTCTTTTTGTCCTACTGAGAAAATCACTGTGCTAAAATATCTTAACCCCGCTCCCCCAATGGCTAAAAGATAAATGAAATATCGTTGTCCCGCCACCAGATTTTCTGTAGACAAATAATAACCTATCAGCACATAGAGTATATATCCTCCGGTTAACGGAAAGTTCAACCCCATATTATAATCCATTCTCAATAATAGAAAAAATGTAGGAAATACTGAATAGCTTAAAAAACCAAACACTATCATATACTTTAATATATTTCGATCTGCTATCAGTTTCGACAAGACCGGTATGCTGAAATATACAGTAAACAAAGGAATAAAAAACCAGTACACATTTTCTATCCTGCTATTGATGAAAGCAGAAAATAAGGCTGGTATAGAATATTCGATTACTAACTTGCCTGCATGTACTTTCCATACAAGGTTGATCATACTCCACGCTATAAATGGTATCCCAACTCTTATCATTCTTCTTTTTAAATAAGTTTTGGTATCATATCGTTGTCTGTAATTCAGTAAGGTTGCCCCCGAAATCATAAAAAATACGGGAACTGCCCAATAGGCCAATGTTTCTACGATCATGCTTTGCCTCCACACCGGCGTATCCGAATATGTGTGGACAATCCCGTTACAATGCATATATATGACACAAATACACGCAAGTATATTCAGTGCATCTAAATAAGTTTTCCTCTGTTTCATTCCTCTTATAAACCCCGTCAGACTTTACTCAAAATTTATATTGCACTTTCCTATTCTAACATATAAGCAATCATTCTCTCATACATTTGAGATAGCGAATATTGTGGTATCCATCCCAACATTCGTAATTTTTCGGAACTCAGACACATTTTTACATCTGGTGCATATCCATATGTTTTCTGATCTTTTGGAATATCAAATATTACTTTTATACTTCCATCTCCAAATTCTTGATTTACCATTTTCGCCATATCGGCAATTGTTGTAGTTGTCTCTTCATTGCAGACATTATATGCCTGCCCATTTTCTCCTTTGTTGAGCAATAAGATCAATGCACGGATCGCATCTGTGGTGTAACAATAATTCCCATAAGATTTTCCTTCTGTATGAAGAACAATATCTCTTTTATTCAATACACTTCTTGCAAATTGCGCATATACTCTGTTATCCTGCTGCAGAATTCCCGCTCCGAATGTCTGTGCCAGTCTGGCAATTTTCACTGGCACACCATATTCATCACAATACGATGCGCATAAACATTCCGCGATTCTTTTCCCTTCTGAATAGCTGCTTCTCACATTCAAAATATCAATATAACCCAAGTCTTTTTCCTGAACTTTTGGAAGTCCGGCATCCGGAACACCATACATTTCCATAGAAGACAGATATACAACACTTTTGCATTTCTTTTTCCTTGCGAGTTCTAAGATATTTTTTGTCCCACAGTACATCGTCTCAATGGTTTCTACAGGATTCGTCACAAATAATTTAGAAGTTGTCACACTGGCTGTATGAATAATATAATCTACATCAAATTCTATATCTGTAAATTCTACCAGATCAGATTGAACCCAGAATAATTCACTATTTGTAAATAAATCGCCAAAAATCCGTCTTGCTTTTTCAAAATCTCTTACTAATCCTATTACGCGAATTTTATTTTGGTTGTCTTCATTAAAAAGCATAACTGCTTTGATAAACAATGAGCCTATCAAGCCTGTAGCTCCCGTAACAAGTATCGTATTTCCTGCCAATCTCTCTAGTTCTTCATCTCTTCTGATTATTTCAAGATCTTCTGCTAAAACATCTTTCATCTTAACCTTCCCTTCACTTTCCTATACTCCAAAAAGTTGTGAATTTTCATCTGCTTCCACCATCGCTTTAAAAGTATAATAATCCATCGGTGTTGTGATTTTAATATTCTCAACAGGTCCTTCTACCAGATACAACTGACTTCCGTAATGAAGCATCATAGATGCTGAATCAATAAAATCAAATTTATTTTCCCGAATTGCCCTTTCATGATTGTCTAAAATTTCGTCCAAAAGGAAGCATTGAGGCGCTCTAGCCAGCATGCATTCCGATCTGTCGATCATTTTGCTTACTGTATTTTTATTTTCTGAACATATAATCGTTTCAATTGCCGGTACAGCAGTAATTGCATTTCCTTTTTCTTCCGTACTCTTAATACAGTCTGAAATCAGCTTCTCATTAATCAATGGTCTTACTCCGTCATGAATCAATACAATGCTTTTTTCATCGCCTGCAATCTCTTTTGCAGACTTTAAGCCATGATATATGGACTCTTGACCTGTTCTACCGCCACTTACAATTTTTTTAACCTTTTTTAACTGGTATTTATCGACAAGTTCATTTAAAAATGGAATCCATTCTTCCACACATGCTACTACAATTGCATCAATTTCTTTATGACTTTCAAAATGTTCCAACGTATAAATGATTATTTCTTTTCCATACAGTTTTAAAAACTGTTTTGGTAATGCCCTGCTGTTCATACGTTTTCCAATTCCACCTGCAAAAATAACTGCTATGTTCATGTTGTCTCTCCTATACATTTTATAAATTGTTTAGATCCCGACCATTACTTTCCTCGAAAAACAATATAGATATCTCCTAAAGCCATCTTTAATGTTAGATAATACCGATTCCATTTCGTCATTAATAAAAATGCGGCTGTTATGGAATGTGTTTGATAAAACTTACGACGTAACATCCAGAATTCCCGGATTTTCCCTAGCAAGAGTCTTTTTTCTCTCTCCATTTCTTTTGCTTCACTTAATTGAATAAGCATGTCACAAACTTTAACATAGTATTCGATCGTATGCATTCTCTCATCGATCAAATGTTTTTGCTTATCAGAGGCATTTGAGGAATGTCTTCTAAAATAAATCGACTTATATTCAAATTTGTAAGCACCATCCATTATAATTGCTGTTCTCCACAACAACGCATCATGAGGATAGTTAGAAAAACTATATTTCAGACAAACATCCAGCAACTCTCTTCGAAACGCCATCACACAGCCAGGTCTCATATTATATAACGATTTCTCATCAAACTGAACTTTGGATACCGATTCATCATTTTTGTCGTCTTTTGTAAACGCATTGGAAATTTTATGATATTCTTCTCCCTCATAAAATGCTTCATAATTGGCTGCAAGTAGTAAAATATTACGGTTCTCCATTACTTGTGTCATCTTTTCAATTTTGTCTTCACACCAGATATCATCCTGGTCACATGGAAAAATAATATCACCGCTTGATTGTTCCATTCCATCCATAAAGTTTTTCATCCAACCTTTATTCTCTGTATTTACAAATACATGCCAGTTATCCAAACCATTTTTCGCAATGTATTTTTCAATACACTCTACAGTTCCATCTGTTGACCTGTCGTCAAAAATTAAGACTTCATCCGGTTTTCTAGTCTGTACCTTTAAAGACTCCAATTGCTGGTTAATAAATTTTTCTCCGTTATAACAACAAAGTACTACTGAAATTTTCATTTTTCATTTCCTTTTCCAAACTTTTAATTTAAGTTACTCTCTTGACTTTTTACATTTGCTTTCATATTTTTTTCTATTTTCACCATATATAACTGGGTAAAAATCAAAAGTAAGCGGTACATTTTCGCATGATAAAATATTCCGGCAATCGCTTGCTTTTTATTCATTTTCCACATATTCTTAATCTTTTTTGTGGAAAGGTTCAGTTTAAAATCACTTTCTCTTTTTAAGTATTCTACTTTTTGTTTCATACTCCAAGAGCAATTTTTTTCACTCAGCATAACTGTGAGTCCGAGAATATATTCCTTTATTATTTCCAGTTCTTTTTCACCTGTCTGCAAATTGTCGACCCCTAATTTTTCCCAGACTTTTTTCTCTAAGACATAACAATCTCCGAACTTCTTCAGAGCATTCTGATTGAACTTTGCAGATGCACTATACCAGTTTCTCATATAATGCGTGTAAAAACATCCTTCAATCAATGCCATACAATGAATATGCGGAATTAATTCACGGCAAAAAATCATATCCTCATATCCATATCGAAATTCATTATGAAACTGCAAATTATTTGTTCGTATCACTTCTGTTTTATAAATTCCGTCCCACACTGCTCTCAGACAGCCTGTACTTCCATAGTTAAAATATTCTTTTTCTAATTCGTCCCCTCTATATAATGCCTTTTTAAAAGTTCTGCTTTCTGTTTTAATTATTTCTCCTTTTTCGTCCAAAAAATCACTTTTTCTTCCGAATTTCACCACATCCGCGTCATATTCTTTTGCTGCCACATATGCTTTTTCCAGTAAATCCAGTTCCATGACATCATCATTATCCGCAAATGCAATATATTCACCTTCTGCCATGCTCATAGCTAAATTTCTGGCTGCACACATTCCTGCATTTTCTTGATGAATCACACGTATTCTTTCGTCCCGTTCAGCATAGCTGTCACAGATTTCACCGCTTCTGTCTTGTGATCCATCATCTATAAGAATAATTTCAATATCTCTCAGTGTCTGATTGACAACTGTCTCTAACATTGTTTCCAGAAATTTTTCCGCATTATATACCGGTATAATCATACTTACCTTTATCATTCAATCTACTCTCCAAATTTTTTAGTATCCTATCTATTTTTTATTCTATCCAATCCTAAACAAACAAGTCCTTTGACATCCTGCCTTTTCCAAAATATATATCCTAAATATATACAACTATACACCAGCGTCGAAATCCATGAATCTATATACCAGCTTGCAATTATAAAGCTCAAAATAAGTCCCCATTCTGCCAGCATATCTTTTATAATTGACATATTGATCTCTTTTGTTAACAGTAGTTCTCCAATACTGCATCTTATTCCAAGCAAAATAGGAAGTGATGCAATAGCCAATGTCAAATTATCGAATTTATACACAATCAATAATGTGGAAATTCCCGTAATAATAACTGCACTCCAATTGATCAGCATAATATTCCTCTCCTGGCGCAATACTTTTAAGTAAGTTGTTACCAGCATGGTCATTTTGCTTTCAAACACGCACATTGGAAATAATAATGCCATATATCGCAAACTTTCCGCATATTGCGGGAGCCACCATGACAATATTTCTTTCGCCGGATAATATACAATCAGTAATCCTAAAACCGGTATCATTAACATATTTCTCATCTTACTGTAAATATCTGCATATTGTTCATGAGAAATATTTTTAAGCATAGGATAAATCACGATACTGACCGCTCCAATGAATGTCAATAGTAAGTTTGACGCTGTGATACTCAACGAAACTTTTCCAAAAGTTTCTACTGTCCAGTGATCCTGAATTGCCCATCTTACGATTCCAAGCAAAAGATTACTGGCAATATTGGCTATCATCAGTTTGATACCAATCCCAATATTATCCCACGCTTCCACCATTCCTTTGCCTAAATTACGGATAGGTTTAAATACAATGTCCTTGCATTCCAGTATCAATAAAACAAGAGTCAGACCTCTTGCAAATAAGTCTGCTCCAACAAGAATTCTAAAATCCTTGAATCCCAAAGCAAGCGCCGCAACTACAAGTCCTGCATATACAAATTTTTCAAGGAGAAAATTCCTCGCATAATTCACAATCCTATTTGTAGTCTGCAGAACATATTGTAAAAATGTACGCGGAATTTGCAATACACAACACATCCCAAAAGCAAAGAATACCTCTCTTTTATTTCCGTCCGGCACAAAAAATAAAGAAATCGTACAAATAACACATGCCAAAATCACTTCGGCAAAAGTCAAAAGCCAAAACTGTGTATTAAAGTACTGTTTGTCTAAACTCTCATATTCTTTTCCACCGAATTTCAGGTATACTCCATCCGCCCATCCTAAATGGAAAAACCCGACATATGATGCATAAAACAAATACAATTGCCAATAAGCATACTCTGTTACTCCTAATACTTTTGGTACAAATAGAACCAATACCATCGATACCAATGTATTCGTGCCATTTGCCAACACCGTATATGACAAATTTTTAAATAACCCTTGTTTTTTCTTCATTTTCCTCACCTAAAAAAAGCTCTTATACGGCAAAACATTACTATAGCCAATAGTGGATGATACATATAGCCAATCCACTACTACTACCGCCAAAATCATGCAAAGTTTTAACCACAACTTCTTTTCTTTCTGAATACAATTTGGGATCAAAAAAATCAAAGGAATAAAAAAGTAATATATAAACCTTTTATATTCCGGCAGCCATGTACCTACTGTTGCAATCAGAAGAGAAATCATACAACCATTCAGGTAAATTCTATCCATCCCTTCTAATTCTTCTTTTTTATTCAAGAAGAAAAGAACAATAAATGTGGTAAACGCAATCATAATAAGATATGGGATTTCCAACTTATACTCTCTTGAAATATAGTTCGAATTCAAATATCTCGGCATAAAATTTTTAAACAACCACACCATGATCTCATTAAAGAAGAGATTAATCGGCAAAATAAACAGACCACCTACTACGTATGTAGAAAGCCGGATTTTTTTATTTAATATAAAATAAAACGGAAGCATAACAAACGCCGTAACATGAAACAGACCGCCTAAAATAATCAATACAGAATATTTTATCAACTGTCTTTTCTCTATATATTGCAAAGCAAGCATTACGCAGCCCAAAGCCACAAACTGTCTTATTTGGTTAATCCCCAACATAAAGAACGAACCACCGGTAAAAAACAATAAATAGCTAAGCGCATAATTTTTTGAGTATATTTTTATGCAAAGAATCAAAAGCGCATACGCGATGAAGCAAGTAATAAAATATACCCATTGGAAATCCAAGCCCAGTTTTATGACAAGAATATTAATGAGTTTATAGCCCATTTCCACATCCTGGCCACGCCCTGATGCAATGTTTTTAAAATATGTATAGTAATTGATATAATCATTTCCTACATATGAAATACTGGCATTAATTAAATACATAGGCAAAAATGTGCATATAACAGCAATTCCCAAATTTGCATATTTTTTTGTTGCCGATCTTCCTTGTAAAAAACTGTTTGCTAATTGTTTTTCACTACACTGCCACCAGTAAGCAAACATCATTGTAAGAAACAACATGATAATATATATATAAATAAGTCACCATTCCTTTTTATTCGAGTCCTACAATCCCTGCAATTTTCACATTGTATTTTTCAAAAGCCTGGATCTCATTTTTAACGTCACATCTCAAGGATTTTCCGATAGTTTCTATCACAATTCCTGTAAGATTCTCCTGCGGATTCTCCGCAGCTTCTGAAGAGCGAAGTGGAGATTTTACTTCCACAAATTTATGATTTGAAGTTACCCGATTCATCGCTTCTATTAATGTTTGTCCTGCCTTTTTATCTCCATTTACACAAACGACCGTCTGCTGACTTTCCGGATATCTCTTCTGCACGTCTGAAACAATAATTTGAGCCAAATCTTCTGCTTCATAAAATACTGTTGTATTTCCTTCCAGCATTTCCACAAAACGTCTCTTCATTTTCCCGATAAATGTCACTTTTTTTCTATAATACAGTCCATAAACCTGCATATTTCCCAACTGTAGTTGTGACCATAAAAATACTTTTCTTGACATTACGTACTGTAAGAATATAATCGCTAAAGAAATACCCAGTCCGATAAGCGCTCCCCATACACATCCTTTTATTGTTTGTTTGATCACTGTGCTCATGGATATCGAAGCAGAACTGGTTGCTCCGCTGCTTACAACTCTTGTAGCGGATGCTCCTCCTGATACTTCCGGCAATTCATATCGAGTACTCATTGACACATCAGTATGTTCAAATCCCGGATATTGTTCCTCCACCTTCTTTGTCAAAAGTTTTTCGTACGCTGTCACCACTTCTTTTGAAAACTCTTCATTTAATGAATAGAACCCTATTGTGACAGTATTCTCTGTTGTCGTTACTGCAAACTGTCTTTGGAAATCATATTTTACATAGTCATAGTTTTTTTCTTTATCAAGAATATATCCGTATTTTGACATCAGGCTTCTCATTTGCGTTCCATACTCTTTTGCAGTTTCAAAATATTTGTCGTACATTTCTGACATAATATCTTCACTATTACGTACAGAATAATATAAAGCTGCAATTTCTTTGCTGCGGTTAAAGGCCTCTTCCCCTACCACATCATAATTCGGTCCAATATTAATTGCAATTTCTGCCCAACGTTTCATAGGCTCTTCCGAGCTATCTGTCTGTTCTTTTTCAACCGGCCGGTTTTTCGCTGCCTGGTAGTCCTTATAGCCTCCTACAAAGCGTATTCCCGCAAAACCGATTATGCAGACACATAAAATGATGAAAACCATTTTTAATTTTCGTGTTGCAAACGCCATAAAATTATTCAAATCATAAAAATCGTTCATATCTGCCTCCTTATTTTTGTGTTATCTCGACTATCCTTTTTGCAATTAATGCTGTTGCTCGTCCACTTTCTTTGTTTCCTAACAAATTCTGATGATATTTTATCTTTTCCTTACTTTTTGATTCATCATAGGATGTTATTAATTCTGCCAGCTCTTCATTGGTTTTCGCCAACGGAAATGCCCAGGTTTCCGGCTTTGTATAAAAATTTCTGCTGGAAGTATATTTCTCTAAATCCGGAACAAATAGAAATCCTGGTTTTTCTGTCAAGGAATAATCCCATATTGTCGAAGAGTAATCAGTAATAAAGACATCCGCTGCATAGAGCAATTCCTGCATATCCGGGTAGTTACTTGCATCAATGCTTTCCTTACATTCCATATGTTCTACAAAATGATGCTTTCTCATAAGAAATACCCATTGTCCCCCGAACCTTTTTTCCAATGCACTTATACACCTCGGAATATCTATATCTAAGTTGATTTCTGCATTTCCCTCTTCACCTCGATACGTTGGTGCAAACAAAACTATTTTTTTATCATCTTCCACATGAAAATATTTTCGTACTTTTCCTGCAATATCCGTTTCTGCACCATTTATCAAGAAGTCATTTCTCGGCATTCCGCATTCAAAAAACCTTTCTTTTTTCACTGCTTTTGATTTTGCCATAACTTCTGTAAATTTTTCACTGCTGGAAATAAAGATATCGGTCTGCCTTCCACACAGGTTGTTAATCATTTCTTCTGTTTTATCTGTAATAGTTTCACTTCCAACTCTTTTATACGCACCACCTCCATGCCACGTATTTATGAAGTATTGCGATTTTCTTTTCGGAATGAAACTTCCAAGTCCATCATTGCTAATAATGATTTTTGACGAAAGCATATAATAGATTGCTTTTAAACTTTTTGGTTTTACAAATTGGGTATCCTGTGTACATTTTTTATCATCTTTACTATACTCCCAAATATATTCATATTCACCAGGATACTCCTGTTTCATATAATGATAAATATACCATGGGTTACAATTGACAGAAGTTCCTCTGTTTGATGACAGGTAAATTCTGTTTCTTTTTACCGGAAAGATATACATTGCCCTTAACAGAGCTCTCATACAATATATTACTATTATTTTACTATAACTCATCTTACCTCACCGCTAATTCTTTTTTAATCTCGCAAACAAAAGAGGTCCTTTGTCTTTCACCCAAAAGGTTCCCATTCCCATGAACCTGCAGATTCCAAACGCATTATGTTCCATAAAAAATTTCAGCATCTTTAAAGCAGGAGAAGAAATTTGGGCATCATTTATAACATGCCCATACACCTCATCTCTTTTCACCTTTTTAAACCAGCAAATTTTATCTGCTTTTGTCAATCCTGATCTCTTATCTTCATTTCTCATAGCACCTGACAAAATATATCTTAGGTAAATGTTTCCAAGAACATTCCCCGCCTGCATTTTCTGGTCACAACAGAAATCATACATTTCTTTTACTCTTCTTCTGCTTAATTCAAAATACTCCGGCACATATCTTGTCGTAATACTTTCATTAAATCTTTTATAATAAAAATATCCCACAGACATAATACACGCCAAAGACTGTATCCTCTTTGCAAATTCCAGAGTAAAGAAATAATCTTCGTATAGAATAGACTTTTCAAACCTTATTTTATACTCATCTATAATTGAATATTTGTATAACTTATTGCATTGATATCCGAATAACGTTTGCGTTTCTAATTCTAATATTTTCTCATTTATTTCTGCTTTTACATCCCAAGTACCTTCTTCTGTTTTCACTATATTTTTTGAATCCAGATTTCCAGCCTTATCTAAATAGAGCTCTGTCATTCCCCAGACAACCAGATCAATTTTACCATTTTTAGTCGCTGTGGCAGCATGTTGATACAGTTCCAAATCTATTCTATCGTCAGCATCCACAAAAGTAACATACTTGCCCTTTACAAATTCCAAACCTTTGTTTCTTGCTTTTCCAGCTCCAATGTTTTCCTGTAAATCAATAAATTTTACTCTTTCATCATCTTCCGCATATTTTTGACATATCGTTTTACTTTTATCTCGTGAACAATCGTTTACAAGTATCAATTCCAAATCTCTAAAACTCTGATTCAGTACACTTTGTATACTTGTATCCAAGTATTCTTCCGAATTGTATACCGGCATGATGACACTGATAAACGGAGTATTTCCCATTATCTTCCCACCTTTAACTTAGTAAATAACTTCGTATTCTTCGTTTTTACATAAGTAATGACTTTCGCTTCCCAATACGTCAATAACGTACAGTGCCATTTGATTGGCAGTAATAATAACTTCATATAGAAAGAACGTGGTTTTGCCACTTTCCCCATCTGATCAATTCTCGGATTTTGAAGCATTTTCTTAATTTCCTGTCTCTTCTCTTTCGCGGTCATCTCACATTTTGGATTTGTAATGTTCTCTACACAACCTACAAAGCGTTCCATATAACGTCTTGCAATCATTTCCTTGCTTTCCGGATTGTTCACACGCCATTCTTTGTAAAGATCCATCATCCATCCATGCTCTTCTTCTCTCTTCTCATACATACCCGGACGATATGCTGCTGTCTCGGATTCTGTTCTCGCTCTCAGGAAATGATAATACTGTTTGGACGTTACTGTTACCCTCTCTACATTTCTTACAACACTAACATTAAACGGAAAATCATCCCAAAATGTTGTAGGGAAACGTAAATTATTTTCCATAACATACTTCGCCTCAAACAGCTTATTCCATGGAGTATATAATAAGTTCTTATCAAATAATTTATATGCATTCTTACGGAAAGACTCTTTATCTGGATAAACTGCATCTTCTACTACATAATTATCCGTCAAAAACTGTCCGTCTCCGATAAATGTATCAATATAAAATCCCGCAACAACAAGTTGTGCATTATCACGTTTCGCAAGATTGTACATATCCTCCAACATAGTCGGCTCTGCCCAGTCATCGGAATCCAGAAAATAGAAATACTCCCCTTTTGCCATATCGATCGCCATATTTCTAGCGCTCGGAGCTCCCCCGTTCTCCTTGTGGATAACCTGAATTCTGTCATCCTTCGCTGCATACTGATCACAAATCTCACCGCTTCTGTCCGGTGTTCCATCATCTACAATCAGAAATTGCCAGTCTTTCAATGTCTGTGCCTGAATACTTTCAATCGCTTTTCCTACATATTCTTCTACTTTATACACCGGCATGATAATACTAACTTTAATATTGTTGTTTTCCATGTTCGCGCTCTCCTATGCTAATTCTTTCTCAATCAATTGAAATGCAGACTCTATTACCTTGTCCATATCGTAATACTTATACTCTGCAAGCCTTCCACCAAGAATCAGATTTCCTTCCTGCTCTGCTTTTTCTCTGTACTTCTGATATAGATTCTGATTCTTGTCATCGTTGATCGGGTAGTAAGGTTCCATTCCCTCTTCCCAGTCTGCTGGATATTCTTTCGTAATCACCGTCTTACCCTGTGTTCCATATTCAAAATGCTTATGTTCGATCACACGTGTATACGGCGTTTCCCTATCCGTATAGTTGACAACTGCAACACCCTGATGGTTCTGTTCGTCTAAAAGTTCTGATTCAAATTTCAAACTTCTGTATTCCAATTTTCCATAACAGAAATCATATAAAGAGTCCAGAGTTCCTGTATAAAGAACTTTCTCACCTAACTCATTATATTTTTCTCTATCTGCATTATAATCTACACCAAGCTCCACATCGCACCCTTCAAACAACGCATTGATCAGCACATTGTATCCGCCGATCGGGATCCCTTGATATAAATCATTAAAGTAATTGTTATCATATGTGTATCTTACCGGAAGTCTCTTTATAATAAAGGATGGTAAATCCTTACAGTCTCTTCCCCACTGCTTCTCTGTATACCCTTTGATCAGCTTTTTATAAATGTCTTCACCAACCAGACTAATTGCCTGCTCTTCCAGATTTCGCGGTTCCCCCTGAATTACCGCCCGCTGCTCATCGATGATTTTCTTCGCTTCTTCCGGTGTGGCTACTCCCCACATTCTGCTGAATGTATTCATGTTAAACGGCATATTATAGATTTCACCCTTATAATTTGCAATTGGTGAATTCGTGTAACGATTGAATTCCACAAGCGAGTTCACAAAGTTCCATACTCTTCTGTTACTTGTATGGAAAATATGCGCGCCATATTTGTGCACATGAATTCCTTCCACGTCTTCGCAATAAAGGTTTCCTCCTAAATTTTCTCTCTTTTCAACCACAAGACATTTCTTTCCCTGTTTTAACGCATGGTAAGCAAATGTTCCGGCAAAAAGTCCTCCGCCTACTAACACATAATCATACTTTTTCATTACTTATTCTCCTCTTCATTTACGGCCGGATGGAAAATATATTTTTTCTCCCCGTCACCTGTTTTAAAAGCTTCCGTACTGTCTGATTTCAACAATACAATAAAGGTTTGGAATATCAACTGGATATCTTTCATGATATTGAACTGTTCAATATACATCATATCCATAATAAGTTTGTCCTTTGGCGTTGTATTATACTTCCCTGCAATCTGTGCATAACCGGTCAGACCTGCTTTTACGCGGAGTCTGTAACGGAACTCCGGAAGCTCTGCCTCATATGCATTCACGTTCTCAAGCATTTCCGGTCTCGGTCCTACGAAACTCATATCGCCCTTCAAAATGTTAATCAATTGCGGCAGCTCGTCCATACGTATTTTCCGCAGAATCTTGCCCGGTTTTGTAATACGGTCATCATCATCTGTAACGGAACGGTTTTCCACATTTTCTTTCATAGTACGGAACTTATACACTTCAAATACACGTCCATTGATCGTAGCTCTCTTTTGTTTGAAGAAAATATGCCCGCCATCATATACTTTGATTGCAATAGCACTCACAATCCAGATTGGTGATGTCAAAATACCAATCACAACCGCCAATCCCATATCCAATAGCTTCTTTGCAATCCTCTGTTCCATTGTCCATGCTTTTACATTTGCATTTAGAACTGACACATCATCCAACAGATAGTATTTGGCATTCATCTCCACAATATCTTCAACTTCCGGATTAAAGTAGATATTGATCTTATTTTTGTAACAGTAACGTACGATTTCACTTCTTTCCACTACCGGAACATCTTGAATGAATACTGTGTCCGTCTTCTTCATTGTGTCAAACAAGTCTTTATCTTTGTAATCCTTGATATAATCAATACGATATTGTTTCTTAAAACGTAAAATCGCTCTTACAATGCAATCCAGGCTGTCTTGTGAAGAAGTAATAATACAACAACTTTCCGGTTCGTGTATTTTGAAAAACAGCGCATTCCCTGCATAGGCAAATATAATAATCAAAATGACCTGAAGAATATAAGCCAAAATCAGGGCTCCTATACTGCTGAGCCTGAATGCATATACCGTCGGTGTAATCGTATTCATGATCATCAACTGCAGATACGTAACAATATCTGTAAAAAGTGTTGCAAGAGCAATGGAATATATGATCGGTTTACTTTTTCTCCGGCCGACATCATACGCTCCATACACACGCAAAAATAAAAGTCCCACGATCACAAACGTTGTCAGTGTAATTCCCATGGTTCTTGATAATCTTGCCAACGGCGGATTCTCCTCTGAAAGTACAATCATAAAAGTCGCCATAATCAACAAGTACAATCCAAACTTTGTAATCAGCCACATTGTGGCCTCAAATTTTTTAATCCAATGCATCATAACTACCCCATCTTATCGTAATATCACCCCTCATTATATACGATTGTTATATATTGCGCAAGTTTTCTCCCTTAATTCTTTCTTAATTTTGTAATAATTATGTAATAATTAAACGAGAGGGGTAATACCCCTCTCCATATTTCTTACTTATTTTTCGTTTATTTCCTTCAAATATCTTGCCAACGCATCTTCCCAAGAAGGCAGTCTTTGAAAGCCATTTTCTTCAAGTTTGTCTTTAGACATTCTGCTGTTATGCGGTCTTTTTGCCTTAGACGGGAATTCATCGCTCGATACAGGATTCACTTTCACATTCAATCCTGCCTGTCTAAAAATTTCTTTTGCAAATTCATACCATGTACATAACCCTTCATTTGTCGCATGGTATCTTCCATATTTCTCCGTTTCCACCATATCTACCAAAAGTCTTGCAAGATCATAAGTATATGTCGGTGAACCCGTCTGGTCATTTACTACATTTAACTCATCTCTTGTTTTGCCCAGATTCAGCATTGTTTTAATAAAATTCTTTCCATTCACACCGAATACCCAGGCAATTCTTACAATAAAATATTTATCTGTATATTTTTCTACTGCAAGTTCACCTTCATATTTTGTCTGGCCGTACACATTCAGCGGATGTCTTTCATCATCCGGCTGCCATAACTGTGTCCCTTCTCCATCAAATACGTAATCCGTACTGATATATACCAATTTTGAACCTATCTCTCCACAAACCTTTGCAATATTCTCCGTACCATCCGCATTTACTTTTCTACAGATTTCTACCTGATCCTCCGCAGCATCTACCGCAGTATATGCCGCACAATGAATTACCGCATCCGGCATTTCCTCAGTCAGTACTTCACGTACTTTCACCGAATCTGTAATGTCCATTTCAGCCACATCTACACCAACAGCGGTGTATCCTCTTGATTCCAGTTCATTGACAACGTCATATCCAAGCTGTCCTTTTACACCTGTCACTAATACTTTCATGTGTATCTCCTATCTTTCTAATGATTTAATCTGGCCCCATTTTGTATCTTTCTCGGATATTGTCAGTTCCATTCCTTCCGGAATCGGCCATTCAATCCCAATATCCGGATCATTCCAGATCAGACCGCCTTCATCATTCGGATGATAGAAGTCTGTGCATTTGTATGCAAACTCTGCCGAATCAGATAGAACTACAAACCCATGCGCAAAATTTTTCGGAATAAAAAATTGTTTCTTATTCTCGGCAGATAATATTACCCCGTACCATTTTCCATAAGTTTTGGAATCTTTTCTCAAATCAACCGCAACATCAAATACTTCTCCACTTACAACACGTACCAGCTTGTCCTGTGGATAGTTAATCTGAAAATGAAGTCCTCGCAATACACCTTTCTTAGAACTTGATTGGTTATCCTGCACAAACTCCATATCAATTCCAGCTTCTTTATAATCATTGTAATTATATGTCTCCATAAAATATCCGCGCTCATCACCGAATACAGTTGGCGTAATTACTTTCAGCCCTTCTATTTCACATGTTTCTACTGTTATTTTACCCATCGTGTACAAACTCCCTTTCTGTCTTACAATCCTTCCGCTACTTCCATCAAATATTTTCCATATGCAGTTTTTAAGAGCGGTTGTGCAAGTTTGATCAATTGTTCTTTATCAATAAATCCTCTCTTATAAGCAATTTCTTCAATGCAGGAAATATATAATCCCTGTCTTTTCTGAAATGCCGCAACAAAATCTGCCGCATCAAGAAGCGCATCATGATTCCCCGTATCTAACCAGGCAAATCCTCGTCCCATTGTCTCAACTCTCAACGTTCCCCTTCTTAAATACTCTTCATTGACACTTGTAATCTCGATTTCCCCTCTTGCAGAAGGTTTCACGTTTTTGGCAATCTCTACCACATCATTATCATAGAAATACAATCCTGGCACAGCATAATTCGACTTCGGTTTCTCCGGCTTTTCTTCAATAGAAATAGCCTTTCCATTCTCATCAAATTCTACAACTCCATATTCTCTCGGATCCCTTACATAATATCCAAAAATAGTTGCCCCATGTTCTCTTGAAGCCACTTCCTGAAGCAGCTTGGAGAAGCTTTGTCCATAGAAAATATTATCTCCAAGTACCAACGCCACATTATCATCTCCAATAAATTCTTCTCCTATGATAAATGCGTCTGCAAGTCCTCTTGGACTTTCCTGAACAGCATATGACATTTTCAATCCCAATTCTTCGCCCGTCCCAAACAATTCTTCAAATACCGGCAAATCTCTTGGTGTAGAAATAATCAAAACTTCCCGAATCCCTGCCAGCATTAAAGTTGACAAGGGATAATATATCATAGGTTTATCGTACACCGGCATAATCTGCTTCGAAACTGCTTTTGTCAGCGGATATAATCTTGTTCCCGAACCACCTGCTAAAATAATACCTTTCATCACTTCCGTCCTCCTTATATCATAACGCAAACTAGCAGTATCCTCGGATACTGCTGTTCATATCTATTTATACATTTCCTCATAGTATTTCTGGTAATCACCGCTTGTTACGTTTTTCATCCATTCCTCATTTTCAAAGAACCATTTAATTGTAAGTCTGATTCCTTCCGCAAACATCGTGTCCGGTACCCATCCGATTTCTTCTTTGATCTTATCCGGAGCAATCGCATAACGTCTGTCATGTCCTTTTCTATCTTCCACATATGTGATTAAATCTTCGCTGACAAGTTCTTTTCTCGGATCTCCTTCCGGGAGCATCTCCTGAAGCGTATCCAGAATAATACGGATAATCTCGATATTCTGTTTCTCGTTATGGCCGCCGATATTATACGTCTCAAAAAGTCTTCCTTTCTCCTGTACCATATCAATACCTTTTGCATGATCTGCTACATAAAGCCAGTCGCGTACATTCTTTCCATCTCCGTATACCGGAAGTTTCTTGCCATGAAGAGCATTGTTGATAATCAATGGAATCAGCTTCTCAGGGAACTGATATGGTCCATAGTTATTACTGCAATTCGTAATATTGGCAGGAAACTTATACGTATCCATATAAGATTTTACAAGCATATCAGATGATGCCTTGCTTGCAGAATATGGGCTATGCGGATCATACGGAGTTGTCTCGTAGAAATATTCACCTTCATTTTCCAAAGAACCATACACTTCATCTGTTGATACATGAAGAAATTTTTTATCTTTTTTAAAGGTTCCGTCCGGAAGTTCCCAAGCTGCTTTTGCTGCATTCAGCATTACTAAAGTCCCTAATACATTTGTTTTCACAAATACTTCCGGATCTTTGATGCTTCTATCCACATGGCTCTCTGCCGCAAAATGTACAACTCTGTCAATATCATGTTCTGCAAAGATTTGATTGATTGCTTCTGTATCACAAATATCTGCTCTTACAAATTTATAATTTTCTCTATTTTCGATATCTCTTAAGTTCTCTAAATTGCCTGCATAAGTAAGTTTGTCCACATTGATAATAAAAATCTCGTTATCGTACTTTTCAAACATATAATGAATATAGTTAGAACCAATAAAGCCGGCTCCTCCTGTTACTAAATAAGTTCTCATATTTATCCTCCAAACTTTTCTTACATAATATAGACATTATAACATCAAGTCACTTAGCTTTCAACTAATAAAAGCAGGCTTCAAAAGCCTGCTTTTATCCAATCATTTTGTAATATTATCTTCTTACATTCGGATCAGTCGGATCCCATGTCTGTCCTGCCGGAATTTTAATCGTTGCCGGTTTTCCTAATGGTCCCGGATCTGAACTGTCATAAATTGTAACTTTTGTCTTCAACGGACAATTATCATATATCCATTTTGCATCTCTGACATTCAGCCGGACACAACCATGAGATGCCGGCTGCCCCAGTTTATTATAATCTTTCGCGTTCAAATTATAACTTGTCATGTTGCGTCCCGCCACAGAATGGAACAATATACTTCCTGTAATTCTTGTACAATACTGGCCGTAAGACGGTCCCATCAACGTATGCCACCTATATCTGGCCGGAGTATAATATGTACCTGTCGGTGTTGGTGTGGATGGTAATCCAACGGAACACGCAAATCGTTTTACAGGAATAATATATCCATTTTTTCCATCTTTCGCATAAACTGTTACAGAACACGTTTTTCGATTGACTTTAATATAGTAGCTGGATTGTTTCGGCAAAATTCCATCCAAATCCAATTGTTTTACACCGTTTTTGTAATAGAACTTATATCCTCCTTCATAATACCATCCCGTTTTTCCTTCCTTATAATAACCGGAAGTACTTCCCGGTGCAGCATTTCCTTTTGCTACTAAGCGCACTTGTAAAGCTTCCATTCTGTAAGCCATTTTTGATGTTCCGGCTGTCTGCCCATTTTTTGCCCATCCAAGCCATCCTAAATTCTGCACATGTGCACGATAATAAACATCATAGTATTTTGCTATCTCTCCACTCAGTTTGATTTCAATCGCCTCTATACTTAATGCTTTTCCTGTTGTTCCGGCAAGCTGCCCATTGCTTTTCCAATCCTGCCATCCTATATTCGTCACATGTGTTCTATACTGTATTCCGCCATTCACATAACTTTCATCCGGTATGGCAAGACGTATTTTTACAGCTTCCAACGCTAGTTTTTTCCCTACTGTACCTAATGTTGCCCCACTTTTCTGCTCTGCAACATTTCCTATATTTCTCACATGTCCAGAATATCTCAAACTATTCACGCCGCTTGCTTTGATATAACTTTCTCCACTAGTATCCGGAATCTCTGCAGTATTCTCTTTTTCAAGGAGTTTGATCTTTATACTTTCAATTCCTTTTGCTAACCCCTCACTTCCTGCAAGCTCTCCTGACTGAGCCCATCCAAGCCATCCAAACTGTGCAATATGTGTCTGATAATAGAGATTATAGTGTTCTGCCACTTTACCCGCTAATCGAAATTCTATCGCTTCAATCTGTTTTGCTTTCCCCATAGTTCCTGCAGTTTCTCCTAGGGAAACCCAGTTCATCCAACCGATGTCCTGCACATGTACTCGGTACTGAATGTCATTTGCATCAACTGTATCGTCATCTGATTTTATAGTGATTGCTTCAATCGGTTTACCTTTCCCTGTTGTTCCAGTCATTTCTCCCAAGGAAACCCAATCCATCCAACCGATATCTCTTACATGTACCTGCCATTTGAGATTTGATAACTGAAAACTTTCTTCTGTTTCTTCGTTTGTTTCTTCATTTGTTCCTTGTTCATCCTCAGGGACGATCTGATTATTCTCTTCTTCGATTACTTCTTCATTTTCTTCAGGAGTTTCCCCGTCATCAACGATTGTATCATTCTCTGTGTTTCCTTCCTCTTCCCCAGAAACACCATTGTCGGAATCCGGCAGCTTTTCATTTGTTCCGCCATCTTCCTTGTCTATATTCTGATCTGAATTTTCTCCACCGTTTCCATTCAGATCATTCTCCTGGTTACTCCCTTCGTTTTCTGTCTCTTCCGACAATATTCCTTCATCCACTTTACTTGAAGCATAGACTGCTTCAAATGGCACTGAAGATACAAAAACCATCATACACAAAGCAAGTATCCACCATTTTGCCTTTTTCATCCTACATCCTCCAATTATAACGTTGATTCTACTTATTTTTTCACAAGTTTGATTTCAATGGCCTCAATATGTTTTGCTTTTCCAGTCGTTCCTGCAACAGCTCCGTTTTTCACCCATTTTTGCCATCCAAGATCTTTCACATGCACTCGGTAAGTAACATCATAGTGCTTTGCCAAATTCCCTGTTAATTTGATTTTCATCGCCTCTATGCTCAACACTTTTCCTGTTGTTCCCGCCAGTGCACCTTCATTGACCCAGTTTTGCCAACCGATGTTTCTCACATGGGCACTGTATTGAATAGAACCACTATACACTTTATTCTTTAAGGATATTTTTATTCCTTCTATTGGCAGTACTTTTCCTACTGTACCACTGGTTGCTCCATCCATCACACTACTTTGCCAGCCGATATTTCTCACATGACTACTATAGCTTATGTTTGTTGTTTTCTCAACAAATGCGTTTCCTACAGTTCCCGGTGCCGGGCTGCCCTTCGTTACTAATACAATCTGTATTGCTTCTAAGTGTTTTCCATACCCTTGAGTTCCTGCTGCTGCTCCATTTTTAGCCCATCCGAGCCATCCGTAATCTTGTGCATGCACACGGTAATAAATATCATATTTTGAGCTCTTGGAACCTGTCAGTTCTATTTTTATAGCTTCCAATCGTTTTGGGCTTGATGTGGCATTGGACTCTTTTCCATCTGCTACATATCCTTGCCACCCTACATTCGGAATATGCGTACTGTATTTCACACCCAATCCGCTAATACCTTTGGTCTGAATTTTTATTCCTGTAAGAGCAGAATTCATTCCAATCGTACCGCTTTGCTTTCCATTTTTACTAGTTCCTGTCCAACCAAGAGCGGCCACATTCGTACTGTATTCTATAGCATTCGCTACTGACGAAGAAACAGATACATCCTTTTCTTTCTTTAAAAGCACAATCTGAATGGCTTCAATGTGTTTCCCTTTACCGGTTGTTCCACCAATTTCCCCATTAGACACGTATTTTGTCCATCCGGTACCTTGTACATGAACACGATATTGTATATCATAACTGCTGGCAGCACTTCCAGTTAGTTCTATCTTAATGGCCTCCATGGATTTCGCCTTTCCTGTTGTTCCTGCCAACTGTCCTCCATTCACCCATGACTGCCATCCTATATCTGATACATGCGCACTATATCGGATTCCAAGATTACTAATGCCTTTTATCTCAATTTTAATTCCTTCCATCGGATAATTTATTCCGGTTGTTCCACTCTGCTCCCCGTTCTTGACTGCGCTCTCCCATCCAATGTTCGCAACATGTGAACTGTAAGAAATTGCATTCTTTACTGATGACGGGACTGAAACAGCAGGAACCTTCGGATTTGGCACCTTATCACTAGGTTTGTTTCCGTCGTCCGGATCTGTCTGAGAGCCATTTCCATTGTTTACAATTTTTACATAATCCGAACTGATATATGCATACATATTCGCAAAATCATAGACTCCGCTGCTGCTATTGATTGCTGTTCTTCCACTATTTAACACTCCGTCACTTTGAATTTTATAAAATTTATTCACCGGAGTCTTATTTAATACAATATAAGCGCAATTTGCCTGTTTTGGTGTTTTAAATAATGCTGTTGAAGATGTATTGCTATCTTTTCTGACATTTACAGTATTATTCGGACCAATTGTATCTTTGATTGCAATCGTATACTTATTTGCATCCTTATTTCCATTCGCTTTATCTAGATTCCAAGCCATTGAAGCTGCTTTTTCTCCCCAATACGGATCCGAAGCATATTTCACATTCATACCACTGGCCTTATTTCCAAGAAATCCTCCGAAATATTTCCAGTTCTTTGGGTTCAAATACTCTTTCGACATCCATTTTTCTGCAAATTCTTTGATACACTGTTCTACGCTTGCAAAATAATTTGCACTTTGTCCTGGTGAAGAATCCACTGCATTCAGACCAAATAAATTGTTTTTACTCTGTGCTATATTACTTGACCCCCATGCACTTTCATTTGCCGCAAGTCCGGCCATCAGCAAAGCATTCACGCCATATGTATTCTGCTTCTCCACAAATTCCGAACCTGTATTTTTCATTTTAGAATTTGAAGCAACTTTATTATTGATGATCGTATTCAATGTGCTGCTATTGTAATTGGATTGACTTCTCAATGGAAGATATTGGAAATAGTCGTAATAAGGATTGTTTGCATTTACTGCATGTGTCCTCGTATTATTGGTATAATCATCCAACATCTCTCCGAAATCACTTTCCGTGTAAAAATAGTGCCCATCATAACTATAATATTTTGTTCCTGATTTTAGATAAGATGGTGCCGGTCCATTATCCAGTGTACTTCCATAGTTTGTCACATTGACATTTGTAGAAATATAATGGTACAGACGTCCACCGGAAATCTCATAATGACTGACAGATTTTGCGCTGGATTTTGCAATCACCTGAACTTTACTTTCGTCTACCTGACCGATGACTCCGCCAAGCATGAATTTGACTTTTCCCCCACTTGTCCCCAGGTAAGCAGCATCTGCTCCGTAGGTTCCTGCCACATATCCTTCTGCTCCGGTTCCTACTTCCGTATAATTAATTACTCCGGATGTCTTTCTAAAATTCACAATCTGCTCCGTCACCGCTCTCGCTTGCAAAGCTTCTTCTACGATTGTATGATCTCCAGACATATCTACAAAGGTTACGTTACCGTCTTTATCTACAACATTCACATTATGTTCATCGACAAACTGTTCTCCTGCTGTGCTCTCCTGACTTTCTTCTGCCTCCATAGCGTCTTGTTCTTCGTTCTTCTTAGACTCCTCAGCAGTTTCTTCGTTTCCTGTTGCTGCTTCTGGATTTATCTCATCCTGAACTACCTCTTCTGACACTTCGTTCGTTGTGTCTTCTTTTTGCACTTCTGCTGCATAACTTGTCACATTCGCTGCATTTCCGAAAATTAAGCTACATGCCAACAGTAATGCTAACCCCTTTTTTTTCATACGTTTCCTCCTCTTATTGTATTTTATCATTTTGTTATCTTACAATGATCAACAACCCAGTTCTGTACTATTTCTAAAAGAATAAGCTTATCAACTTCTCCTTTTCCAATCATTTCTTCCATTTCCTCTAATGTTTCAAATCCATATTCAGAAATATATTCTTTTTCTAATGCTTTCATTTTTTCATCAGATGGATACAAATTTTCCGCTTCAGCAATTAGCTCTGCTGTTAAATACTCTTTCACCTTTTCTTTCGAAATTTCTTCAAGATCAATTTCTGCCGAAAAGTCATCTTCTGACATTCCTGATTGCATAAGGTAAATTTTTCTTTCTTCTTCTAATCGTTCTTTCGGATACTTTCTCACTTTTGTATGATCCAGTACTTGTTTCCAAATTTTTGCACGTTCCTCCAAATTTACAGTAACGCCATTCTCTTCTTCCAAAATCTTTCTGACTTCTTCCTTATACTCATCTACTGTTTTTGATTTTGTGGAAATACGTTGCACAAATTGATCATTCAACTGCGGAGTTTCTGCTTCTTGCAGCCTTTCCAGTTTGATATGAACGGAAACTTCTTTTCCTTCTGATCCTTCATAGTATTCTGGAAGAACCCCTTTTACTGAGAATTCATCTCCTATCTGATGCCCTATGATTCCTGTTTCAATACTTTCACTAAATTCCCCGGAACCAATTTGCAGTTGCAAGTTCTTTTCCTTCCACTTAAATTGGTTATTCTCGCCCGAAAAATCAATCGTTGCTATATCGCCTTTCTGTGCCGATCGATTCTGAATTTCACGCAAAATTTTATTTGATTCTAATATAGAAGTAATTTTCTGTTCAACATCTTCATCTGTCACTTCTGAAGCCGCCAAATCTTCCACTTCTATTCCTTTATAGGCGGATATCGTTATATATTCATTAGATAGTCCCCCTGTGTCCTTTGTCTTTTCTTCGGATTTCTCAGAATTAATTGTGATATCCTGTAGGTTCTTTTCCTCAAGATTTTTTTCTGTAGATTTGCATCCTGACAAAACAACGGTTGCTAAGAGGCATGCCAAAACTATTTTTACCCTTTTCATATGCATTCTTCTTCCTATACAAACGGACGCATCACGCCTTTTATATTGGAACGGTGTGAATTCTTAATTGGCCATACCACAGCTTTCGTTGGCCACTCTTCAATCACCTTGTCGTTCCCCAAGTATATTGCTACATGAATGATTACTCCATTTGAACTTTGATAGAAGATTAAATCTCCTCTTTGACGCTGACTATACGGAACTTTCTTCATTGGTAAATTCCACAGGTTTCTCGATTCATATTCATATCCCGGACGAGAATGCCGAATTGGACTAACCGGTGCCGGATCGATTCCTGCCGAGTACAATGCCTGCATTACCAAACCACTACAATCCGCACCTGTTCCCGGCGCTCCCGCAGCTCCGATAACATATTCTGTACCAAGATATTTGTATGCTGTACTAATCATAGCCTCAATACAATCTTTTCTGCTACTTACCGCACTCGTCTTTAGCGGCGCCACATATGTTCCAAGAGTATACCATTGATTTTCAGTATATCCCAAAGCTTTCCAGGTTGCAAGATTTACAACTCCTGTCACAGGCAATCCTTTTGCTTTCTGAAATTTTCTAACCGAAAGCATTGTAGTAGCATCCATAATTGCTCGTCTGCTGCCCAATCCCAGTTTCTTCTGTACATACTTTACTTTTACACCCATATACCCACTGGACAGATTGTATCCTCCTCCACTCAATGTCTTTTGCACATGTTTTATCTGAAGATATTGAGACGGATTCTGATATACATATGTGTCCCAAAATGCTTTTGAAGTGCTTATCTGTGCTCTTCTCTTCGGTACTAATTGAATTTGTAGGGCCTCCATTCTGTATGACAAATTCTGGCTTCCTGCCGGATTTCCATTTAGCGTCCAGCCTAGCCATCCAAAATTCTGTACATGAGCTCTATAATATACATTATAATATTTCGCAACATCTCCTGTCAGCTTAATCTGTATAGCCTCTACTTTTAATCTTTTTCCTTTTGTTCCGGCATATTCTCCATCATATTTCCAATCCTGCCATCCGATATCCTGCACATGCAATCTATATGCAATTCCACCCTTCAGTGCGTTCTCTGACTCCGTGTTCAAAGAAATATTAAGGCCTTCTATCCGAAGATTCTTGCCTATTGTTCCTAAAGTTTCTCCTTCTATTATAGGTTTTGTATCACCGACATTTTGCACATGTCCTGAATATTGTAAGTCACTCCGATTATAATCTTTTACAAAATGCGCCCCATTTTTTGATGGTACATCAGTATCGCCTTTTTTGAAAACTTGAACCGTAATCGCCTCTATATGCTCTGCCAGTCCTTCACTCCCACTTTCTGCACCATTCGATGTCCACGCTAAATTGCCTATATTTGATATATGTGTACAATAATAAATATCGTAAGTTTCTTCCAAATCGCCTTTAAATCTGATTTGAATCGCCTCTACTCTTTTTCTTTTCCCTGTAGTCCCCGCAATTTCTCCGCCTGAAACCCAATTCTGCCATCCGATATCCTGCACATGTGCGCGATATTCTATTTGATGATTCAGGTTCTCTCCTGTACTTGCATCTTCCAGAAAAAATTCGACAGCTTCCATTCTATAAAATTTACCAGATGTTCCAGCCATTTGACCTGCTTCTACCGGATCTTGCCATCCGATATTCTGCACGTGAGCTCGGTAAGTTAGTCTTAATTGTCTCTCATGCATAGGTTCTTCCAAATTATCACTTTGTGTCTCTCCCTGTTCTTCTTGCTCTCCATCAGGGATCACCTCAGTCGTACCATCTTCTGTCAAATCATCATCCTCAATATTCTCTTCAAAATCAGAAGTATCATTTTCATTCTGTTCTTCATCTTCTATCTGATTTTCATCTAAAAGCATATCATCCGATGGCTTAGTTCCTTCTGAATCCTGAGTGCTCTCCATACCGTCCTGCATGTCTACCGCAGCCAATACCTGCCCGGATTCCATGCTTAAGATGAGCGCCAACACAAACGCAGCAAAACGTATTTTTCTTTTGCCTTTCATTCCTTCTTATGCTCTTCCTTTGTCTTATTTATCCAAACAATTTCTCTGGATATACTCCTTTTTCCACAAGTTCCCTTACCGATGCAACAACCGCTTCTTTATCTTCTTTATAAGTTACTCCGAACCATTTATCATGAGATTGTAATACCTTCAGATCAACCTGGTCTTCTTTTAAAAGCCCTCCCACAATAGTTGGAAGCAGATATTCTGCTTTTGCATTTTTCGGCACATCTTTCTCTAAGAATTCTTCGAATCCATTTTCCAAAATTTCAAAGAAATCCGGATATAATCCCCACATATTCATAGAAACAGGAACATTTACATCTACAGCATGTAGTGTATCGCCAATTCTTACCGCAGCTCCTTCTGCTGTTTTTTCAATATTGGATGTTTCTACGATATCTGACAGATGCCCTTTTTCATCTACACTACAGAGTCCCCTTGTAACTCCTCCATTTTCGCTTAACGTATTTCCGAGAACAAATCCTACCATACAAGCCTGTACTTTTTCTGATGCAGTATGTTCACTTGTCAAATATGCATAAGCTTCTCTATATGCTTCTTTCCCGTAGTAATCGTCGGCATTAATCACAAGAAACGGTTCTTTTACCACATCTTTACAGCAAAGAATCGCCTGTCCTGTCCCCCACGGTTTTGTTCTGTCCTGATACATATCACGAAATCTTTCCGGAATATCTTCTTTTTCCTGGTATGCATAAGCTACTTCAATTTCTTTTTCGATACGGTTTCCGATCACTTCTTTAAAATCTTTCTCCAGATCTTTACGAATCACAAATACAACTTTATTGAATCCGGCTTCTCTTGCATCGTAAATGGAATAGTCCATAATAATCTCACCGTTTGGCCCCACCGGCTCCAACTGTTTGATTCCGCCGCCAAACCGGCTCCCGATTCCTGCCGCCATAATAACTAATGTTGCTTTCTTCATGAACTTTATCTCCTTTTTAATTTAAGACATATTTATTATAGTTTAACACGATTTTCCAGCAATTCCTATACCTTTTCCGCTTTTTATGCTAAACTATCTTCCGTAAGGTTACTGTTCACTCCTAACCGCCACCCATATGTGTACACCGGTCCCGCACCACGTGCTAAAACTACTCATTTTTAGATTTGAAAGGAGTCTGTTTATGACATTTATACAGAACAAAAAATTTCTTTCCTACATAAAACCTTTTTCTTTTCTTCCTGCTATTATGGTCATGTGCCTTATTTTTTCATTTTCCTCACAAAACGGTACAGAATCAGGAAGTCTAAGCCACTCCATCAGTTTACAGATCATCCAAATCGGAAATTCTGTTTTCCATCAGGATCTATCTGATCGTGAACTTGAACATTACGCAGACCGAATTGAAATCCCCGTCCGTAAACTGGCTCATATGACGGAATACTGCGTCTTTTCTCTTACAATCCTATTCCCACTTTACCTATATGGCGTACGTGGAAAACATCTGCTCTTATTTACTCTGGTTTTCTGTGTCTGCTTTGCCGCAAGCGATGAATTTCATCAATCCTTCGTCGCCGGAAGAGGACCTTCTATAAAAGATGTGCTTATCGACAGTATCGGCGGCAGTATCGGAACAACAATTGGATATCGGATAACCAAATATTTCAAAAGGAGAAGCCATAAATAGCTTCTCCTTCTATTTCTTATGCATCTATTCTTCTAACTCTTCTTCCACCAAATGAACCATAGCTTCTATTGCACGCTCTTCGCTCTCACCTTCACATGTAATCACAAGTTCATCGCCTTGCTTAATGCAGGCCGCTAATACACTTAATACGCTTTTCGCATTTCCGGTTGTATGACCTACCTGAAATCGGATACTGCACTCTTCAAATTCCGCAGCACGCTTGCAAAACATGCCCGCCGGTCTCAAATGAAGCCCTGTCGGATTCTTAATTTTTACTTTTTTACTTATCATAGATTCCTCCTATTTACTGTTGTTCTAATGAAATCTGCACTTTCGGACTACCTACAAGGCTGCATCCTTCCGGAAGCTCGGCTTCTATCGGAACTGTATAGGTTCCCGGCGTTGTATACGGCTCCATATTCACATATACAGATGGTGCCTCTGTCATTTTCTCCAATGCTTCATCAGAACCCATTACGTGAATCTCAATATTTTCCAGTGCAGCAACAGTCGGCTTCAATCCACCCGCCACTTTTTCGAGAACAATGTTATTGCTTGGTATTGTAAATACTTTCGTTCCATATTTTTCTACCGGAACAGTTACAATAACGGTATCTGCTGTAGTATCCTCTAACACAATTCCATCCGGAAGATATTTGGTCAAATCCACGCTCACTTCCTGAGTAGAAGAAATATCTTCCAGTTTCAACGCTTCCGCCGGAATTACAATTTCTTCCAATTCCTTGATCTTATCTTCTTCTCCTGCCACCTTAACAAGTTGTGGAACACATGTCACTTTTCCGATAGAATAACCCGAAGCCGGATTGATATCATCATCCTCTACCTTAATCGGTATATCCTTCGTTTTCAGAATTTCCACATCTACCTTAAGCCCTTCCGATCCAAGATTATTTTCAAAAAGAGCCGGATCAATTTCTTCATCATCCGCATCAAGAAGCTTCAATTCTGCCACAACAGACTGACTCTTCGACAATCCCGATACCTGTGCTTCCGCGACTACCTTCTTCACACGGTTAATCTGGGACTCTGCTCCTCCCAATCGTATCATCTTCGGATCCGCAACCAGTTTTCCAAGCGTATTCCCATCTCTTGGCGTTCCGTTTGTTTTCACACTGATCGTAAAGTCCTTCTGCGCACTCGGTTCAATCTCAATCTGTATATTTCTTGGATTTGTATATGCCTCGACATAATCTCCTTCAAACCCTTTAATTTCCACATCCGTTGGAAGCGTTGCATCGCTCAGCGAATTGCTGACACGGTTTCTGATATCTGCCGTGACTGTAATATCACTGGAGCGAACATCTGAAAGCACTTTTCTTCTAGCTCGGACCGTTACGGATACCGTCTCATTACCATCCAAAATACTATACGTACTGGCTTTTGTCGTAAATATCTCTTCATGAAGCACCTGAACCGGAACATTCCGAAACGTTTCCTCATCCACCGGATCATCTACGTTGACTACCAACATCCAGAGTATGATTGCAAAAAGAAGTGACATTACTTTCAGACCGATGTTATTTGTTAATCTGTCTTTCATCTTTCGCCCTTCCTTTCCACAGCCTCTTCAGACGACTGACTTTCGGCTCCATATCTTTCTTTCGAAGTTCTTCCAGTTTCTCTGTTAACTGTCTCTCATTCAAGTGTCTTACAATTCTTCCTCCCCTTGCATAAGACACAGCTCCTGTTTCCTCCGAAACTACAATAATCAAAGCATCGCTTACCTCGCTCATTCCCACTGCCGCACGGTGGCGCGTTCCAAGATCTTTGCTCAGTTCTCTGTTATCTGACAAAGGCAGATAGCAAGTCGCAGCTACGATTCTATCGCCTCTTACAATAATAGCTCCATCATGAAGTGGTGTATTGTGTTCAAAGATATTAATGAGAAGCTGACTTGAAACAAGGCTATCCAATCGAATTCCTGTTCTTTCATATTCCGTAAGCTGAATGACATCCTCTACAACAATAAGCGCTCCGGTTTTCACCTTCGCCATCTCAAATGCTGCCGTAACAATTCCGTCAATAGTTTCACGGCTGAACCGTTCCCTCTCTTTGGATTTATCAAAACCAACGACCGATTTCAAATAATCCTTCTCCCCTAGCTTCTCCAGTGCTCTGCGAAGTTCCGGCTGAAATACAACTATTGCAGCTATCGCAAGTACGCTGATCGAGTTTTTCACAAGCCAGAGAATCGTATTCATTCGGAATATGGCCGCAACGGAAATGAACACAGCCAATACGATGATTCCACGAAGCAGCATCCACGCCTTTGTATTCTTGATCCAAAGCGCAATTTCATACATAATTGCTGCGATAATAATAATTTCAATAATATCCGTTGCTTTCACATCCGGCACACTTGCAAAATATTGATTGATCATCGACATTGCCCACTCTTTCATTCCGTCACCTCCTTATAGTTCTTTTGTCATTCTGTCTATCATTTCATCAATTCTTCTTCAATTAACTTGTCAATATCTATATCGCCCGTAAGCTGCATAGTTGACGATGGTGGTTCCTTTTTTACTTCCCGTTTCCCTTGCACGGCATCAAGTTCTTCTGTCTCTTCACGTTTGTTAATTCTCTTTATCTGTTTTTCCTTTGCCGGAACAGAAAGCTTTGGAACCGCCTTCACATAATAATAGTATTCATCATCTTCAAACTGCAGGCTCTCTGTTCTGGAATAGTCTACAGAAAATACAAATAGCTCCAATCCAAGGCCAATTGCCGTTGCCAAAACGGATCCCACTACAAGCGTGAGGTAATTCACCCCTGCATCAAATACGACATTTGCTATAACAGAAACCGCAATATATGCAACCGCTCCGGAAACCGCTCCTACTGCCCATGCATAATCCACAGAAAGTCTACGTACCAAATACACAACAAGCAGACACACAACAACCGCTGCCACTGCCGTCCACATTTCCTTACTTGTCATAAGCTGTTTGGCAAATCCAACTACCACATTCAGCATAGAATCTTTTCCTGCATTGCCCATAGCACCTGCGTACTCTTTGGTAAACTTCACAAGATAATATCCGATCGTCCCAAAAGCCACCGGAATCGCATAAACCGGAGTTCCGATCAATCCAAACGCAACCGGGATCAAAACCGGTACTTTCAGAGCAAACGCAATTGGAGTCAAAAGTAAAATCACTGCTTTCTTTGGTGTAAATCTAAAATAGAAAATAAACATAAGAAGCATCAGCGCCGCCGCAATTCCCGCAATAACCGGAGACAACGAAAGCATATGTACCAGCATCAATACAACCGCACAGATTACAGTAATATTCAACGGAAGGAATGTACATACAGCCGCAAACCCTACCGCAATAACCGGATTCGCAAGTTTCTCCATAAAGCCGATACGTGCCGTAATCAATAAAAATGTGGTAAGAGCCAACACAAAATGAATTGCTTTTTCAATATACATGGAATACTCCGCATAAATCGTCTGCAACCTCTTTTTCCATTCAAGTAAACTGCTCATTTATCTTTTCTCCTTTTCATACATCTTACCCAAGCGGGTCAGGTTATTGTTAAATCGTTTAACCCTTTTTCTGGCTTCTATGTGTTTTTTCTTATAGAAATTATGCGCAATAATCCCTGTAACCACAGCCAAAACAAGATACCCGATCACTACTTCACCAGCAATCACAAGAAGTCCGGACAGACTTGCAACACTAAAAATCTGGTCAAGAAAAACAAGCATAACTGCTCCCACTATAATCCCATACCCGAGCGTCACCCAGATAATGGATATCCATGTATTCAGGCTTGTATAGTCTTTCTGATAATATTCACTGATCTTAAAATCTTCTTTTCCTTGTCCATTCTCGTAAATTGCCATACGGGTCATAAGTTTCACTCTTTTTTCATTTAGCATATCTTCACCTCGATACTTGTTTCCCTTCTTTGACATCATGTTTTAGTATAACATCAATCAGAATCCTTGTCCAATACTTATAGTGAGGAAATATATTTTTTCATATCCTGCCTTCTCAAGTATTTCCGCAATGGAATCTATGGTACTTCCAGTTGTATAAATATCATCAATTATCAGCACTTTTCGATTCTTTTCTTCTTGTTTCACAACCCGAAAAGCTTTCTTTAAGTTCTTTCTTCTGCTTCGCTGTCCAAGTTCTTTCTGCGGTGTCGTCTCTTTTTCCCTTATAACCAAGGAAGAGTCCACCGGTATCCCCAATCTTTTGCCCAGTTCTTCCGCCACAATTGCAGCCTGATTAAACCCGCGTTTTCTTTGTTTCTTCTTGTAAAGAGGCACCGGTACGATTAAATCAATCTCCCACATGCGAATCCATTTTTCGAAGTGTTTTGCCATCTCTTTTCCATATACTTCTCCGTATACTCTTCGATTCTTATACTTAAAAGCATAAATCGAGCCGCTTACAGGAGGCTTATGCAGCCATAAACTCCTCCCCTGCTCATAGTGAAATTCTCCCTTTCTACAATCATAACAGAATTCTTCCTCTTTGGAATGAATTGGTTTTCCACATCTCTTGCATCGCGGTTCTTTGATATACACGACCTTTCTCCTGCAAGTATCACAAATCCCCTCTTCACATAGCTTTCCACAGAAAATACAGGTAGACGGATATAAGAGTTTTATAATCTTTTTTACTATATTTATCACATATTATGACTCTGCTTCTTTTGACACTTCACTATACAAATTCCCGAATTCGTTCTCCAAGACTTGTATAGCGGTTCTGTTCGTTTGCATTTTGTATCATCTCATAAAATGTCGCGTCACTTCCCACCAGTGTGACACATTTTTTTGCCCGGGTAACTGCAGTGTAAAGAAGATTTCTATGATAAAGCTGTCTTGGTCCCGGAAGAAGCGGAATCACAACCGCCGGATATTCACTTCCTTGTGCTTTATGAATCGTTATAGCGTATGCCAGTTCCAACTCGTCTAATAACTGAAAAGGGTAAGTTACTCTTCTCTTTTCATCATATTCTACTTCCAACGTCTCGTTATATGAATTGATATTTGTAATAATCCCCATATCACCATTGAATATCCCTACGCCTTTATCCACAACAAGACCGAATTTTGTTGCAATTTCCCACTCTAGCTGATAGTTATTCCGAATCTGCATTACTTTATCCCCTTCGCGGAACAACTTATCCCCATATTCCTTCTCTACTTTTTTCTTATCCGGAGGATTGAGATACTCTTGAAGAATTCTATTCAAACGTTCCACACCCAAAAGCCCCTTCCTCATAGGAGTAAGCACCTGAATATCATAAATATCCGCTTCCACATACTTTGGAAGTTTTTTCTTAATCAGAGCAATGACAACGCTAATAATTGCATTGGCATCCTGCCTCTTTAGAAAGAAAAAATCTCTGCTCTTATTATCCAGGATCACAGGTTCTCCACGGTTGATCTTATGTGCATTCATAACAATGTCACTTTCTGTTGCCTGCCTGAAAATCTTTGTCAAACGCACAGTAGGAAATCTTTCCGATTCCAGAATATCTTTCAATACACTTCCCGGTCCCACTGACGGAAGCTGATTTCCATCTCCCACAAGGATCACTCTCGTCCCAGGTACAATTGCACGCAAAAGTGCGTGCATCAACGGAAGATCCACCATAGACACTTCATCAATAATAATAATATCTGCTTCCAGCGGATTTTCTTCATCTCTTGCAAATCCGCTTCGTCCATCATTTTCTTCCGGATTTCCGTTTACTTCCAGTAGCCTGTGAATTGTTTGAGCTTCGTAACCTGTCGCTTCTGTCATACGTTTTGCGGCACGGCCTGTGGGAGCTGCCAGAAAAATATCCAGCCCCTGGCTTCCAAAGTATTGGATCATAGCGTTGATCGTTGTTGTCTTTCCTGTTCCCGGTCCTCCTGTCAGGACAAGAATTCCATGCCGAACCGCTTCGACTACTGCCTGTCTTTGCATTTCATCCAATGCCAGTTCTGCATCTTCTTCGATTAACCGAATTCGTTTACTTACAAATTCTTCATCCATGTCTGCATGTACGTTCAGATCATGTAACATCTTTGCCGTATTCAGTTCCATGTAATAATAATTGGACGGATAAACTCTGATTCCCTCTTCTTCCTGTTTCAATATAATTTTCTTCTCTATCGACAAGTCCATCAGATATTTCTGAATATCCTGAATATCCACCTCCAAAAGCGCTCCTGTGCGACGCAAGAGAACTTCTTCCGGCAAGTAAATATGGCCTTCTGCCACCGCCTGAAGCAGTGCATAAAAGATCCCACTACGTATCCGATAGTCCGAATCGGTATGAATTCCTATTCGCATGGCAATCTCATCTGCAGTCTTGAATCCGACTCCCTGCACATCATCCGCAAGCTGATACGGATTTTCTTCTAATACATGATAGATTTTCTGTCCATATTGTTTGAATATCTTCGCTGCCAACGTAGTAGATATGCCATATTTTTGTAAGTAGATCATTGCCTTTCGCATGTCCTTCTTCGTCTCAACCTGCTCCGCAATTTCCCTTGCTTTTCTCTCACTGATTCCTTTGATCTCTACAAGTCTCTCCGGTTCTTCTTCTATAATACGAAAGGTATCTTCTTTAAACCTTCGCACAATCCGACCTGCAAGAGCCGCCCCAAGTCCTTTGATGGCACCGGATCCCAAATATTTCTCAATAGACATCAGATCTTCCGGTTCCTTCACCTTACATGAGGATACTGACAGTTGAAGCCCGTACGAACTATGCATTACATATTCTCCCTGTAATTCCAGACATTCCCCTTCTGCAATATAATTGAAATTCCCTACACAGGTCACTTCCCCATCTTCATTATTCAGATGAAATACGGTGTAACCATTGTCTTCATTTCGAAAAACAATATGTTCTACATAACCTGTTACTGTTTCCATTCTCTTTCCTCCATATTTCATAGGCTTTCCCATATCAAGCGTGTTTCAAGTTCCATAGAAGCCCAAAGAGATTGCCTATGGAATTAAAATAGGCAGGGAATCTCTCCCCCGCCTTTACACCTTTCTCCTATCCGTCTCTTCTTCCACTCATGAACTCTACAAACTGTCCTGTCCCAATTGCCACAACTTTCATCGGGTCTTCCGCCGTCATTGTATTAATTCCGGTTCTCTCTTCAATCAGTTCTTCCAAGCCACGAAGCATTGCCCCGCCTCCTGTCAAAACGATTCCTCGATCCAGAATATCTGCCGACAGTTCCGGTGGTGTCCGTTCAAGAACAGCGATTACTGCCTCTACGATCTGACTCGTCGTCTCCCGAAGCGCTTCTTCTGTCTCTGAAGCTGTAACAGTGACGGTCTTCGGCAGCCCCGTAACAAGGTTGCGCCCTCTTACTTCCATCGTCTCTTCTTCCACAAGTGGATAAGTTGTCCCAATCCGAATCTTAATATCTTCCGCAGTACGCTCCCCAATCAGAAGATTATGTTTCTTACGCATGTAACGCACAATTGCTTCGTCGAAGTCATCTCCTGCAATTTTTATAGATGTATTCACTACTGTTCCACCAAGGGAAATCACCGCAATATCAGAAGTTCCTCCTCCCACATCAACAATCATGTTTCCACAAGGTTTTGCAATATCAATTCCTGCGCCGATTGCCGCTGCCACCGGTTCTTCAATCAAGTGTACCTCTCTGGCACCAGCCGCATAAGTAGCTTCCTCCACCGCTTTTCTCTCTACTTCCGTTACACCACTTGGTACGCAGATACTGATTCGCGGTTTCTTAAACATACGTTTCCCCATTGCTTTCTGCACAAAATATTTGATCATTTTTTCCGTTACAGTGTAATCAGAAATCACCCCTTGTCTTAAAGGTCTGACCGCCACAATATTCCCCGGAGTTCTTCCAAGCATTAATCTTGCTTCCTCTCCAATCGCCTTAATTGCATTTGTATCACGGTCAAAAGCCACAACGGATGGTTCCTTCAAAATAACGCCCTTGCCTTTTACATAAACAAGAACACTGGCTGTTCCTAAGTCTATCCCGATATCTACTGCCATTTATAAATATACCCCTTTCCAATATTATCTATCTGTAATCATTCGTACTCCCTGCTTTTTCTCCCCAACGTGCAGTTTTTATTATAATAAACTTTCAGATAAATAGAAAGTGTTTTTATATTAAATTATTTTAAATTTTCTTAAGCATTGTGTCGATATATTTACCCGTGTATGACTTCGGATTCGCCGCAATTTCCTCGGGAGTTCCATGTGCCACGACAGTTCCGCCCTTATCGCCACCTTCCGGTCCGATATCAATAATATAATCCGCCGTTTTAATTACATCCAGATTGTGTTCAATGACAATGACCGTATTCCCATCCGATGCAAGTCTCTGTAAAATCTCTGTCAACTTATGCACATCTGCAAAATGAAGCCCTGTTGTTGGTTCATCCAGTATATATACTGTTTTCCCTGTACTTCTCTTGCTCAGCTCCGTAGCCAGTTTTATGCGCTGCGCTTCTCCACCGGACAAGGTTGTTGACGGCTGACCCAAACGGATATAAGACAGCCCCACATCATAGAGAGTTTCCATTTTTCTTCGGATGGATGGCACATTTTCAAAGAAATGCATTGCTTCTTCCACTGTCATATTCAATACATCGTAAATGCTTTTCCCTTTATATTTCACTTCCAGAGTTTCCCTGTTATAACGCTTTCCTTCACACACTTCACAAGGCACGTACACATCCGGAAGAAAATGCATCTCAATTTTTAAAATACCGTCACCACTACATGCTTCACAACGTCCGCCTTTCACATTAAAACTAAATCTTCCTTTTTTATAGCCTCTTGCTTTTGCATCCGGTGTTGCCGCAAAAAGATCACGGATCAGGTCAAATACTCCTGTATAAGTTGCCGGATTAGAGCGAGGCGTTCTTCCAATCGGTGACTGATCGATATCAATTACTTTATCAAGTTGTTCTATTCCCTCAATCTTCCGATGTTTTCCCGGGATTGTTCTCGCATGATTCAGATCTCGTGCCAATCTCTTATACAGAATTTCATTGATCAATGAACTTTTACCAGAACCAGATACTCCCGTAACGCAAGTCATCACTCCAAGCGGAATCTCTACATTGATATTTTTCAGATTGTTTTCCGCAGCCCCAATCACCTTGAGCCAGCCTGTCGGAGTCTTTCGTACTTCCGGAACCGGAATCTGAATTCTTCCGCTTAAATAGGCTCCTGTAATGGATTTTTTATTTTTCATGATCTCTTCGGCTGTTCCTACAGCCACCACTTCTCCACCATGTTCGCCTGCTTTCGGTCCGATGTCCACAATATAATCCGCCTCACGCATTGTATCCTCATCATGTTCTACCACAATGAGAGTATTTCCCAGATCTCGTAAATGTTTCAACGTCTTCAATAGCTTGTCATTATCCCGCTGATGCAGTCCGATACTTGGCTCATCCAAAATATAGGCAACGCCCACAAGCCCGGATCCGATCTGTGTGGCAAGACGTATTCTCTGCGCTTCTCCACCGGATAAAGTACCAGTCGCTCTTGAGAGCGTCAGATAATCAAGCCCCACATCCATCAGGAAACTGATTCTCGCCCTAATTTCTTTCAAAATCTGTCCGCCAATCATTTCCTGTGTTTCAGTAAGTTCCAGCCCTTTAAGAAATTCTTGTAGCTTTTCTATAGAAAGCGAAGTCACTTCCGCAATATTTTTTTCTCCTACCGTCACTGCAAGCGCACTTTTTTTCAGTCTTTGCCCTCCACATGCATGACAAGGAGTGATCCGCATAAATGTTTCGTATTCTGCTTTCATCGTTTCTGAGGAAGTTTCTCTATAACGCCGTTCTACGTTTTTGATCAATCCTTCAAATGCAACATCATAAAATCCTTCCCCTCTTTGTCCCACATAATGAACTTTCACTTCTTTTCCATTCGTTCCATGAATCAGGATATCCTTTACTTCCTGGGAATATTCTCCAAACGGAGTATCCAAAGAAAAATCAAATTCCTTACTTAGCGCATCCAAAATAGCTCTTGTAAAGCTTCCCTTGTCTGTGCAGGACTGCCACCCCATGACTGTAATAGCACCCTCATTAATGCTCAAAGTCTGATCCGGGATCATCAAATCAATATCAAATTCCATCTTATAACCTAGTCCATAACATTCCGGGCATGCCCCAAACGGATTATTAAACGAAAAACTTCTCGGCTCAATCTCTTCAATACTGATGCCGCAATCCGGACAAGAAAAGCTCTGACTAAAATGAATTTCTTCTCCGCCTATTACATCTACAGTAAGAAGACCTTCTGCAAGATTCAGCGCATTCTCCACCGAATCCGTAAGGCGTTTCTCTATTCCCGATTTTACAACAAGCCTGTCCACAATAATTTCAATATTATGTTTGATATTCTTATCTAAGGAAATTTCTTCTGAAAGTTCATACATATTCCCATCCACGCGGACGCGAACATATCCACTCTTCTTTGCCCGTTCAAAAAGTTTCTCGTGTCTTCCTTTTCTTCCACGCACCACCGGGGCAAGAATCTGAATCTTCGTACCTTCCGAAAGTCCCATGATCTGATCCACCATTTGATCTACCGTCTGTTTCTTAATCTCCTTCCCACATTTCGGGCAATGCGGGATCCCGATTCTCGCATATAAAAGACGAAAATAGTCATAAATTTCTGTCACAGTTCCCACGGTAGAACGCGGATTCCGGTTTGTGGATTTCTGGTCAATGGAAATGGCCGGAGAAAGGCCTTCAATACTTTCTACATTCGGCTTTTCCATCTGCCCCAAAAACTGTCTCGCATAAGAAGAGAGGGATTCCATATATCTCCTTTGCCCTTCCGCATAAATCGTATCGAATGCAAGGGACGATTTTCCAGACCCCGAAAGCCCTGTAAGAACAACAAGTTCATTTCTTGGAATATCCACATCTATATTTTTCAGATTATGCTCATTTGCACCTCTGATTTTAATGTATTGTCTATTATCTTTTTTCTTTGCCATGTTTTACTCCTGATTTTTGTTTCTAAGTGATTATTTGTCTACCTATTACTCAACAATTATACTTCCATATCCTGAATCTGTTTTTTCAATTCCAAAAGTTTATCCCGCAATTCGGCTGCCGCCTCAAAATTCAATTCTGCTGCCGCTTTTTTCATCTGCTTTGTCACATCCTTAATCAGTTTTTCCAATTCCTGTGCACTCATAGACTCTGGATCTTTCTCCATGCGAAGTTCCTCTGCCGCCACTTTCTTAGAAATGGAGATCAAATCGCGCACCGACTTCTTAATTGTCTGCGGTGTAATTCCATGTTCTTCATTGTATGCCATCTGCACTTTACGTCTTCTCTCTGTTTCATCTATTGCCATTTTCATAGAGTCTGTCATATTATCTGCATACATAATAACATGCCCTTCCGCATTACGCGCCGCACGCCCAATTGTCTGAATCAACGATGTTTCCGAACGTAAAAATCCTTCTTTATCTGCATCTAAAATAGCAACAAGCGTAATTTCCGGAATGTCTAATCCTTCTCGCAAAAGATTAATTCCAACAAGTACATCAAAGACGTCCAAACGCATATCACGGATAATCTCTGTTCGTTCCAATGTATCAATGTCCGAATGCAAATATCTCACACGGATACCGAGTTCTCGCATGTAATCTGTCAAATCTTCTGCCATACGCTTGGTCAATGTCGTAATCAATACTTTATTCTTCTTTGAAATTTCCTTATTGACTTCTCCAATAAGATCATCTATTTGTCCCTCTACCGGACGTACTTCCACCTCCGGATCCAAAAGCCCTGTTGGACGGATGATCTGATCTACTCTTAATAATTCGTTCTTTTCTTCATATTCTCCTGGTGTTGCCGATACAAAAAGCATCTGATTCACTTTGCTTTCGAACTCTTCAAAATTCAGCGGACGGTTGTCTTTCGCAGACGGTAAACGAAATCCGTAATCCACTAGCGTTGATTTTCTTGACTGATCCCCGTGATACATACCTCCGATCTGCGGTATTGTTTTATGCGACTCATCGATCATAATCAGAAAATCATCCGGGAAATAGTCAATCAGCGTATGTGGTGGCTGCCCCGGCTCTAGTCCTGTCAAATGACGTGAATAATTCTCAATTCCGGAACAAAATCCCGTCTCACGCATCATCTCAATGTCAAAGTTCGTTCGCTCTGAAATTCTCTGTGCCTCCAGAAGCTTGTCCTCACTCTTAAAATACCGGATCCGTTCTTCCAATTCCTCCTCTATAGCCTTTGTCGCCCGATTCAACGATTCCTTCGACACTACATAGTGGGAGGCCGGAAAAATCGCCACATGCCCGATCACATTCAGAATTTCTCCGGTCAATGTATCAATTTCCGTAATCCTATCGATCTCATCTCCGAAAAATTCTACTCTGTACGCCACTTTTTCCGAGTATGCCGGGAAAATCTCCAACACATCACCATGTACACGGAAGGTACCTCGCTTAAAGTCTATATCATTTCTCTCATACTGAATCTCAATCAGCTTAGCCACTACTTCATCTCTGTCCTTTATCATGCCAGGCCGTAAGGAGATAACCATATTCTGGTAATCAATTGGCGAACCAAGACCGTAAATACATGACACGCTGGCTACAATGATCACATCTCTTCGTTCAGACAGAGCGGCTGTTGCTGAATGACGCAACTTATCAATCTCATCGTTGATGGATGAATCCTTGGCAATGTAGGTGTCGGAAGATGGAACATAAGCCTCTGGTTGGTAGTAGTCATAGTAGGATACGAAATATTCCACCGCATTATTGGGGAAGAATTCTTTGAATTCTCCATATAACTGAGCCGCTAAGGTTTTATTATGAGCTATGATAAGCGTTGGTTTATTCAATTGTTGAATGACATTCGCCATCGTAAATGTCTTACCCGAACCGGTAACGCCAAGAAGGGTCTGGCATTGATTGCCTCCTTTAAAACCCTTTACAAGCTGGTCAATGGCTTGTGGTTGGTCGCCGGTAGGGGCATATTCCGATACTAATTCAAAATGATCCATATTTTCTCCTCTTTCTATTCATTCTTTAAAAGTAATTTGTTATTCATCAAACATTACCTTAATTGCTTTCACTATTCGAAAATAGTCTTCAACGCTAATCAAGTTCAAAAGAAACGCTCGTGTTGCATTTATTATATATTGTATCTTTATATTAGAATCAGCTTTATCTATATAACTCAAAAGCCGCATTCCATTTTCTTTCTTTTTTCTTCATCACTGAATAATTTATCGCTAATATAAACTGCACCAGCCAAATCATTCTGAATATCATTTATTCCCATTAAGAACATATTGAATTTATTCCAATAAATGGCATCACGCATTTCTAATGGAAATATTTTAGACATACATTTTCCTTTCAAACTTATCTGTTATCATAGCTCAAAGCAAAGTTCATAATCATGTTTCTAAATTGGGGAATTCAGTTTCCCCAATTGAATCCTTACTTTCAGTACCATAGTTTAATTTCAAATTAGGTTACAAGCTATCCCCTTTACTCTAGGGCTTACTTTTTTCTTCAATTCTTTCTAATTGAGCGACACTCTCTAAAAAGTGCTGTTCTACCGGCGAAAACAGATTATTTTGTTTGACTCTAAATTTATCATATTCTTCATGTGCTTTTTTTATTGCCTGCAAATGCGACACTCTGCCCTTTGTGGAAAGAATATCTCTCCGAGTCATTTTAAGATAATCATCTATCGTCTCTAACCAGTCCTTCATATACATTGGCTCATGATTTAACGCACGAACTTCAGCAATATCTAAATAAGCTGTCACTATTTTATTAAGTGCATCTATCTCTTTTTCATTCAAATAATTTTTTGCCACTTCCACATCTGAACGTTTTATGTTTTCCCCTTGCCAAGAAGTCAATCCCATATTAAGTTGACCGGCATCTGCTCTTTCATAAATCACCTCTGCCGCTGTATGTTTATGTGCTGCCCAATGCATTTTATTTTGTACTTGTTTAAAAAATAGCATTGAACTTTCTGCTTTCGGATCATAATCAATGCTTGTTGCATATATTTCCAATACTTTTCTCCAAAATACTTTTTCAGAAGAACGAATATCCCGTATTCTTGACAACAATTCGTCAAAATAGTTTCCACCACCAAGATTTTTCAATCGCTCATCATCTAATGCGAATCCTTTTTTCATATATTCTTTCAAAATTTCTGTTGCCCAAATACGAAATTGAGTTCCACGATGAGACTTTACTCTATATCCAACCGAAATTATTACATCCAAATTATAATAGTCAACTTGATAAACTTTTCCATCGGAACCAGTTGTTGCAAATTTTGCAACAACTGAATTTTTCTGCAATTCACCCTCATTAAAAATGTTTTTTATATGCCTTGAAATGGTGGATTTATTTCTTTGAAAAAGTTCTGCCATCTGATCAATAGATAACCACACTGTATCATTTTCAAAGGTTGATTCTATTTTAGTTAATCCATCTTCTGTTGTATACATAATAATATTAGAATTTGGCATTGTTCTCCTCCCTTCATCGCAACTACATTTTAAGATCCATTACAAATTCTCATCATAAAAAGTCACAAATTCCATTTATCCACCTAATATCATCTAATCCGTTTCCTGCTATTTCGTCCTCAAACTCCGTACCAAATAACACGAAAAAACACCAAATATCAGCCTATTAACACCCAAACATTCTAGCTCACGAAATACTCAACTGCATTCACTGGAAAGAACTCTTTAGCCTCTCCGTAGAGCTGTGCCGTCAAGATTTTATTATGAGCAATTACCTTCTTTTTCTTCCACTATTATATCAGAATATAAAATAAAAGTACAGACCAAATCGAATGTTTGTTCTGTACCATATTTTCATCATCACATAGCAATGCCATTTCCAACAATTTGTCCTAAAACAACCACTCCAAATATACCATACAAACTATTTACAATGAGGCAAACTTTCATCATGTTGTTTTGCACTTTTGCTTTTATATAAGAAGTGATTGTGAATATACCACTGAAAATCATAAATGCAGCATAACAGGAAATCATAATCTCCGCGGTCGGAGATTGTAATGCCCAGTCAAACATTCTAAGCGGAAGAATTGTCCACGGTACAAAAATCATTATGATGCTTACGGTAGTCAATATTTTGTTTTTCATAAAAGATTATCTCCTTTCAGTCTTTCCAAATCCAAGACAGGCAATCAATAAACAACCGATCGTCATGATAACTGCAACCGGAATCCAAGGAACCAGTTCAACTTGCATTGTTGTAAGCTTCCGTGCTAATTTCCCATATTCCGCAGTTATAACAAAGAACGGATATGAAACCGGATATGCAAACCATATCTTTGTATTAATAATCAAAACAGAAGGAACAATCGTTGCCAGTCCGATTCCGATTGAGAAAATCGGTGTCTGGATGCATACTAATACACCCCAGAAAAATGCAAGCATTGGTATGGCGGATATCAATATCATGCCGGCTTCTTTCAGTACAAACAACGGCTGTAAAATAAAGTTATAGTCTTGTGTTTGTGATGCAATGGCAGCAGCTACATAATAAACGGCAACCGTCATACCTATTTGTAAAATTGCCACTATGAAAAGAACTGCAAATTTCGCAAGACATAACCGGAATGTGTTGATCGGCAGCGACAGCATTTTCAATATTCCTTTATTGTTTCGTTCGGTCATATTCAGCAAAACCGTACTTACAACCATGCTGGCCGGAAACATAAACCATGACATCCCTAAAAAACCTTGTATGAAAAAATTATGTTCCGGCGAGATCCCCTCTGCTTGCATTTCAAAGTTCATACCGGCATTGACTATAGATGGAAGCCAAAGGATACACGTTGCGATCCATAAAATCAGCACAATTTTAGACCGTTTTATTTTTTTCAGTTCAATGCCCACAAGTGATAAAAAATTCATACAAACAACCTCCTGACTTTTACAAAGATTACTTCCAGCAGACCGAGCGCCATACACTCTATGATTACTGCATAGATATATTGATTGACTTGTGCTGTATGCATTCCTGCCATTATCTGAAATGGCATCGCAAATGGAAAAAGTGAGAGAAGAAAATGGTCTGTCGGCAACATGGTTGCTGTAAAGACGCAAACCACTCCGCTTCCAAGAGATACCCACATATTTTCAAAAACGGATGCAATAAACACCGACAAAATAATACATGGAAGCAGAAGCAAAAATTCATAGCCAAAATTCCGAAATATTTCTACCCAAAAGTTACTTTCTATTTCAAACCAATGGAACGTGCAGATTGTAACTGATCCTGCCTCAAGTAACAGAAAAAATACACTCATCACCACAAGCAAAATGACTTTCCCCCAAAAAACAGAGCTTTCTCGAATGGGCAGCGATTTTATTTTTTGCATAGCATGATCAGCAAATTCAATATGGTACATCAGACAGCTTCCCACAATGACAAGCAAAATATTAAACATTGCCATTATTTGCCAATTTGCATTCATTAAAACCTGGATAGGTGAAAGATCCATTTGCAAATACATTTCTGACCGGACAGCCATATTGGCAGCCGGCACAACTGCCGCTAAAATCCCTCCTCCTAAAAACACTGAAAAAAAGCCAGTTCTTTTAAGCTTTTTACTTTCTAAATATACATTCATCTTGTAACACCTCTCTGCCGATTATCTTCATTGATCAAAGCAAGAAATGTATCTTCTAGATTATCCGTAGGATATCCTTGCAAAACAGCTCTTTGCCTCAATTCCTCAAGAGTACCTTCAAATAGTAAATGTCCGTGGTTCAGAATCCCGATACAATCTGCCATTCGTTCAATTTCAGAAAGTAAGTGAGAAGAAACCAGAACCGTACAATCAAATTGTTGAGGTAAAGAACGAATCAACGTTCTGATTTCGTGAATGCCCACAGGATCCAATCCATTCGTCGGTTCGTCTAAAATAAGAAGTGGCGGTCTGCCAATCAATGCCCCTGCCAGACCTAACCGCTGTTTCATACCAAGTGAATATTTTTTTGCAAGACGTTTTTTATACGGTGTCAATCCAACAAGATCCAATGCATCCGCAACAGAAGATTTTTGAAGTCCCAAAATTTTGCGTATGATGTCCAGGTTTTCCTCTCCGCTTAAGTTTCCATAAAAAGCAGGCGATTCAATAAATGAACCTACTTCTTTTAATATTTCCACTCTATTTTCCGGAAAAGTTTTTCCATCAATTACGAAGGAACCGCTTGTTTGCTTTGTCAATCCCAGAAACATCTTCATTGTCGTAGATTTTCCTGCCCCATTCGGGCCAACAAAGCCATAAACCTTTCCTTTCGGAATATGCAGATTGACATCAGACACAGCGGTAAAATCCCCATAAGTTTTCGTTAAATTTTTCGTTTCAATGATATTCATAATGTTTGCTCCTTTCTTATTACAAGTTCATTCTATAACTCCAACCTTGCGCCAACATTCTCTCTTCCTTACATTCTCCTTACATTTGGCACAATAATAGAAATAGAAATAAAACTCTGCTATAATATTCTCTGGAAAGGATGTTATAAAAATGGATTTTGATTATTTAAAGAAAAAAAGAATTCTGCTTGTTGATGACGAGCAGGAACTTCTGGATATGGTGAGATCCATCTTGACCGATGATGGATTCACAAATATAAAGACGGCTGGAAATGTAAAAGATGCCCTTCAAATTTCTAAGAGCTACTGTCCCGAACTTGCAATTCTTGATGTAATGCTTCCAGACGGAGATGGATTTTCCCTCATGGAACAGTTGAAAAGCCGGGCAGATTATCCCATTTTATTTTTAACTGCCCGTGGAGAAGAGGATGATAAATGGAAAGGATTCGGTTTAGGTGCTGACGATTACATCGTAAAACCGTTTTTACCGAAAGAATTGCTGTTTCGTGTTATGGCAATCTTAAGAAGAAGCTACAAAGAAGAAAATCCTCTTGTCCGGCTTCATAACAGCGAAATAGATTTTGCCCGCGCCGAAGTTATCAAAAACGGAGAGCATATTCCTTTAACCGCTAAGGAGCATGAACTATTATCTGCACTTTACCGCAATGCAGGGCGTATTGTAACGATAGACGCTCTATGCGAGGCCGCCTGGGGCGATAATCCTTTTGGTTATGAAAACTCTCTTATGGCACATATACGCCGCATTCGAGAAAAAATTGAGGATACCCCCTCAAAACCGATATCTTTAGTAACAATAAAAGGCTTGGGATATAAGCTGATCGTGGAGGGATCATAAAGTGAAAAGTGTTCCAAAATTACTGCGAAGATTTGTCGGCATATTATTACTTAGCTCCTTTCTTCTTCTGATTGCTAATCTTGTGATTTTAGCCATTGTGACCGCAACACAGGCGCCAAACGGTTATCCATGGAAAACTGCGGAAACTGCAGCCCGAAATATGACACAGACAGATCAGGGCTATACGATGTCACAGAGAATGGAAAATCAATTGAAGTCTGAAAATATATGGGCCATTTATATCGATAATCAGACAAATGAATGTGTCTGGTATTCTGACAATCTGCCGGATACGATTCCTTTGAAATTCACTGCCTCCGATATTGCAAACTTTACTCGTGGATATATTGACGGATATCCCACCTTTACAAGCAGCAGTGAAAACGGATTGATGGTTCTTGGCTATCCAAAAGAAAGTTTTTGGAAACATATGTGGCCAAGTTGGGATTATCATTTTATTGCCAACTTACCTAAAAATATTTTGATCGTTCTCGCAGTGAACGTTATTTTGATTTTTATCATCTATATGACCGCAAACACCAAATTGTTGAAATCCGTCAAACCTATTACAGATGGAATTCAGGCATTGCCTATGGGAAATCCTGTCATTTTAAAGGAAAAAGGAGTACTTTCCGAGATTTCGGCTAATATAAACCGAACATCTGAAATTCTTCAATCTCAGAAGCTTCAGCTTAGGAAAAAAGAAACTGCAAGAGCCAATTGGATTGCAGGAGTTTCACACGATATAAGAACACCGTTATCCATGGTAATGGGATATGCCGGGCAATTAGAAAATGATGAAAATCTTTCAGATACGGAGCGAAAAAAAGCCTCTGCCATACGCAGACAGAGCGAACGGATGCGTAATTTGATCAACGACCTGAACCTGGCATCCAAGCTCGAATATAATATGCAGCCTCTCACAGTAAAAACCGAAAATGTCCTGGCGATTGTAAGACAGGTTGCGGTAGATTTTCTCAACACCGATATTGATGGGAAATTTCCAATCGAATGGGAATCAGACGAAAATACTGCGGCTTATTATGTCAATGGGGACAAAGATTTGTTAAAACGAGCTATTACTAACCTAATACAAAATTCTATCAATCACAATGAATATGGCTGTTCTATTTTTGTATCTGTTTTGGCAGAAGAAAATGTTTGTGCTATCTGTGTTGAAGATGACGGAATCGGTGTGTCTGACGAACAAATTGACAAACTGAACAATACGCCACACTATATGGTCTGTGATACAAACACAACCGAGCAGCGCCATGGATTAGGATTGCTTATCGTGAAACAGATTGTCAAATCACATAATGGCACTGTCACGATTGCACATAGCTCTCACGGTGGATTTGCCGCCAAAATACGCTTACCGCTCATCACCCCATAACAGAGGAAAGGCCGGCCCAATGGCCGGCTATTATGAAAAAGAAAATTTATTTTTAAACAAGGTCTTTATCCTTTGTTTGATTATTACTATACCGTCTGTTTGTGATAAAAGTGTGATAGAAAAATAAGAAGATTGTGAACACTTTTTTAAAAATTTATTATCTCCTCCATTATGCATTACATTTCCACCAACATTTCCTGCTCTATTTCCAGACCGTATTCCAGAATGCACTTGCGCAGCTCGTCCAGTTCTCCGGCATACATCTGTTTCAGTTTTCCTCGCTTTTCTTCCTCCAACTTAATTCCTGCCTGGGCGCCCACCGCTTCTAGGAAGCTGTCCCGATTCATTTTATAAGGATTCAGTTTCGGAAAAATCTTTTCCTTATTAAATAAGAAAATTCGTATTCCTCCGTAATCCATATCTCCCCAATGCAGGAATTCCACATTGTCATCTGCCAATGCTGCCAGTTCCTGCAAAAATTTCACTTCCTTCGGAGAAAAAAATCCATGACAATAAATATATAAGGTGTCTGCCCTGTATGACATATTTTCATAATTCGCCTTATTTTCGATTGTCATAATTCTCCGGATTCCCGGGATTTTCCAAGGTATGGAATGCTCCAATGTCTGTGAATTCAAAACAGTTCCATAAGAAAAACTACTTGTATCTATCTTGCTTGCGTTATCCGTCTGACAGATCACCGCACCTTTCCATTCCAGTGTCTGGGCGTAGGAAATGATTCCATAAGCTTTCAAAATCTGTTCATTGTCCATTGCATCTTTATCCGCCAATTCGGAGTAATCCCTGAGAGTTTTCACCACTCTGTCCTCATATATCGTTTCAAACTTTTTTGAACCATGTAATACCTTCGCACTAAAAATGCGTTTCCAAACAGGCTTTTGGATCCGGGCAATTGCATTGAAACAAGCAAACCAGTTTTCATCTTCCATTTCCTTTACAATTTTCCCCTGCTTTAGTCGTTTCAGAAGATCATTATAATAGTGAAAAAGCCAATTTGTTCCTGTCTTTGAGACTTCTTCCAACAAATTTTTCAGTGTTTCTATATGACGAATCTGCTTTTTGCATGGATCTTCGATTCCTTCCCTCTCACAAAGAAGAGGCATGATTTCTACGGAATAATGTATTTTGCGGATATCACGCCCCATATCCCTCCAGTCAAACCGGATATATCGCATAAGTTCCGGGTCTCTTTCCATCTCCTGCGCCTGTTCCAGTAGATTTTTCATGCCGCCAAGCTGATTTAGAAGCGGTTGGTCTACGCAAGGATGTTTTTCACCTTGAAGCCGTCCGGCGCGATACGTTTCTCCATCGGTTTTCTCAATGATCCATTGTCTAAGCGTCAGGATTTTCTTCATCATTTTCACCTTCGATCATAGCCAGATAATTTCCTTTATCAATATGCATCATGGAAATTTGATTCTGGTACCTGCGAAATCCGTATACGCTGTCCACATTTCGGATCAGCGACTGCAGACGTTCATCCGGCACACAGACAATAAGCTGCAACTCCAGCTCTCTTGCATAGTGAAGACACACTTCACTTCGTTCTTTATCCATTTTAGAAAATGCTTCGTCCAAAAGTACAAGCCGGATTTTGGAATCCCGGTTACTTTGATTCATATAAAGCATAGCAAATCCGGCAAGAAGCGCCACATATTTCGGGTTTTGTCCTTCACCTCCGGAATCTCTTCCTGCCATATCATCCACTGCATTTTTTCGGATATTTCCATCTTCATCTTCTACCTGCTCATACATACTGAAATTCAGATAATTGCGATAATCTGCATAACGTTCCATTTCCTCTTTATAGAGAGCACGTTTTCCGCCATCTTCCTCTCTTGGCGGCATAAATTTCTCTGTAAGCCTTAAAATCTGTGTTTCGTACTTTTGGTAAAACTCATCTTCTCCCAGACTCATCTGTCCTTCGAATCCATGATTATCGATCACTTTACTGTCAAGTTCCGGCGCCATCAGCATTTCATAAAACTGTCTGTTCTCATTTTCAGCCGGAAGAATGTCAATTTGATAAATACTGTCGGAGAAACGGATTTTCCCGAGCATGCGGTTGATTTCCCGTTTATGGCGGAACGCTGCTTTGATTTCTCCGTGAATCGTTGCGATCACGTTTTCGCGCAGCGTATGATATACAAGACGATACTGCTGCTCGAATTCCGCCTTATATTTCGGTTCAAAATCTTTTCTGCACTGTTCCAACACTTTATCATACATATCATTCTGATGTTCTACACCTGTAAAACCATATGCCGGATATACTTTGTTAAACCGATTTCTTGCCGTCATACGTTCATCTGTTTCAAACGCAATGGCTTCTCCCAGTTTTTCCAGTTCTTTCTGCTTCTGTCTCCGGTACGCATATTCCTGTTTTGTTCCTAATTCCTGCAAAACTTCCTGTTCCAGACTTTCATTTGGAACATATCCTTCCAATTCAATCCTTAACTTCTCGTCTGTATTTTTCAGATCTGTTTCCACATTTGCCTGCGTTCTCACACGGGCGATACGCTCGCGGTCTGCCTCCAAAGTTTCCTGTTGAAGCGTTTGGATTCTTTCTTCCAATTGCCGCTTCTTTTCTTTTAGCTGCGGCACAAGTGTACCTGCCTCCAAATCTTTAATTTCCTGCATCAGAGCCGCTTCTTTTCCATAGTATTCTTCCAAATCTCCCGCTGCATTTGACATATGGATCAGTTGTTCCATACTATAATTTCGTAATTGTTCAAATGTTCTCGCCTCTTTTAAGCTGCTATATATCTGCTCGTCTGCAAGAAGACTTTTCTCTAACCGGAATACCTCATCATCCAGTTCTTGAAGTTTTGCCTTGGATACCTTTGTTCCGATACATGCATAAAGTCCGTAGTCTTTTTCCCGCAAATGACGGAACATGTAATTGCTATATGAATAGCAATCCGGGGTCACTCCTTCCCTCACTTCGTGAAGTTCTTCGATTGTCTCACACTTCACAATTCTTCCAAGATACTGCTTCAGACACAAGTCTACATAAGTTTCTTTCGCCTGCACTGCTTCGTACAACGTATTTTCATTTGCTTTCGGTTGGTCTCTTTTAATTGCTGCTGTATTGATCAGATTGAAATCCTCAAACTCTTTGCCTTTCATTTTCCGGAAAATCTTTGCTGCCTCCAGCGCATATTCCGGCGCCGTCACAAGGCTGTACTTCATTCGGCCAAGTCGTCCTTCGATCGCATCCTTCCACTTCTCATCTGTAATATCAAATAAGTCCGCAAAAATCTCCACAGGAACAGAGTGTCCATACCGGTCACCCAACGCACTTTGCAGCCTTGCTCTTACACTTTTTAACTCTTTGCTGTAAGGCTTTCGATCATGCTTTAAGTCATCCACAATTTCTTTTTTCTCCGCAAGTTCTTTCCTTGTCTTACGGATACTCTCATCTATATCCCGCATTTCCTCCTCTACAACATCCAGCGTATCCTTCAAATATTTTTTCAAACGCACAACTACTTCTTCTGTAATATTTCCGGATACCACCTCTTCCATCGTTCGAAGCGCCGGATTCGACACGAAATTGCTGACTTCTTCATTCTCTTCCCATTTTTTCAAACCTTGCAGAATGCCTCTCCACTGTTGGGAATATTCTGCCAGAATCCGGATTGTATTGCGGATTTCCTTTAACTGTTTTTCTTTCTGTCCATAATCACTTGCAAGAAGCTGCGATTCCACTTCTATTTTCTCAGCAGAGCACTGTTGCTTCTGTTCTTCCAAGAGCCGGTATTTTTCTTCTACCCGTTTCACTACCTCTACTATCGATTCCAAATCTTCTTGTTTAGATTTCAACTGAGTTTTCAAACTTTCGATGGCAATCACTTTTAGAATTGCCTGAGTCCGTACTTCATCCGTCTTCAACTGGATCAGTTTTAGGTTATGGCTGCCGATCTCCTCCAACATCTGGATTCGTTTTTCCAGATCTTCTACCCTCTCTTTGATCTCACGATATGCCCCAAGCTGTTCACTGATGATGGAAACCGTTCCTTCTTTGCTTTTCGGGAACATATAGTCCCGGATAAACTGCCCGGTTCCATTCGTCATTCGAAGTGCGATGGCGCTTTTTTCCATCGTCATAAAACGTCCTGGCTCAATATAACCCAAAACCACATCGTAAAGCGTATTCAAATACGCCTCTTTTGACGGATACAGACGGTTAACTTCCCCACGTCCTCGGTTATCTTCCGAACCTTTTCTTTGTTCGATCAACTTTTTCATCCTTGAAATCGTATACGGGCTTCCATTTTCCGTAACATATCTGTCTTCCGGAATTCTTCCGGAGTGACTAAAGAAGGAATATCGTTTCAGATCCAGGTCTTTTTTTCCTACTTCGAAAATAGCACCGATGCACGTTACAATATGAGTTGCCGTATCTTCTACTTCCAATACGATTTGTGAACAAAAATCCATTCCTTCACGGTTGGCCGTCCCATCTTTCTGCTCCCCTCGAAGATAACTTAAGACACTTCGTCTGTTCTTTGCATCATCTGCCGCTTTATTCAAAAATGTGGAAGCCACACTTCCATATAAAATCACCTGAATGGCATCCATAACTGTGGATTTCCCGGAACCGCTTTTTCCACTGAACAGATTCACATGCTCATGAAATACAAGCTCTTTATGACTGATTCCGCCCCAGTTATTCAGCAGCATTTTCGTAAAGACTTTCTTCGATTGTTTCATCTTCTGTGATCTCCTCTCTATATTCTTCCAACAATGCATTGATATTCAGCGAACTGCAATATAAATTGATCGTGCTGTAGAGATAGATCGGTGTCTGATCTTCTACATCACGGACTGCTCCCGGCAATTCAATGATCTGATGCTTGCTCAGTAAATAGAGCGCCTCATGCCACTCCGCCACTTTTAATTTCCAATTTAAAAGATTCGTATTCTTCCCGTATTCCCGAATCTCTTCCAGCGTAGTAACCGTGGCCTCCAATCCTTCTCCAAGAATCTTATCCCGATAGATCATTTTGATCAATAAAATGATGATCGTTGTCGTCAGACCGAATTTTTCCGTCTCCACACCATCACCGCCCAGGCGGAAAATGTGTTCCTGCGGATCATGCAGAAGCTCACATCCAAGCACTTCCAGATAGTCTTCAATGAATTTCTTATGTCTCACACACATTTCATAATAAATATTATCACGAGGTGTCAATGTCGCAGGATCGTATTTTACCTGCAAAATACAAGTCTGTCTGAACAGATTGGATATCGTCTTTCTCAAATTTTCCGTTTCTGTCACCGATAATTCTTCCATATACTCAAACATTTACTTCTCCTTTATCCTAAGCCCCGAAAACCGGAAGCCTTTCGCCTGTAATTCTTCTTCTATTTCCACAATCGTATCACTTTGAGCCCATTCTGTTGCTTCCTGCCATACGAAAAAGAGTTTTTCCAGATCTTCCATTGTCTGTACTGTCCGCTCTGTCACCCGGAATTCTCCGTTTTCCTCATTTTTCTTTCGGAAATCCTTTATTTCTTTTCTCGTATAGAGTGGCTTTAGAACAAATCCTTCCAGATTTTCCTGCTCTTCTGCACTTTCTTTTACTACTTGCGGAACGAACTTCTCTTTTTCTGCATTTTTTCTTTGATACAGGCTTCGTTCTGTTACCACTTTATAGCGCTCCGTCAGGTGCATTCCCGAAGCCAGTTTCTGCAAAATCTCTTCTTTCTTTTCACTTTGGTTCAGAAGATTCACAAAAGCAACCGTCCGGTCTTCTTCCGCCACACCTTCCATCAAAATATAACGAATTCTGGCAGCGGCACGATTGGCAAAAATCGTTTTCTGCTCAATCAGTTTATTGTATCTTCTCTCAATCGCATCAAATTCCCGCTCAATGCGGCAGATGATGTCCATCGCTTCCTCACACAATTGGATCGACCGCTCATTTCTATAATACGGTGGTGTATCTTTTCCCAATTCTTGTCGCTTTTCCTCAAACTCCTGCCTGCGCACCTCATTTTCGCTTAGGTTTTTCTCGATCAGTTCCTTAACCGCCTCTTTATAACGGTAAAAACTGTCCGTTGTCGTAAGGATCGCATACTTCTTGCTGTCGCTGTTATTGATTTCTCGCACAAGCACTTCCTGAATTCCGAGAAAACTTTTCTGTCTGGACAGATCATCGAAATATCCTCTCATCCCTTCCTGCATATTGGCAAGCATCTGCACAAGGGAAGTTGATGTGTGCAAAGCACTTTTTAAAATCTCATTATTTTTCTCCGCATCAGAACTGTAAGTGTACAAATGACTGTATACCGCAAGGACACTTTCTCTCTCCTTACTTCCTTCTTCGCTGAATAATTTTTGAAACAATTCTACATACAACTGACTGTACTCCGGAAACGAAACGACATACTGATTTAACGTCTCGTCATAGTCACGCCGAAGCCATCCCCATTCCTCCAGATTGCGAAGACAAATCGACGCCATGTTCGCTCTTGTAAGGAATTCTCCTTCTTCATCAACTTGTTCTTCACTCCATTCCAATGCCATATCGGCAATGTTTTCATTCATCACCGCTTTGCACTCCTCTTCTGTCAACCCCAAAAGAGAGTATGATCTGCTCGTTTCTTCATAGATTGCGGTCAAAAATTTCTGGTAGTAAATTCTGTATTTACTTGCAAAAAGTTTATAAAACTCTGTTGGCATTTTCTCAATTAAATTCAATGTCTTTCGTATCCTTTCTTGTTCCTTTCTATAGGATTCCATAGAAATATCCTATAGCATAAAAAGATTGCTACCAACAAAATTCTTCTGTTGGTAGCAGAATTTTTCATACTCTTATTCTAATAAATGCTCATATCTTCGAATCTTATTTTATTATACCACACACTATGAGAAAAAGGGATCCTATTTTCTATTCCGCACAAACTCTATTCATGGAATCTGATCCGATCAATCAGGCTTTGTTTTCTCAAGGATCGTCCGATCAAGAATATAAGCACAATCTGCACAAACAGAATGATCAAAATCATTGCTGCTGCCGCTTCCGTCGGATAATGGAAATACTGGATATTGAACATTCCGTCTGCTTTCGCATAAAGGAATGCACCATAGCCCGCCAAAGAGCCAAGACCAATAGCCAGAATCAGAGCTCCCCCTGTATAAAACAATCCTTCCATCTGCAACATCTTCATCAACTGTTTTTCCGAAAGTCCGATAGCCTGCATCATACCGATTTCTTTCATCCGCACATGGATGCTGTTGATAAGCGTATTGATCAGATTCATCACGCAGATGACGCCAAGTATGCCAAGGAATCCATAACATGCAAGATACATCGTTCCCATAACACTCTGCCACATTTCATATTCCTCATTCCATGTTTTCAAAACCAATCTTTGATCCGGTTCTATCATCTTCTGAAGTTTCTGTTCTAATTTTTCATCATACTTCTTATCTGCATAGATCAGCATTCCATCATTCGCATTATATTTGCTGATTTCATCCATCGCTTCCCTGGAAATCATCCAGCTTCCATACTCTAGAAGACGGGAAGGTACATCTACAATTCCCATAACCTCCACTTCTTTTTCGACAATTTCATTTCCCGTCTCAATCCGGAAACGATATACATTTCCGACTTTTAAATCTTTCTCCCATCGCAGCACGTTATTACTGACAAGAATCTTTCTTCCGCTTTTCCATCCTTCTTCATCAAATTTCCCCTCTATGATGTGTTCCTTCACTTCTTCCATACAACTTTCCGGAAGCGCTTCGATACTTCCCTCCTGATTTCCTTCCACCAACTCATTACATATAAACTTGAGTCTCTCTACATATTCTACACGATTTACACCCGGAAGTTGTTCTGTCTGCCTGCGAAATTCTTCATTCAAAGGATTATTCTGTTGGATTACACCCCATTCCAATTCCGGATGTTCTTTATTGCCGCTTTCCGATTCAATTTCAATCTGATATTCTCCTTCTACGGATGCACTTGAGATTTCTTTCGGATCTGCACAGGAGAGTATCGTTGCCACTACAAGGAACAAAATTCCTGTCATTCCCATAGATAAAATTGTAATGGCTGTCCGTTTTTTATTTCTTGCAAGATTGCTCTTTGTCAGTCGGAAGAGATTCAAAGAATCATATCCTTTCCGCACTTTCTTTTTGCTTTCCTCATCCTGAAACCGCATCGCCTCTACCGGTGTGATCTTTGCTGCCATCTTCATTGGTTTCCGGAGAGAAAACCATACCGTGATCACAGAAATACCGATTGCCATCACATAGAGCCACCAAGGATGCAGATTGACTGTCCCCTCTTTTACAATCTTGTGCATTGCCTCAATTCCCATAACGTCTATACTCCCCGCTGCATCGATCAGAACATACATCGCCGTTTGAATAAATGGTGTCCCGATCAGAAGTCCGATGGGAATGGCGATGCAGGCAACAAGCATCCCTTCCCGAAGCACAATGCTGCGTATCTGAGACTTTGTTGCGCCGAGTGCACGCATTCTTCCATAGTCCCGGATTCTCTGTGGCATAGACACATAGTAAATACTGTAAATGGTCACCACTCCTGCCAGAATAATCACGAGCATGATCATCCCTACGATCGGGAACATCGATGGATCCACATAATTTGCAGCCATATATTCCTTATTCGTTCCATAGTCTTCTTCTGAAAGTCCAAAACTCTCCGTCAATTGTGTAATATCATCTTTTACTGTGTCATACAGATCCATCTGACCGGTCTTTAGATGAACATAGACATAATATTGAATGTTTTCTTTGGAAAATAGTGTTTTTGCAAAGTCTTCTGCCACATATGCTCCATAAATCTGTTTCTCCTTTTGTTCTTCCGTGTCCTTTGTCATACCGCAGATGGTAAATGTACCCTCCTGTCGGTAATCTAATTCCCCGTCACGCAAAACCTGATATGGAATGCGGATCGTATCCCCAACTTTTCCTTCTATCCCAAGGGCATCCAGAATTCCTTTGGAGACAATGATCTCCGATGCTTTTTCCGGAAACCGCCCTTCAGAAAGCTCAATCCGGTTCAAATCGGCACAAGTCTGATCCAGTGCCGTCAGACTAATGGTTGCTTGATCTGCCGGAATCATTCCTACATCGCAACGAAGTCCGACCGTTTCCACATCTTCTCTTACCCTCACCTGTTCTGCAATATCCGAGTCTACATTTCGAAGCACCACATGCCAGGTTGGATAGATTTCATTGATTGCCGCAAATTCCAGCTTCACCATCGCCTGCGCCGCTCCCGGAACGAGAAACAAAAGCAGCGTAGTGAGACAGACCGCAATCCCCACAAGAATATTCCTTCCACGGTTATATTTAAAATTTGCAATCGATGCCTTTGTCACCATTTTCATGACTGACTCACCACCTTACCATCTTCAATCACAATGATTCGGTCTGCCATCTGCGCCACTGTCTCGTCATGGGTGATCATCACCAGAGACTGTCCGTACTCCGTCACACAGGATCTTAGTAAAGACAGCACCTCAAGTTCCGTCCTGGAATCCAGATTTCCCGTCGGCTCGTCTGCACAAATAATGGCAGGACGTGTCACAAGCGCTCTTGCGATAGCGATTCTCTGCTTCTGACCTCCGGAAAGTGTAGACGGCATAGCATGCAGTTTTTCTTCCATTCCGATATTTTTCACAATACGCATCACATATTTCTTATCTACCGTTTTTCCATCAAGGCCCAGTGGAAGTACAATATTTTCCCACACATTCATGGACGGAATCAGATTATAATCCTGGAAAATGAATCCGATCTTCCTTCTTCGGAACATAGCCAGCTTTTCTTCCTTTAGGTTAAAAATATCTTCGCCGTCAATCCATACTTTTCCGGAATCAGGTCGATCCAGTCCCCCGAGAAGATGTAAAAGCGTACTCTTTCCGGATCCGGATTTTCCGATGATCGCTGTGAATTTTCCACGCTCAATGGTAAGACTCGTGTGATCCACAGCCCGCACAAGGTTCTCTCCTTTTCCATAATATTTCACAAGATCTTCTATTCTTACAATTTCACTCATGATCATTTCCTCCTTTTCGTTACATTTATTATATCTTTTCTAACTTACAAAACCCTTACAAACTGTCTAACAAATTTGTAAGGGTTCTCTTATACCAAAGGCAACGTAATTCTGAAAATACTTCCACCGGAAAGAAATGATTTTACACTCACCGTTCCTCCTTGCTCTTCAATAATTGTTCTCGTCAGGTAAAGTCCCACACCGGCACCCTCCTGGCTTTGCACGTCTTTTGCTTGTCCGCGGTAAAAACGTCCGAAAATCTTATGATACTCTTCCGGCTTCACACCGATTCCTTCATCTTCCACTTCGATCAATCCATACGTATGCATCTTCTGCAAACGTATGGTAATCCGGCTTCCTTCTTTGGAATATTTCACACCATTATCCAAAATATTGACGAGAGCCTCTCTCGTCCACTTCTCATCATATCTGCACCGAAATTCTTCTTCTGCTTCCACCTGGATTTCAATTCTCTTGCGGATCGCTTTCATGATCATCTCTTCCACTGCATGCACGATCACTTCCTTGATGTCTCGTTCTTCCGGCTGTAGACGAATCATATGATTCTCCAATTTAGAAAGCTGTATCAGTTCTTCCGTAAGTTCTGTAAGTTTCTCCACCGATTCCCCGCTTCTTTCAAAATAATCCCGCAGTTCGTCTTCACCTGCGTCTTCGTCCTCATAGAGTTCCTGCATTACTCTTAAACCGGAAAGAGGTGTTTTTAGCTGGTGGGAAATATTGGTAATGAGCGCCTTTATATTTTCTTCTTCCTTTTGCGCTTCTGCTTTCAAATCACTGATATAAGCATTCTGTTCCTTGATTTTTTCTTTCAGTTCCTCGACAAATATTCCTTCTTCCTGTTGTTTTCTTTCTCTTCGCACCGCAAAAAAATAACAGATCCAGATTGCCGCAAGCCCACAAATGGAAGTTCCTGCCATTTGCATCCAAAGACCTTTCCCTTGAAGCGTATTATAAAAACGATAGTCATATTTCTCCTGCAATTCTTCCATCTGCGTTTTGCTTACAGAATTTTCCTCATCCGCTTTCCAGATTTTAGCAAAATCAGCTTCCATCTCCGGATATTCCTTTGACAACTCTGCAATCCAGAAAGTCTGCTGTGCAAACTGTTTTTTCCCGATCCCATAGAAAAGGCATCCGCAGACAAGAAGAAAACACACGGAAACTGCTGCGTACACTCTTATTTTCTTTTTACCGGTTCTGTCCATACATATCCGATTCCTCTCACATTGGAGATTGCATTGATCTCCAATTTATTTTTCAGGCGACTGATGTTTACCGATACAGTATTATCATCTACAAACTGCCCATCCTTATCCCACACATGTTCCAGTATCTGTTCTTTTGACACGATATGTCCTGCATGCTCCAAAAGAAGCAACAGAATCTGCAATTCTTTTTTCGTCAAAGAAACGATTTCTTCTCCTTTTGTTACCTTCATATCCCGTAAATACACTGTAATATTCCCGGACCGCAAAACACCTTCCTCCTGCTCCTGATATCTTCTCATAAACGCATTAACCTTGGAAATCAGGATCAAAAGGCTGAATGGTTTTGTAATATAATCATCTGCCCCGCCATCGTAACCGTTTATAATATCCATTTCCTGATCCATGGCAGTCAGATAAATAAGTAACGTTTTCCTTTCTTCCCGAAGTTGCGTGGCAAATTCCATTCCGTTGCCATCCGGAAGCATCACATCACTGATGACCATGGCAATCTCTTCTCTTTTTGCATGTTCCTTCGCTTCTGCAATGGTAAATACAGACAACACACAATATCCTTCTTTTTCCAATCTCCTTGTAATCATTGTATTCAAATTTCTATCGTCTTCTAATAACAGGATTGTCTTCATTCCTTATTCTCCGTCTTTCTTTTTTGCTCTTTTTCCATTTTACCACAATCTTCGGATTCAGAAAAGGATCGGAACTAACGTCCGATCCTCTGAAACTGATTTTCCCTTATGGTCTGAGCCCCATACCACCTTCTAATGTAATAGTTTCGCCACTCAAATATTTGAAATCCGGTGATGCAAGCCCTACACATGCACGTCCGATTTCTGTCTCCACATTTCCGTAATGTCCCATAGGCGGCATTTTTACATTGGCTTTGAATGCATCCGGATAAGATTTCTCAAAATTCTCAAGCTGCGCTGTCCATGCAAGAGGACAGATTACATTTACATTGATCCCATCTTTTCCCCATTCTGTAGCCGCCACTCTGGAAAGCCCTCGTATTCCTTCTTTTGCTGCTGCATAAGAACACTGTCCGTAGTTACCAAATAATCCGGCTCCTGATGCAAAGTTGATGACTGTTCCTTTTGTCTCTTTCAAATACGGGTAACATGCTTTCATATAATAATACGCTGCATATAATCCAGAATAGATTGCAAGGTCAAACTGTTCTGTCGTATGATCTTCAATTGTTACCCCCGATGCAGATGCCTGTGCATTGTTGATCAGCACATCGATTCTTCCAAATGTATCTACTGTCTGGTCGATCACATGATTTACAACCTTCTCATTGTCTGATCCAGCGCTTACATCCGCCTGGACCGGCAACACTTTAATCCCGTACAAACGTTCCAACTCTTCTTTTGCTTCGTCCAGTTTCTTTGCATTCCTTCCCGTAATTACAAGATTTGCTCCTTCTTTTGCATATGCCGTCGCAATTCCATATCCAATAGATCCACAGCTTCCATCTGATAAAACTGCTCTTCCGCCGCCTGTAATAATTGCTGTTTTACCTGTCAAATGTCCCATAATATCCTCCTTGTTATTTTAGTAACAATTTCAGTAACGATTACTGTTTTCTACCTTTAGGATATCACCGGGATATAGAAATGTCAATTATTTCATTTTTTAAACCCATCATTTTCCATAAATTTATCCACTTTGTCCATAATTTTATATCCAAATCCAAACATAACAATTAATAATATAACTAATCCTGCATTTACCATAACAACTACCTTCTTTCTAGTCTTATGATATCTCTCTTTTCATAAAGTTATAGTAAATACCGTTCATCTCACATAAAGATTCTATAAAGGCATATGATATCTTTATGCAATCTTTATATACAAATTCTTTTCTTAATATGCTTTTTATTGTCAAAACTATGATAAAATCTTATGATTACTATGCTATAATTGAATTATATAAATACGTAAAAAAGAGGATGTATTATGTCGGCTGCAAATAAACTTTATAACTATTTTCTTCACCTTTCACCGATGAAGATTCTTTTACTTGGCTACTGCATCATCATTGCGCTTGGAACTTTTTTTCTCAGCCTTCCTGCTGCAGTAAGAGCCCCCGGAACCAAGAATCTGCTGACCAGCTTTTTTACTGCAACATCAGCAACCTGCGTGACAGGGCTCATCCAATTTGATACTTATACCCACTGGTCTTTCTTCGGACAGGTCGTAATCATTTGCCTGATTCAGATTGGTGGTATGGGATTTATGACTTTATGTATTGCGATTATGACGGTTACAAAGCGTAAGATCGGACTTGTATCCCGTTCCCTCATGCAGAACTCAGTTTCTGCACCGCAGATCGGTGGTATTGTAAAAATGACCAAATTCATTCTTTTCGGTACCATCATAGTGGAATCTGCCGGCGCCATACTGCTCGCTTTCCACTTTTGCCCGGAATATGGCTTCAGACAGGGAATGTGGTTTTCCGTATTTCACAGCATTTCCGCATTCTGTAACGCAGGCTTTGATCTGATGGGATCCCAGGCGCCTTTTTCTTCGCTTACAGCAGAAGTAGGCAACTGGTATGTCAATCTGATTATTATGTTTCTTATTATAATAGGTGGTCTTGGTTTTTTTGTATGGCAGGATGTCATTGCAACCAAATTCCGATTTCACAATATGCGTCTGCACACAAAGCTGGTACTCTTTATGACCGTTTCTTTAGTATTTGGCGGCGCTCTTCTTTTATTCCTTTGTGAAAACGGTACTGCCTCCTACGAGAACCTGAATTACTCCGAACGTATTGCAGCATCCATGTTTCAATCGGTAAGCGCAAGAACTGCCGGCTTCAATACTGTAGATCTTGCTGCACTTACAGAAAGCGGTCGTTTTATCATACTGATACTGATGATGATCGGCGGTTCCCCTGGTTCTACTGCCGGTGGAATCAAAACCACCACCTTCGCCGTTCTTCTCTTGTCGGTAATCACTACCTTCAAGAATCGTAAGTCTACAGAAGTATTTGGCAGAAGACTGGAGGATCATGTATCCCGGAAAGTATTATGTGTATTTACACTATATCTTTCTTTTTCCTGTGTGGTGGGTGCAATTATATCCAGAGTGGAAAATGCAGATTTCCTGAACTCTCTTTTTGAAGCGGTATCTGCAATTGCAACGGTAGGACTTTCCACAGGAATGACGCCAACCCTTTCCCCTCTGTCACACATTCTTCTGGCATTTTTGATGTTGTTCGGAAGAGTTGGTTCGCTTACGATGCTTCTTGCATTTGCAACCGGTAAAAAACATATTCCATCTGCATTGCCTGCAGAAAAGATTCAGATTGGATAAGAAGGAGATTTCAAATGAAAAATATATTAGTTATTGGACTTGGCCGTTTTGGAAGACATATGGCAAGAAAACTCATCGAAGAGCATAACATTGTTCTTGCCGTTGAAAAAAATGAAGAAAGAGCTGACAATGCCGTCGATATCTTAAGTGATATTCAGATCGGAGATGCTACAAATGAATCTTTCATCCGCTCTCTCGGTGTAAATAACTTTGATCTCTGTGTCGTTGCCATCGGTGACAACTTCCAGAGTTCCCTTGAGATTACCGTACTTTTAAAAGATTACGGTGCAAAATTTGTACTTGCCAGAGCAAGCAGAGACGTTCACAGAAAGCTGCTCTTAAGAAATGGTGCCGATCATGTAGTCTATGCGGAAAGAGAGATGGCTGAACGACTGGCCATCAAGTATGGAAGTAAAAACATCTTCGAATACTTAAATCTGACTCCTGAGGTAGCAATCTGCGAGATTAAGATTCCAGCCGGCTGGATCGGGAAAAGTATTGTAGAGAAATCTATCCGTACCCGCTATAATGTGAGTATTCTTGCCACAAAAAAAGAGGGAAAAGTTCATCCTCTCCCTCATCCTGACCACGTGTTTACCAAAGATGAAACTCTGATCATCATGGGTGAAACAAGTGTGGTAAACTCTTTTATTTATTAGGCACACGAAGCATTCGGTATCCGACACCGATATGCGTCTGGATGTACTTTGGCTGCGACGGGTTTTCTTCTATCTTCTTACGAAGAGTTGCCATGAAAACCCGAAGCGACGCCACATCACTATCCCATGCACTTCCCCATATTTCCCTCGTAATGTATGTATGCGTCAAAACCTTTCCAACATTTTTTGCTAGTAATTTCAATAATTTATACTCTGTCGAGGTGACATGAAGCTCTTCTCCCTTCAGGTACACACACCCAGACACGTAGTCTATCCTCAAGTCTCCGTTTACAAAATCCTGCTGCTCTTGACTTACCTGAGTGTTAATGTATTGAAGCCGCCTTAACGTTACACGCAATCTCGCCAGAAGTTCTTCCACAGAAAATGGTTTCGTAAGATAGTCATCTGCTCCTGCATCCAATGCTTCAATCTTATCCCCATCTTCACTTCTTGCACTAATAACAATAATCGGCAAATTGGACCATGAACGGACTTTCTTAATAATTTCCATTCCATCCATATCCGGAAGTCCTAGATCCAAAAGCATAATATCCGGTTTCTGGGAAACTGCTTCCAAAAGCGCTTGTGCTCCGTTCGGAGCCGTATGAAAGCGGTAATCTTGTGTTTCTAAAGTTGTAGTAATCAAGTTGCATACCGCATGATCATCTTCTACTACCAATATCAATGGTTTATTCATTTAATTTAACCTCCTCTGCCGGCAGTGTAAATGTAAATACAGTTCCCTGCGGCTCATTATCTTTTACTCGTATCGTTCCTCCATGTGTCTCTACGATCGATTTGCATAAAAACAGACCAAGCCCCATCCCTCTTCGGCTGTCTGCCACGTTGTTTTTCTCTGTATAGAACATATCGAAAACCTTCGTTTTTGCTTCCGGTGAAATCCCCTGTCCATTATCTGAAACAGATATTTCAATCTCATTTCCATTCCGCTCTGACTTCACGATAATATCAGACCCTTTCTGCGTATATTCTATGGCATTATTTACCAGATTGATGATTACCTGGACAATCAGCCGGGAGTCCATTTTCGCAAGAAATATCTCCTCTGATGGATGAAATACAAGATGATGTTCCTCACTTTTCCGGCTCACGTGCTTTAACGCCTCCGCAATCACTTCATCTGCCAGTTCAATCTGCATATTCAGATTCATGATCCCTTCTTCCAGTTTTGTCACGGAAAGCAGATTCTCCACAAGGCTTATGAGCCACAGGGAATCATCATAAATATCCGAATATAACTTCCGCCTCTGCTCCTCATCCAAACTAACTTCATTATTCAGCAAAATACCGGAATTTCCGGAAATGCTTGTAAGTGGTGTCCGAAGATCATGTGAAATTGACCGAAGAAGATTTGCCCGCATCTGCTCGTTTTTGGCTCTGGCCAGCGCTTCTTCCCTCTTCCTGCTGAATTCCTCCTTCTCAAGTGCCAAAGCACATTCTCCCAGAATGGCAAGCAAAAGGTTCTTCTCGAAAGATTCCAGCTTTCCCTCTGTCTTATCAATTCCAACAGTTCCATATGTATCATTGTCTTTTTGAATCTTCCAGTATATATATTCCGAATCATTCGGTATCCCTTTATAATATACAATATTTCTTCCGGTCAGTTTCTTAAGCTGTCTTACCATTTCTTCGATGATCTCATCTTTATTCGTTGCTTTCTGTAAAATCTGGTTTGTCTCCAACAGAATTTTGGATCTCTGTGCCATCCTATTCGATTGTTCCGCCTGTCGTCTAAGCTGAATTGTAAGGTTACTCACAATCACCGCTGCCAAAAACACAATAGCAAATGTGACCGGATATTCTGATCCATATGTCCAAAAGGTAAATCTTGGAACTGTAAACAGAAAGTTAAATAGCAGAACACTGAAAAGGGAGGCTAAGATACTCCATAGTCTGCTTGCTGTGATTACCGCTATAATGAGAACTCCCAATATATACACAATGATAATATTTACTTCTCGGAATCCAAGATAATGAAACAAAAAACCAAGTCCGGTTGCCAAAACCATTACTACTGCCATCGTAAGAAATCCCTTGATATTTAATTCCCGCCTCATACCAGTCTTATTTTCCATAACTACCTCCTTACCCTCCTCTTATTATATACTGAATTATCCGTATTACAATACCGTATATTTTTCTGTTTTCATTTTTCATTCCATATGATATGATGCTAAATGAAGGAGTGAATGAGTATGAATGAAAACAAAACAACCAATCCAATTATTTCCGGAGTCATCTGGAAACAACTTTTAATCTTTTTCTTTCCCATTGTAGTGGGAACTTTTTTTCAGCAGCTTTATAACACCGTAGATGCCATTATTGTAGGACGTTTCGTCGGAAAGCAGGCACTCGCCAGCGTTGGTGGTTCTGCCGCTGTTCTTTCCAATCTGGTCATCGGTTTTTTCACGGGACTTTCTGCCGGTGCCACTGTAGTTATTTCCCAATTTTGCGGCGCCGGAGATAAGAAAAATCTCCAGGACGGTCTACATACGGCCTATGCATCCGCACTGTTATTTGGTGTTATTATCTCGATCATTGGGTTCTTTTCTGCTTCCTGGGTACTGGAAGTGATGCAGACTCCAAAGGATGTACTTGCTGACTCCGTTGTATATTTGAAAATTTATTTCTGCGGAATCCTGTTTACTTTCATCTATAATATGGGTTCCAGTATCATGCGTGCAGTAGGTGATTCCAGACGTCCCCTTATTTATCTGATCATATGCTGCTTTATCAATATTGTGTTGGACTTGCTGTTTGTTGTGGTTTTCCACATGGGAATCGCAGGCGCAGCCCTTGCAACGTTGATTTCTCAGGCAGTCAGCGCGATACTGGTAACAAAAGCGCTTGCATCTTCCTATAAGATTCTGAAGCTGCATTTGAGAGAAATACGTCTGCACAGTACGTTATTTAAATCGGAATTTAAAATCGGACTTCCAAGTGGAATTCAGTCTTGTCTGTATGCCATCACGAATATCATCATCCAGACATCTATCAACGGCTTTGGAACAGACACTGCCGCTGCATGGGCAGCCTATGGTAAACTGGATGCGATTTTTTGGACAGTTTGCGGCGCTTTCGGTATTGCCGTTACAACATTTGCCGGACAAAACTACGGTGCACAAAAATATGACCGTGTAAAGAAAAGTACACGTGTCTGTCTTCTTATGGCGCTCGGAACTTCTTTCGTTCTTGTAACCTTCCTGTTCCTCGCCTGCCGCCCGCTCTATCATATCTTCACGACGGATCAAAAGGTTATAGATACCGGAGTGTGGATGCTACGCCTCATTGTGCCAAGTTATATGCTCTTCGTATTTATTGAAATCCTATCCGGATCTTTACGAGGAATCGGGGATGTGATCATTCCTACACTGATTACTCTGGGCGGTGTGTGTCTTGTCCGTGTTCCGATGGCGCTCATACTGACACCAATGACCGGTGAAGTCTCTACCCTGATCTACAGTTATCCGGTATCCTGGGGTGTAACGATACTACTGTTGATTCCATATTTCTTCTATATAAAAAAGAAGAAGTTGTCAGAATAGCATTTATCGTGAAATCAAGAAAGAATTCTGCAAAGCAGAATTCTTTCTTTTGAATATTTTATAAATGCTTTCTTTCGAATCCCCGCATCCAATCCACCTTTTTATAATATATAAAAAATGCGATAGAACTCAATCCCCATGTAATTGGATATACCCAATACACAACTCCAATACCTGGTATGATACTTCCTACGATAGTTATAATCGCTACACGGATCACACACCAAAATGCCAGCATAACGAACATCGGCACCACTGATTTTCCAGCACCTCGGAGTACTGCGGATATTGCATGGGAATATGCAAGCAAAAAGAAGAAAAATGCCTCGACTCTCGCCCTGTCCGTACCATACATGATTACTTCCGGTGTTCTGTCAAATGCTGCCGTAAGTGCAGGTGCAAAAATATAAATCAACACTCCAATGGCTTCCGCAAGAATTACAGAACTCAAAATACCAAAGCGTGCTCCTCTTTTCACTCTGTCATATTCTTTGGCTCCAAGATTTTGCCCTACAAAAGTTGTGATCGCCATCGTAAAACTTGTGATTGGAAGGAATGCAAAACCTTCGATTTTTGAATAAGCACCGCATCCTGCCATAGCCATTTCTCCAAATGAGTTAATACTTGATTGTACCACCACATTTGCAATAGCAATGATAGAGTTCTGAATACCTGACGGTAGACCAATTTTAATAATCTGTCCAAGCATTTCCTTATCGAACCGTATTTTCCTACACACCAATCTATACTCATCTTTTGTCCGCAGAAGCTGAATCATACAAAGTCCCGCACTGACAAATTGTGAAATTGCCGTAGCAAGTGCTGCCGATCCGACACCCATATGGAATACCGTAATAAATACAATATCAAGTATTACATTAATAATGGAAGAAATGATCAAATAATATAGCGGATGTTTACTGTCTCCCACAGATTGCAAAACACCTACAAACACATTATACATAACAAATCCGAGCGAACCAAGAAAATAAATCCGGAAATACGATATGGATTCCGGCAGTACATTTTCCGGAGTATCCATCCATACAAGAATCTCCGGAGCCAGAACCACACCTACAATTGTCAATACAACGCTTGCCACAAGTCCAAAGGCAACCGTTGTATGAACGGCTCTCTCCACTTTTTCCTTTTCCCTTGCTCCATAATATCTGGCAATAACTACACCTGCTCCCATGGAAATCCCGTTGAAAAAACCAATCATCAGGAAAATCAGGTTCGAAGATGAACTTACTGCAGCCAGTGCATTACTTCCAAGAAAATTCCCCACAATCAAAGAGTCTGCCGTATTGTACATCTGTTGAAACAAATTTCCTAAAAAAATAGGCAGCGCAAAATATGTAATTTTCTTCCAAATAGATCCTTCTGTCATTAATGTCTTAGATGACGACGTCTCCACAATCATTCCTCCCATTCTCATAAAATTCCTTTTTATTTTCCCCAAATGTGACATAGTCACAGAGAAAACAGGTTATAACAACTATAATAAATAAAAAAACATAAAGGAGTGTTCATTATGGCAGCATTAAATTTAACAATAGACAATTTCGATCAAGAGGTTTTAAATTCCGACAAACCGGTTCTCATTGATTTTTGGGCACCTTGGTGTGGACCTTGTCAAATGGTTCTCCCGATCATTGCAGAACTTGCCGAAGAACTTACCGATGTAAAAGTCTGCAAAGTCAATGTAGACGAGAACATCGAACTTGCTCAGAAATTCCGCGTTATGAGTATCCCTACTCTTCTCGTTGTAAAAAACGGTGATGTAGTAAAGCGAGAAGTTGGCGCAAAATCCAAAGAGGAAATCCTGTCCATGTTAGAATAATCGGCTAAACTAAAGATTTCAGTTTTTTTCTGTCGATAATTTTAATACAGCCACGGGATAATTCCACAATTCCCTCTTTGGCAAAATATTTCAGCATACGGGACACGACTTCTCTTGCACTTCCCATGTATTTTGCAATCTGCTCATGGGTAAGCGTAAGGTTGTCCGTTCCCGTTTTTGTTGTTTCATCCAAAAGAAATATAGCAAGTCTTTTGTCAAAACTCATAAAAAGAATCTGTTCCATCGCCCACATCACATCGGAAAACCGTTCTGTTGCAAGTCGAAGCGAGAAGTTCTCAATATATACATTACTTTCACATAGTCTGGAAAAAGCAGGCGCGTTAATCACAAGTACGTCACTGTCTTTCTCTGCATCCACATGCACATCAAAATGAATGCTGCTTAACACACAGGAAGCGGTGAGAATGCTGACTTCTCCCTCCCCCTGACGGTAAAGCGTAACTTCCTTTCCTTCTTCCGATAATATGTAAGTACGAAGTTCTCCGCTTCTTATGATCAGAACTCCCACACACTCCTGGTCTGCACTGTGTACCTGTTCCCCTTGTCTATAGGAAGCTTTTACTGTATTGTTTAAAATCATGTCCTTTTCTTCTTCCGACAATTTCTCCCAAAATGTAAGGACTTTTCTTAAATACTCTCTATCAATTCCCATATTTCATCTCTTCCTTGCTTTGTTTCAGCAGAAAACGGTATGATTGTTGTTCCCGGTACAAGGTCCAGTCCTTCCCTGATCATCTTCATATGCTTTTGCACCTGGCTTCTTTTAATCTTATCAAGCTTTGTAGCAATGATTATCGGATTGTATCCTTGATTCACAATCCAACTGTACATTAATCTGTCATTCTCAGACGGATCATGACGAATATCAATGAGAAGAAATACCGCTTTGAGTTGTTTGGAACCGTGAAGATAACGCTCGATCAGTTTTCCCCACTGTATTTTCTCTTTTTCTGAAACTCTGGCATAACCATATCCCGGAAGATCCACAAGATAGAGTTCTTTATTCACATTATAAAAGTTGATCGTCTGCGTTTTCCCCGGTGTAGCAGATGTTCTTGCCAATGCCTTCCGGTTCATCAACGCATTGATCAAAGATGACTTTCCTACATTAGATTTTCCTGCAAAAGCAACCTCCATAAGTTCTGTCTCCGGAAGTTTACTTGTGATTCCACATACAATCTCCAGTTCTACATTTTTAATAACCATGCCGTCCTCCTATTCTTTCACAAGGGCAATATCCAGTACCTCGCTCATATGTGATACAAAACAAAGTTCCAGTCCCTTCGTAATCTCCGCAGAAAGCTCCTGGACATCTTTTCTATTCTCAGCCGGAACGATCACTGTTCGGATTCCGGCCACCTTTGCCGCAAGAAGTTTCTCTTTCAATCCACCAATCGGAAGCACTCGCCCTCGAAGTGTGATTTCGCCTGTCATGGCAACATCCGCTCTTACTTTCTTATCCGTAATGGCTGAGAAATTTGCTGTCGCCATGGAAATTCCCGCCGACGGTCCGTCTTTTGGAACTGCACCTTCCGGAATGTGGATATGAATATCATGTTTCTCAAAATACTCTCCTTCCACGCCGTAATCTCCGATCATGGAGCGAATATAGCTGATTCCTGTTCTCGCAGATTCCTTCATCACATCGCCCATCTGCCCTGTCAGCATCAAATTGCCTTTCCCCGGCATCACATTGACTTCAATCTGAAGAGTATCGCCGCCCACACTCGTCCATGCAAGCCCTCTGACAATGCCTACTTCATCTGTCTCATTTGCCATCTGGTATACATACTTTTCTTTACCAAGGTATTTGGAAAGGTTATTTTCCGTAATGCGGATTTTCTCTTTCTTTTCTTCCAGAATCTCTCGCGCAGCCTTTCTGCAAATGTCTCCAATTTGTCTTTCTAACTGGCGTACTCCTGCCTCTCTTGTATAATTGTGCGCCATTTTCCATAAAGCACCCTTGCTGATTGTCAGACGGCTGTCTGAAAGTCCGTGTTTTTCAAGCTGCTTTGGAATCAGATGTCTTTCTGCAATGTGAAGCTTTTCATTGTCTGTATAACTACTGATTTCAATGACTTCCATTCGGTCAAGAAGCGGTCTTGGTATTGTCTGCAACGTATTTGCCGTTGTCACAAAAAGTACTTCTGAAAGATCCACCGGCACTTCCAGATAATGATCTCTGAATTTTACATTCTGCTCACTATCCAGCACTTCCAAAAGCGCAGAAAATGTATCTCCTTTGTAGTCTGTACTCACTTTATCAATCTCATCCAACAGCATCAGCGGATTCTTCACTCCGGCTGTTTTTAGCCCATTGGCAATACGTCCCGGCATAGCTCCCACATATGTTTTTCTATGCCCGCGGATTTCTGCTTCATCTCGGACTCCACCGAGGGAAATGCGTACATACTCTTTTTTCAAAGATTTCGCCAAGGATCTCGCTATGGATGTTTTCCCTGTTCCCGGAGGCCCCACGAGACAAAGGATCGGACTGTTGCCTTTCGCTGTCAACGCACGTACAGCTAGAAACTCCAGAATTCTTTCCTTCACTTTTTCAAGACCATAGTGTTCTGCCTCCAGGACTTCTTTCGCATATCCGATATCCATATTGTCTTCCGACATTTTATCCCAAGGCATTTCAAGCACTGTCTCTATGTATGTTCGGATTACTCCGCTTTCTGCCGGACTTCCCATTGTATTTTTAAAGCGTTTGATCTCCTTGTGGAGCTTGTCCTTCACTTCCTGAGGTGCAGAGAGTTCTTCTGTCATACGTTCAAATTCCTCTGCATCGGACAGAGCGGAATCATCTCCAAGTTCCTGGCGGATTACTTTCAACTCTTCTCTTAAAATATATTCTCTCTGTCCTTTATCAACTCTTGCTTTCACCTTTTCCTGAATTTCTTCTTTCACTTTCAGAATTTCTGTCTCACTGGCAAGCTTATCCACAAGCATCTGATATCTTTTCAGCGGATCTTCCTCATCCAAAAATCTCTGTTTATCTTTATAACCAAATCCGGAAGATACCGTCACCTCTTCGATCAACGTTTTCAAATTGTCAATCTGCTTGATCTGTTCCACCGCTTCCTTTGTAAGCTGCGGATTCTGTATCGCATACTTGAGAAATTCGTCCTGAAGCGTACGAATCATGGCTTCCTGCTCTACCGGCTCTGCTTCTACATAAGGATACCGGTCTGTCACTGTGACATCCGCTCTATAAAACGGCTCTGTATCCGACAATTCATTTAAAACCGCTCTTTCTTCCCCTGTCACAAGTACACGGAGAATTTTTTTCGGCATTTTTACAATCTGTTTGATTTCTGCAATGGTACCAATCTCTTGCAGATCTTCCTTTGCTACCTCTTCCGTTTCAATCTGCTTTTGCGCCACAAGAAAAATCTTCTGATCTCCCGCCATTACTTCTTGAATTGCCTGAATGGATTTCTTCCGGCTTACATCAAAATGAATGACTTCTCTTGGCAGCACAGTCATGCCTCGAAGTGGTACCATTGGTATACTTTTTACTACCTCTGTCATATGTTCTCCTTTACAAAAAAAACGGGCCGGCTCTCTCACCGGCTCCGTTCCATTTTCCTTACGCACTTATAAAATGCTCATCATCTCTTATATACAACGGATCCGCCAATCCCTGTACCGCCTCTTTTGTGATTTTACATCCTCGTATACTTTCATCCGACGGAACATGATACATCGTATTCATCATGATTTTTTCCATGATTGCCCGAAGCCCTCTGGCTCCTGTCTTTCTTTCAAGAGAGGTCTTTGCAATCTCAACAAGTGCGTCCTTGTCGAACGTAAGCTCCACTCCATCTAATTCCAAAAGTTTCTGATACTGTTTTACAATGGCACTCTTCGGTTCTGTAAGAATACGTATCAGAGCCTCTTCGTCCAAAAGTTCCAAGGATACCGTCACCGGAAGACGTCCTACAAGTTCCGGAATTAATCCGAATTTTACAAGATCCTGCGGAAGCACCTGCTTCAGCAAACGGTCTACACTATATTCATGTTTTTCTGCAATTTCCGCATTGAAGCCAATGGATTTTTTATCAATTCGTGTTTCAATAACTTTATCAATTCCTTCAAAAGCTCCTCCACAGATAAACAGGATATTTGTTGTATCAATCTGGATCAATTCCTGATGCGGATGTTTTCTTCCTCCCTGTGGTGGCACAGATGCAACAGTTCCTTCAATAATTTTGAGAAGCGCCTGCTGTACACCTTCACCGGAAACATCACGGGTAATGGATGGGTTCTCTGATTTTCTTGTAATCTTATCAATCTCGTCAATATAGATGATACCATATTCCGCTTTATCGATGTCTCCGTCTGCCGCCTGAATGATCTTCAGTAAAATGTTTTCCACGTCCTCGCCTACATAGCCTGCTTCTGTAAGGGCTGTTGCATCTGCAATGGCAAACGGCACATTCAAAACTTTCGCAAGCGTCTGGGCAAGCATTGTTTTTCCGCATCCTGTCGGTCCTAGCATAAGAATATTGCTCTTCTGCAGATCTACTCCCAAATCTTTCTCAGCCATAATCCGTTTGTAATGATTATAAACTGCTACCGAAAGTACTTTCTTCGCTTCATCCTGTCCGATCACATAATCATCCAAAAATGCTTTTAACTCTTCCGGTTTTAAAAGATTGATCTCTCCAAAAGGATTTTCATCTCCATAGTCGAATTCTTCTTCTATAATCTCAGCACACACATCCACACATTCATCGCAAATGTAAACTCCGTTCGGACCGGAGATTAGTTTTCGGACCTGTGACTGTGGTTTATTACAAAATGAACATCTGATTATCTCGTCCATTCTCGCCATAATTTCACCTCATTTTTACACACGCAAAGGAGATGTCCAAATGACACCCCCTTTTGCTTATTAACGGTTGACCACTACTTTATCAATCAAACCGTACTCTGCTGCTTCATCGGCAGACATAAAATTATCTCTCTCTGTATCTGCACAAACCTGCTCATAACTCTTGCCGGTTCTTTCAGCAAGAATCTCATTCAGTTTTCTGCGGGTTTTCAAAATATGCTCCGCAGCAATCTGAATCTCAGTAGCCTGACCCTGTGCTCCGCCAAGCGGCTGATGGATCATGATTTCTGCATTCGGAAGCGCAAATCTCTTTCCTTTTGCTCCACCTGCAAGAAGAAATGCTCCCATGCTTGCAGCCATTCCGATACATGTTGTCGACACATCACATTTGATGTACTGCATCGTATCATAAATAGCAAGTCCTGCTGATACAGAACCTCCCGGGCTATTGATGTAAAGCTGGATATCTTTATCCGGATCTTCTGCTTCAAGGTGCAAAAGCTGCGCAACAATAATGCTTGCCGATGCATCCGTCACTTCCTCTCCAAGAAAAATGATTCTGTCCTTTAATAGTCTGGAGTAAATGTCATAAGAACGTTCTCCACGACTTGTCTGTTCAATGACGTAAGGTACTAAACTCATTATGCTGCCTCCTTATTTAGAAATACTGTTTTATTTATCTACTGCATTGTCTGTTAAGAATGTAACTGCTTCCTGTACAGCCATATCCTGTTTCATCTGCTCTTTCTCAGCATCTCCCATGAATTCTTTCAGCTTTTCAACTTCCATCTTGTAAGCTTCAGCCATCTTTGTAAGCTCTTCATCTAATCTTTCATCAGAAATTTCAATGTTCTCAGCTTTTACGATCGCTTCCAATACTAATCTTGTCTGGATACGTTTTAAAGCCTGTGGTTTGAACTCTTCTAACATTTTCTCAGATGTCATGCCTGTAAACTGCATGTACTGTTCCATTGTAAGTCCCTGCTGCTGAATTCTCTGAGCGAAATCGTTTGCCATCTGGCGCACTTCTGTATCGATCATAGCTTCCGGAACATCCATAGAAGCGTTAGCAACTGCCTGCTCTACAGCCTGATCTTCTCTTCTTCTCTTACCTTCTGCATTTTTCTCTTCTTTGATCTTCGCTTTGATGTCTGCTTTCAATTCATCCAAAGTATCAAATTCTGAAACTTCTGAAGCAAATTCATCGTTTAATTCAGGAAGTTCTTTTGCTTTGATCTCGTGAACTGTACATTTGAATACCGCTTCTTTTCCTGCTAATTCTTCTGCGTGGTATTCTTCTGGGAATGTTACATTTACTTCCACTTCTTTCTCAGCTTCTGCGCCGATCAACTGCTCTTCAAATCCCGGAATGAAAGAACCAGAACCGATTACTAAGGAATAGTTCTCTCCTTTTCCGCCTTCGAATGCAACTCCATCTACAAATCCTTCAAAGTCTAAAATAACTTCATCTTTATCCTGAACAGGACGTCCTTCTACTGCGATTGTTCTTGCATTCTTCTCCTGCTCTTTTCCAAGTCTTTCTTCGATTTCTTTCTGTGTAACTCTGTTTGATACTTTATCAACTGCAAGTCCTTTGTACTCACCAAGAGTTACTTCCGGTTTTACTGCAACCTCTGCTGTAAAGATGAATGGTTTTCCTTTTTCAATCTGTACAACTTCAACTTTTGGCTGAGAAGCAATCTCAATATCTGCTTCATCATATGCTTTTGCGTAAGCATCCGGAATCAATGCATTTGCTGCATCATCGTAGAAAATCTCTACGCCATACATTTTTTCTACCATCTGACGTGGTACTTTTCCTTTACGGAAACCTGGCACACTGATGTTTTTTTTCTGTTTCATATATGCACCGTTCAGTGCTTTTTCAAATTCTTCTGCTGAAACTTCAATTGTAAGCTTTGCCATATTGTGTTCCATTTTTTCTACTTGTAAACTCATTTTTCTATTTCCTCCTTATATCGAAAAGATTACGCGAACGCGTAATCGCCGCGCGCGAGCGGTGCTGTTTACAGCTAATTACTCTTCTATGCACTCATTCAAACAGTATAGCATAACCCGGGGCAAATTTCTAGTATTTTCTACCCCTGAATTGCATCTAAACGCATGATTTTTGTAACAAAATCGCCGATTTCTTCATCATCTAAAGAAAAATCACCGTCTTTCCCTTTCTTCACGGTAAAAGTCATCTCTTCTTCCTCCCCATAAGACGCATCCATACGCGCTGTATCCAGGAGTTCACAGGATTCTGCGGAAATATCCAAAAGGATCTGTTCCAGCATTTCGTCTTCTGTTCCTTGATATTCTCCCGATTCCGCCCGTTCATTAATATCTATCGCATTTTCACTTAGATATTCCGCCCATTTTACAAACACATCCGATGGTTCGTATTCCACAACTACTTTATACTCTTTCCCGCTGACTTTCTCAGACGATTCCGCATGATATCTCATAGAACGAAATATTTCTTCACATAGTGCATTAAACTTAATCTGCATTCCTTCCGACACATCCAGGCCGTCTGTAAGTCCTTCCGCAAATGTGGCAATATACTCCTCATATTCTTCCTTCAATTCACTTTGCTTGCTTCCTTCTTCAAATGCCATCAATGCGTCCGTTTCTCCTTGAAACATAGCATCAAGATACGCCTGTACATATCCCTTTGCATCAAAATCCCCACATGCCGTTATAAATAGGGTGCAAATCATTACAAGCACTGCCGCTCGTTTCCATTTTATTCCTTTTGTCATGCAGCCTCCTTATTCCTGATATACGATAGATTCGCTTTGTTTTAAAGCTTCTGCTTTTCCAAAGAGAATCTCAATCATTTTCAAAGCAAAATCAATGGCTGTTCCCATTCCACGGCTTGTGATAACATGTCCGTCTACAACAACCGGCTCTCTTACTATACTTGCTCCTCTCAGTTCCGGTTCCATAGCCGGATAAGAAATCGCCCTTCTTCCCTCTAAAAATCCAAGTCTTCCGAAAATTCTCGGCGCCGCACAGATTGCTGCAATATAACGCTGTTCCTGATCAAATTTTTTAAGAAGTGTGAGAAGTCCTTCATGTTCTCCAAGATAGGTGGTACCCGGAAGCCCTCCCGGCAATACAAGCATATCTGCTGCTTCAAAATCAACTTCTTCAAACAATGCATCTGCAATCACCCGAATTCCATGTGAGCCGCAAATTACTTTTTCTTTCATAATCGATACCGTCGTCACCTCTGCATTCGCCCGTCTAAGCAAATCAACCACTGTCAGTCCCTCAATCTCTTCAAACCCATCTGCAAGAAATACATATACATTTTTCTTCATGACTGTTATCCTCCTACGAAATAAATCTCAAAGTTATCCTCAGTGTAACAGAGGTTTTTGAAAAATGCAAATCTTGCGAAGAATCTCCTCATATATTATTATGGTAGCAGAAAGCTTGTAAAGCGAAAAAGGAGGAATTCACACATGGAAATCGAACGCAAATTTTTAGTAAAACAATTGCCTGATCATTTGGATCAGTATGCCCGACGGGAACTGGAACAAGGTTACCTTTGCACTTCTCCCGTTGTGCGGATCAGAAAGGACAACGAAAACTATGAACTGACATATAAAAGCAAAGGACTCATGGTAAGAGAAGAGTATAATCTTCCGCTGACCAAAGAGTCCTATGAACATTTAAAAACTAAAATTGACGGACGGCTGATCTCCAAAACAAGATATATGCTCCCGCTGGAACATAATCTCACCATTGAATTGGATGTATTTCACGGGGACCTTGCTCCTCTTCTTCTTGCGGAAGTTGAATTTCCTGATGAAGACTCTGCGAATGCATTCCTCCCGCCCGCATGGTTTGGAGAAGATGTGACATTTTCAACAAAATATCACAATTCTACATTAAGCAGATTACTCTGACATGTTGAATCCTTCGTGTACTGCATTCAACGCGCGGTCTGTTTCTTTCTCATCTACAAGAACTGTAATCCGGATTTCTGATGTGGAAATCATGTGAATATTGATTCTTGAGTTATATAATGATTCAAACATCTTTGTAGCTACACCCGGATTGCTCATCATTCCGGCACCAACAACAGAAATCTTCGCAACTTCTTTATTATAAGTAATTTCCTGAATTGTGAGGATTTCTTTGTTTTCTTCCAAAAGATCCAGTGTTGCCTGCAAATCATCCTCTGAAACCGTAAAGGAAATGTCTTTCGTTCCGTTATGTCCTACCGATTGCAGAATAATATCTACGTTAATATTATTCTTAGAAAGTGTATGGAACAGACGGAATGCAATCCCCGGTTCATCTTTCAATCCAATCGCAGATACTCTGGCTGTATTCTTATCGGCTGCCACCCCTGTAATCAACATCTTTTCCACTTTTGTTACCTCCTTCACTACCGTTCCTTCTTCATTCGTGAGACTAGAACGTACAATTAACTTCACCCCGTATTTCTTCGCCATCTCGACAGAACGGTTATGAAGTACTTTTGCCCCAAGCGTTGCTAACTCTAACATCTCGTCATATGTAATTTCTTTTAATTTTCTTGCACTTTTCACCACTCTCGGATCTGCAGTATAGACTCCATCCACATCCGTAAAAATCTCACACACATCCGCATGCAGCACCGATGCCAAAGCAACTGCTGTTGTGTCAGATCCTCCTCTTCCCAATGTTGTATAATCATCATACTTGTTGATCCCCTGGAATCCTGTCACAACTACAATTTTACGGTTCTCCAGCTCATGCGTGATACGGTCTGTATCAATTCGCTTGAATCTCGCATTTCCGTACTTCGATGTAGACTGCATGGATACCTGAAATGCGTTTAATGAAATTGCCGGTATTCCCATGGATTGAAATGCCATGGCCATCAAAGAAACCGATACCTGCTCTCCCGTTGTCAAAAGCATGTCTAACTCTCGTTTCGTTGCTTTCGGATTAATATCTTCCGCCTTTTTTAAAAGCTCATCTGTTGTGTCCCCCATTGCGGAAAGAACCACGACCACATCATGTCCGTTTCTATAATCCTCCGCACATCTTTGTGCCACATTAAAAATTCTCTGTTTATTTGCAACCGAGCTTCCGCCAAATTTCTTTACATACAGCATAGTTTCCTCCTGTTCTGCGCTTATCTTCGCTGCCTGTTCATTATATGATATGCATTTTCCCCTATTCTTCCACACGTATCATATGCAGAATATTGGAGAATCCGGCTGCCATTGCCTCATAAATGCTTTCTTTCATCCTTCCCGTTATGAAACCGAACTCATCCGATACATCTTTTAAAGTGATCACAGTCACAGGTCCGAAAGCTGCTTCCACTTTCTGCAGAAGTTCTTCTTTATCTCCCGCCATCCTCACAAAGAATTTTCTCTTTGCATCACCTTTGCTCTTCAGTTCCAGCTTTTCTTCTGTCCATGCAGCCATCACATCGCGTCCACGGTTTTTCACTGCATCCACAATATCTCCAACTACCGCGCTCGCCGTAGGAAGTTTCCCTGCTCCACTTCCATAGAACATAGCGTCTCCCAACATATTTCCCTTTACAAACACGGAATTGAATACTCCGTCAATATTGTAAAGCGGATGGGATGGCAACAACAAAAACGGCGCCACAATCGCACTGATCTTCTCATCTTCTCTTTTCGCAGAAGCCAGAAGTTTAATCGTCATCCCCATTTTGCGGGCATAACAGATATCACGGGATGTCATCTTTGTAATTCCTTCTGTATAAATATCTTCAAAATTCACATAACACCCCGAAATAACTGAAGAAAGAATAGCAATTTTTCTACATGCATCGTATCCTTCCACATCCGCCTCAGGGTTACGTTCCGCATACCCGTTATCCTGTGCTTCTTTCAAAACTTCATCATAATCTGCTCCATCATAGAACATCTTTGTCATCATATAATTTGTCGTACCATTGAGAATTCCTGTAATTTCTTCAATTTCATCCCCTGTAAGGGCGTTATTCAAAGAACGTATAATCGGAATTCCGCCCCCTACGCTTGCTTCAAACAAGAAATTCACATGATGTTCTTTCGCTGTCTTCAAAAGCTCTGCCCCATGTTTTGCAACAAGAGCTTTATTGGAAGTCACCACGCTTTTCCCCGCCTCCAAAGAACGTCTTACAAATGTGTTGGCAGGTTCAATTCCTCCCATCACTTCCACAACGAGCTCTATCTCCTCATCGGCCACAATCTGTTCAAAATCATGTACGATCAGTTTCTCCGCCGGAGTCCCCGGGAAATCATTCAAATCAAGCACATATTTGATTGTAATTTCTTCTCCCGCACGTCTTGCGATCATGCTGCTATTTATATTCATGACCTCAACGACTCCCGAGCCAACCGTTCCGTATCCTAATACTGCGATTTTCGCCATTTTCTCACTCCCTGCCTACTATTTTCAAATAATGTACACCTTCATTTGTCTCTATCTCATTTACCATTTCCGAAATGTTGCCTGTTGTAGAAAGAATTTCCACACTCAGAGTAATTGTAGCAACACCATTCAACGGAATACTTTGGTGGATCGTCAATATATTTGCACGGTACTTTGCGACCTCTTTCAAAATCTCTGCAAGAAGTCCCGGCATATCATCCACCTGAATCGCTAACGTAATTGTTTGTCCCTTCTCATTTTCATGAAAAGGGAAAATATCATCCTTATATTTATAAAAAGAACTACGGCTGATTCCAATCCGGTCCGCTGCCTCCTGGATCGTAATGCTCCTTTCGGAAGCAAGCAGCCTTTTTACTTCCACCACTTTAAGAAGCACTTCTGGAACTGCCTTTTTCTTCACCACGTAATATTTCGTATGATCCATGATGCCCCTCCTTCATATTGGTCTTCTAGTTTACATCCCCGCTGCATTTTTTCAGATAGGCATTGATAAAAGGATCTAATTCTCCGTCCAGAACAGCCGTCACATTGCCATTCTCTTCATTGGTTCTATGATCCTTCACCAACGTATACGGATGCATCACATAAGAACGTATCTGACTTCCAAATCCAATTTCCTTCACCTCGCCGCGGATGTCGGACATCTTTTCCGCCTGCTCTTGCTGCTTCATCAAATAAAGCTTGGACTTTAACATCTGCATCGCCTTTTCCTTATTATGGTGCTGCGATCGTTCATTTTGACACTGCACTACAATTCCGGTCGGAAGATGTGTAATCCGGATGGCAGATGATGTTTTGTTCACATGTTGTCCACCCGCACCGCTTGCCCGGTATGTATCAATTTTCAATTCATCCTCATTGACCTCAATATCAATGTCATCTTCAATATCCGGAATCACATCGCAGGAAACAAAAGAAGTCTGTCTTTTCCCTGCAGAGTTGAATGGCGAAATGCGCACGAGGCGGTGTACGCCTTTCTCAGATTTTAAGTATCCGTAAGCATTCTCTCCGTTCACCTCAAATGTGACTCCCTTGATTCCGGTAATGTCTCCATCAATATAATCCAACACCGTAATCGAGTATCCTTTTTTCTCTGCCCACCGGTTATACATACGGTAAAGCATGGTTGCCCAGTCACAGGAATCTGTCCCTCCGGCACCTGCATGTAAAGTTACAATTGCATTGTCCTTATCGTATGGTCCGCAAAGAAGCGTGCTGATCCGCATTTCCTCAAACCTTTTCTCAAAATGCCTGATTTCCTTCCGAAGTTCCCCTACAATACTGTCATCTTCTTCATCATACGCCATCTCGATCAGCATCCGTATGTCTTCATATTCCGCAAACAGCGCTTCTCCTTCTTCTACCGTATTCTGGAGTCCTTTCATTTCCTTCATTACACGCTGAGACATTTCTCCTGATTCCCAAAAACCTGCCGTCTCCGTCTTCTTTTGTAATTCCTCTATACGTTCCCGTTTTCCCGGTAAGTCAAAGTGAATCCCTCAGTTCCTCTAATGGTCTCTCGTATGTGTTCAAACTGCTTCTGAACTGGTCTAATTCAACCACAATCTCACCTCTTTATTCTTATTTACGTCCGCAGCACTGTTTATATTTCTTGCCGCTTCCGCATGGACATGGGTCATTCGGATATACTTTCTTCTCTTCACGCTTCTTCGGAGCGTTGACTGCACTGTCATCTTTGTTGGTTCCTGTCACCTTGGCAACCTGCTCTCTTTCCACTTTCTGCTCCAGTTTAATATGAAGAAGAAGTCTCACCGTATCCGCTGCAATCGCATTGGTCATGGCACCAAACATGTCATAGCCGAGCATCTTATATTCTACAAGTGGATCTCTCTGGCCGTATGCCTGCAATCCAATACCCTGACGAAGCTGATCCATATCATCGATATGATCCATCCATTTTGCATCGATCACTTTCAAAAGAATGACGCGTTCGATTTCACGTAAATGTTCTGCTTCAGGGAATTCTGCTTCTTTCGCCTCGTAAGCTTTGACTGCTCTTTCTTTCAATACATGTTTCAGTTCTTTCTGACGCATGTTCTTTGCTTCATCCGGTGTCACAAATGTCATCGGAATCGTTGCACAGATTTCCTGTTCCAAAGTTGCAAGATCCCATTCATCAGACTCAAGATCCGGTGAAATATTCGCATCTACTGTATTTTCCACGTATTCTGTAATCATATGGTAAATAGAATCGCGCATACTCTCTCCATCAAGTACACGTCTTCTTTCTTCGTAAATAATCTCTCTCTGCTCGTTCATAACCTGATCGTACTCGAGAAGATTTCTACGGATTCCGAAGTTATTATTCTCAATCTTCTTCTGCGCTTTTTCAATTGCATTAGAAAGCATCTTATGCTCAATCTGCTCTCCGTCTTCTACACCAAGTGTATTGAATACTCCCATCAGTTTTTCAGATCCGAATAGTCTCATCAGATCATCTTCCAACGAAATGTAGAATCTGGATTCTCCCGGGTCTCCCTGACGTCCGGAACGTCCACGGAGCTGATTATCAATACGTCTGGATTCATGACGCTCTGTACCGATGATTTTAAGACCTCCGGCTTCTTTTGCAGCATCATCCAGCTTAATATCCGTACCACGGCCTGCCATATTTGTGGCGATCGTTACTGCACCATGCTGTCCTGCCTGCGCTACAATTTCCGCCTCCATCTCATGGAACTTGGCATTCAGCACATTATGCTGGATTCCTCTCTTCTTCAACATCTTGCTCAGAAGTTCTGATGTCTCGATTGTGATCGTACCGACAAGAACCGGTTGTCCTTTCTCATGTGCTTTGATCACCTCGTCTACAACCGCGTGGAATTTCTCGTCTTTTGTTTTATATACTGCGTCCTCCATATCCACTCTTTGCACAGGTCTGTTTGTCGGAATCTCAACAACATCCATTCCGTAAATATCACGGAATTCCTTTTCCTCTGTGAGCGCAGTACCGGTCATACCGCTCTTCTTGTCAAATTTATTAAATAAATTCTGGAAAGTAATTGTTGCAAGCGTTTTACTTTCACGTTTTACTTTCACATGTTCCTTCGCCTCAATGGCCTGATGAAGTCCGTCAGAATAACGGCGTCCCGGCATGATACGTCCTGTGAACTCATCAACGATCATAACCTCACCTTCCGGAGTTACCACATAATCCTGATCGCGGAACATCAGATTGTGCGCTCTCAGCGCAAGAATGATATTATGCTGTACTTCTAAGTTCTCCGGATCTGCAAGATTTTCGATATGGAAGAATTTCTCTACCTTCTTCACACCATCTTCTGTCAGGCTGACATTCTTCTCTTTCTCATTTACAATAAAGTCACCGGTCTCCTCGATTTCCTCACCCATAATGGCATTCATCTTGGAAAATTCACCGCTTGCTTCACCTTTTACAAGCTGTCTTGCAAGAATATCACAAGCTTCATATAGTTTTGTAGATTTTCCGCTCTGTCCTGATATGATAAGCGGTGTTCTCGCCTCATCAATAAGAACGGAGTCCACCTCATCGATGATCGCATAGTGAAGTCCACGCTGCACAAGCTGTTCTTTGTAAATCACCATGTTATCTCTCAGATAATCGAATCCCAATTCATTGTTTGTCACATATGTAATATCGCAATTGTATGCCTCACGACGTTCGTCGTTGTCCATCGAGTTCAGAACAACGCCCACCTTCAATCCCAGAAACTCATGGATTCTTCCCATCCACTCCGCATCACGCTTTGCCAGGTAATCATTGACTGTTACAATATGAACCCCTTTTCCATCCAATGCATTTAAGTATGCTGGCGCTGTAGACACTAACGTCTTACCTTCACCTGTCTTCATCTCGGAAATACGTCCCTGATGAAGAATAATTCCACCGATCAACTGTACACGGAAATGTCTCATATTAAGGACACGAGAAGATGCTTCCCTTACTACCGCAAATGCTTCCGGAAGAATATCATCCAAAGTTTCTCCTTTTGCAAGTCTTTCTTTAAATTCTCTTGTTTTATCTCTCAATTCTTCATCCGACAGTTTCTGCATTTGTGGCTCCAATGCCTCAATATGATCCACGATCGGATATATACGTTTTAATTCGTTCTCACTATGTGTACCGAAAATTTTCTCTAAAAAACCCATATTCCTCTCCTTATTTGAAAATTCAATAATCCAACCTATATTTTAGCATTATCCCCCTGTCAGTTCAACCACTTTCTCCCACAAATGTCTTTACGACAAATACATTTAAAAAGAGAGAGTTCGTATGGAACCCTCCCTCTTCTGAAACTATTGCCCTGCTTTCCCATTATTTGCTGAACCGGCATGGTTTGCAGTATCCGTACGATTTGTCTCATTTCCATCTACCACATCTTCCACACCATCCACAACATCACGCACTCCGTTGTCAATCCCTCTGCCTACATCCTCCAGTACTCCATCGTTATCCGTGTTGTTGCTGTCTGTATTATTTCTGTCTGCATTGTTTTTGTCTACGTTATTTTTGTCTACGTTATTTTTGTCTACGTTGTTTTTGTCCGTGTTGTTTCCTTCCGTGGCATCATTCACAGCATTTTGATCCGCAGTATCATTCGTACCGCATGCTGTCATTCCAAAAAGTACCCCTACGCACAACAAAGCCAAAAGAGTCTTCTTTAACTGTCTCATCTTTTCTCTCCCTTTCTTTCCATATATCATTAAATAAGAATTGCTTCTTGCTAATAATATCCGCAAAATCCAACATTCTATTCAATAAGGAAGGAAAGGAATTTTTTTCCATTTTATAATCCGATCACATCGCCCATATCATACATTCCCGCCGGCTTATCCGCCAGAAACTTTGCAGCCTCCACTGCGCCTTTGGCAAATACGGTTCTGGAATACGCAGTATGTTTAAATTCAATCACTTCGTCCGTTCCGGCAAAAATCACTTCATGTTCTCCTACAATCGTTCCGCCGCGGACTGCCGCAATTCCGATTTCCTTTTTTTCACGCTTTTTACGTTCTTTGCTCCGGTCATAATTATACGCATATTCATGATTCAGTGCATCGTTCACAGAATCTGCCAATGCTAAAGCCGTTCCGCTTGGTGCGTCCAGTTTCTGGTTATGATGTTTTTCAATCAATTCTATATCAAATCCGGAAGGCGCCAGAACTTTCGCCGCATCCTGCAAAAGTTTCATCAAAAGATTGATTCCAAGAGACATATTGGCAGAGCGAAGCACTGCTGTTGTTTTCGCTGTCTCTTCTACTTTTTCCAACTGTTCCTCTGATAATCCTGTTGTACAAAGAACAACCGGGAGTTTATGGCTTGCACAATAATCAAGAAGTCCATCTACTGCCGCTGCATTGGAAAAATCCACAACCACATCCGCATTTTCCCCGCACTTTTCTATACTTTCAAATACCGGATAGTCATTCGGTATTCCCGTATATGCATCCACTCCTGCCACAATCTCCACATTCTCATCTTTGCTTACAAGACCTGTAATCACCCGGCCCATTTTACCATTGCAGCCGTGCATTATCACCTTCACCATCGTCTTTTCCTCTTTCCTTTTATTATGCCAATTTTATTCCGAAGTCTCTCATTGCTTTTGCAAGTTTTTCTTCATTTGCTTTCGAAAGTTCTGTCAGCGGCATTCTCAAACCTCCGACTTCCATCCCCATTAACGCGGCCGCCTTTTTCACCGGAATCGGGTTCACTTCTGAGAATAGTGCATCGACTAACGGCAGTGCACGAAGCTGAATCTCGCAACTTCCTTTCACATCGCCCGCAAAAAATTTTGCACAGATGTCATGCGTTTCCTCCGGCGCCACATTCGCAAGAACAGAAATGACTCCTTTACCTCCCAAAGATAAAATCGGTACGATCTGGTCATCATTTCCCGAATACAGATCAATATTCCCATCCGTATACTGCATCACTTTCGCAATCTGTGAGATGTTTCCCGACGCTTCTTTTATTCCCACAATATTATCCACATCTTTCACAAGTTTTGCCGCTGTCTCCGGAAGAATATTGCATCCTGTCCGGCTTGCCACATTATACATGATGATGGGAGCTTTTGCCTCATTCGCAATGGCCATGTAATGTGCCATAAGTCCCTGTTGTGTTGCCTTATTATAATAAGGTGTTACAACAAGCAGTCCATCCACTCCGTACTCCGCCGCCTCTTTTGACATCTGTGCCGCCGTACGCGTACAGTTAGAACCCGTTCCTGCAATGACCGGAATCCTTCCCTTCGCGAACTCCACAGTTCTCTTAATACAAATCATATGTTCCTCTTCTGTCAAAGTGGACGCTTCTCCAGTCGTACCACAGATAATGATGCTGTCTGTACTATGCGCACAATGATACTCCACCAGCTCATTCAGCTTGTCATAATTCACACTTCCATCTTCATGAAACGGTGTAATAAGCGCAACTCCTGAACCTGTAAAAATAGCCATATCCAATCCCTCCTGATAATAAAATCCATCCCAATCAAAGATTTGACTGGGAAAAACAGAAAAATAATAGAGGCGAGAAATTTCGCCTCTAAGAATCTGATCATGTATTCTAATTCTACATCTTCCATCTTAGATAGCGCTCCGCCGGATAACCGTCGGCAGTCATGCAGCTTTTAACTGCATGCCCAGAATCATAAGTCTCAGGTACTATGATCCTTCGGCGTCATTCCCTTTCAACTGCCCTTACCTATTCCTGAAATATCAGACAGTCTACTGATGAAAAACGCAACCTCTATCTTTCTGTTATGTATTTTTACACACATAATATCATTTCACTTTTTGATTGTCAACGGATATCCTGAGATTATTCTTCCACGCATTCCAGTTTACTTACTGACACTTCATAAGCAACACGTTTTTCCGTTTCAGTCTCCGTAAGCTTTTTCACATATTCTCTGCTTTGAATTCTTCCGAATATCTGCACATGTTCTCCCACTTCAAAATTCGATGCATATCTTGCATTTCTTCCCCAACAGATGCAAGGAATGTAATCGGATTTCCCATATGGGCGGTTCACCGCCAAAAGCAGGTCCGCAATTTCTCTTCCGAGAGGCGTCTTTCTATAGATTGGCGCCTTACAGATATATCCATCCAACATAATATTATTTGTTTTGGCTCCATCCAGTTCCTCCTCCACAAAAGATACTTCTCTCACAAACACAGAGAGCACCAGACGGTTTTTATATTCTTCATGCTTATTGTAAGAACGGAATTGTCCGTTTACCGTAATATACTCTCCCCTGTAATCCTGTGTCACATCAATGAGTCTTTCCGAGATCATCAGCGGAATCCTATCATCTGAATTACTCAGTCTCTTCACAAGAACCTCCACCATGTAAAAGCCTTCTCCAAATACCTCATGGCTGAATGTAAACTCTGATGCCACCTCTCCCATAATTGTAACTTGATTGTTTTCAATAATCTTATCCGACATTCTATGTAAATCTCCCTTCCTCTTCGTCGTATTTTTGTCTATACTATGTCTATTCCCCATTTTACCATTTCAGAATATTTTTGCACGCAAAACCGTGCGTGTTATCTCGACACAATTCGGGTTTTACATGTTTTTTTGCACGAAAAGGGTTGTAATCTGCTGCCGAGGTTGATAAACTGTATAAGTTGTTGAAAAAATGAAACTGGGAAACATAAGTTATCAATATGAGAAAGAAGGTACCTTTACATGAAAATCCAGAGAGAAGATATAAGAAATATTGCAATCATCGCCCACGTTGACCATGGTAAAACTACGCTTGTGGACGAACTCTTAAAACAAAGCGGTGTATTCCGCGAAAATCAGGACGTTGCAGACCGCGTCATGGATTCCAATGACATTGAACGTGAACGTGGTATCACCATCCTGTCTAAGAACACTGCGGTGTATTACAAAAATACAAAAATCAATATCATCGATACACCGGGACATGCCGACTTCGGCGGTGAAGTGGAACGTGTCCTGAAAATGGTAAACGGAGTCATCCTTGTGGTAGATGCATTCGAAGGCGCAATGCCGCAGACAAAGTTTGTATTGAGAAAAGCCTTGGAGCTGAATCTCCCGGTTATCGTATGTATCAATAAAATCGACCGCCCGGAGGCACGGCCTGACGAAGTAATCGATGAGGTTTTGGAGCTGTTCATGGATCTTGATGCCTCTGACGAGCAGCTTGATTGTCCGTTTGTCTACGCTTCTGCCAAAGCAGGACATGCCGTACTCGATCTTACCGAAGATCCGAAAAACATGATTCCGCTTTTTGAAACTATTTTAGATTACATTCCTGCACCAGAGGGTGATCCGGATGCCGACACGCAAGTTCTGATCAGCACCATCGACTACAACGAATACGTTGGCCGTATCGGTGTCGGAAAAGTAGACAACGGCAAAATCGCCGTGAATCAGGATATGGTTGTTGTAAATGAACACGAACCTGATAAGAAGAAAAAAGTAAAAATCAGCAAGCTCTATGAGTTTGACGGGTTAAATAAAGTAGAAGTGAAAGAAGCCGGCATTGGTTCCATTGTTGCCATTTCAGGTATCTCTGACATCGCAATCGGAGACACTCTCTGTTCTCCTGAAAATCCGGTAGCCATTCCGTTCCAGAAGATTTCAGAACCTACTATCGCTATGCAGTTTATTGTAAATGATAGCCCATTTGCGGGACAGGAGGGAAAATATGTAACTTCCCGCCATCTAAGAGATCGTCTCTTCCGCGAGTTAAATACAGATGTCAGCCTCCGTGTAGAAGAATCCGAGAACACAGACAGTTTCAAAGTATCTGGTCGTGGAGAACTGCATTTATCCGTGCTAATAGAGAATATGCGTCGCGAAGGCTACGAATTCGCAGTAAGCAAAGCAGAAGTTCTCTATAAAAAAGATGAAAAAGGCAAACTTCTCGAACCGATAGAAATCGCTTACATCGATGTACCAGATGAATTTACCGGAACCGTCATTGACAAACTGAGTCAGAGAAAAGGTGAGCTTTCTGCAATGAATGCTTCCAGCGGTGGATATACAAGACTTGAATTCTCCATCCCTTCCAGGGGACTGATTGGATACCGCGGAGAATTTATGACCGATACAAAAGGAAACGGAATTCTGAACACAGCTTTCGATGGTTATGCACCATATAAGGGAGATTTCCAGTACCGGAAACAAGGATCTCTTATCGCCTTTGAAACAGGAGAATCTGTTACTTACGGTCTTTTCAGTGCGCAAGAACGTGGTACACTTTTCATCGGACCGGGCGAAAAAGTATATGCCGGCATGGTCGTAGGACAGAACGGTAAAACAGAGGATATCGAGCTAAACGTATGTAAAACAAAGCACCTTACCAATACACGTTCCTCCGGCGCAGATGATGCGTTAAAACTCACTACACCACGCACATTAAGCCTGGAAGAAGCATTGGATTTCATTGATACAGATGAACTTTTGGAAGTCACACCGAAAAATCTGCGTATCCGCAAGAAAATACTGGATTCAAAGATGCGCAAAAGAAACGCAAAATAGCAGATATTTCTTTACACTGTTCTTTCTTTTATGTACAATAATAGAAAAAGAACAGAAGGAGAATTTATGCTAAGATACGCTACCGCCACTTTGAAAAAACTTGCAGCCATCATGGAAGTAGTCATTGCTTTCATGCTCGCCATCGGAATTATTTTATTGTCAGCCCGTCTTGCAGGAGGTCTGATCCATATTCCGAACCTGGATGTATATCCGAATTACGAAGATTTACTGGAGACATGTTTCAACCTGATTATCGGTGTGGAACTGATCCGTATGGTTTATATCCATACACCGGAAACTGTGTTTGAAGTTCTTCTCTTTGCAATTGCAAGGCAGGTCATCATCGACCACAGTTCACCAATAAACAGTTTGATTGGTGTAATTGCAATCGCCGTACTGTTTGCCACAAGAAAGTATCTGTTTGTAGAGTTTGATGAGGCCGAGAAGATTATCTTCCGCGCCAACCAGAAAGTATTTCTTGTCAACAAATTAATTCGTATCCATATTCCTTATCAGGACGGTGACACTTTAAAAGATGTCATCATCCGTCAGCTCAACGAATATCACGAAGAGATCGGCGTCGGTGCATGTGCATACTTTGGTACTTTTGGACTTCGGGTTGCAAAAATGAATAAGGGTGAAATTTCCCGTGTAGAAGTGATCAAATCTATCATTCAACATCCTTAGTATGATCTGTGCTGCACTGTGCCCTTCATCCATACGATGAGTAATATAAATAGAGTATGTTTGATTTTCCATATCCAAACATACTCTATTTTTCCTAATATTTTATAAAAACGTTCCCGTATTTTACCGGAAAATTATGTATTTTGGAATACATGCTTATTCAATCGCTCCAACGCTTCCTGTACTCTTGTAAATGGTAACGCAAGGTTCATACGGATAGAATGCTCTCCATGGAATGGTCTTCCATCCTGCCAGCCGACTCCTACTTTTTGTCCTGCTTTTAGTAAATCTCCCACCTCAGCATGATGCGCTTCACACCATTTTCTACAATCCAAAAACAACATATATGTTCCCTCTGGTTTACTTAACGTAACCCCATCAAAATTTTTCATAATAAAGTCATATGCATAATTTACATTTTCCGATAAAACATCTTGCAATTCATCTACCCATTCCATACCTTCCGAACTATATGCCCCTATTAATGCATACATAGATAACATATTTATGGAATTATAATGCGATTTACTGCTGCATGCCCTTACACGATCACGCAAATAGGAATTATAAATAATATGGTAGCTTCCAATCAATCCGGCAAGATTGAATGTCTTGCTTGGTGCGTAAAGCGCGATCACTCTATTTCTTGCATCTTCATTCACCGACTGTAACGGAATATGATGATGTCCATTCAGAACAATGTCTGACCAGATTTCATCACTAATCACAATGCAATCATTATTACGATACACTTCCAGCGCCTTTTCCAGTTCCTCCTTTTCCCATACTCTTCCTGTTGGATTGTGCGGATTACAGAATACCGCAACATGAATTTTATTCTTTTTGATTTTTACATCCATGTCCTCATAATTCATTCTCCATACACCATCTTCATCTTGTTTCAAAGGGCTGTGCACAATTTTATACCCTGCATTTTGAATACTTCCTGTAAATCCAATATATGTAGGACTATGAACAAGGATAGCATCTCCCGGAGTTGCAAATGCATTTAGAGCAGAAACAACGCCACCTAATACACCATTTTCATATCCAATACATTCCTTTCTAAGCCCTTTTACTGCATTTCTTTTTTCTTGCCAATCCATAATTGCCTGATAATACTCATTCCTTGTTATAAAATAACCAAAAGTTGGATGTGCCAATCGCTCTGCGACTGCTGATTGCACAGTAGGAACTGTTGCAAAATTCATATCTGCCACCCACATTGGAATAAAATCAAACCCATCTTCCGGTGCCATAAGACCTGGAAACTTACCAACTGCATCCACTGCCATTGCATCTTTGCCACGACGATCGATTACTGATGTAAAATCATACTTCATAATTATTTTCCTTCTTTCTTTTCTTAATATAAATGACAAGCAACAAAATGTCCCTCTTCAACTTCCACCATATTAGGATCTGCAGTTTTGCAAATCTCCATACAATGCTGACATCTTCCCGCGAACCGGCAGCCTTTTGGTGGATTCAGTGGACTGGGAACATCACCCGCAAGCATCACTTTTTCTTTCTTTTTACTCTCATCCGGATCAGCAATCGGTATTGCTGACAAAAGCGCTTGTGTGTACGGATGCTTTGGATTCGCATACAGCATATCCGACCTTGTTAATTCCACCATCTTTCCAAGATACATCACACCGATTCTGTCAGAAATGTGTTTCACAATCGACAAATCATGGGCAATAAATAACATTGTCAGATTTCTCTCTTTTTGAAGTTTCATCAGTAAATTGATAATTTGTGCCTGAATAGAAACATCCAATGCCGAAATAGGTTCATCACAAAAAAGAAATTCCGGATTCACCGACAACGCTCTGGCAATTCCGATTCTTTGCCTTTGCCCGCCTGAAAACTCATGGACGTTTCTTGCTGCATGCTCCACATTTAACCCAACCATCTCTAATAATTCAAAGACTAATTTTTCTTCTTCCTTCTTGTTTTTCGCAATTTTATGAATTTGAATTCCTTCAGCAATAATTTGATAAACTTTTTGATGTGGATCTAAAGATGCATACGGATCCTGAAAAACCATTTGTACTTTTTTTGTAAATTCAAAATGTTCCTTTCGATTCATCGCATGTACATCTTTCCCCAAAAACAAGACTTCTCCACCTGTTTTATCCACCATTCCCAAACAGGTTTTTCCACAAGTTGTTTTTCCACAGCCAGATTCTCCAACAATCCCCAATGTTTCTCCTTCATAAATATCAAACGAAACATCATCAACCGCTTTTAACTGTTGTTTTTGTTGTGTGAAATAATATTTTTGTAAATGTTTCACTTCAAAAATTTTTCTACGCTTTTCCATTCTCAGCACGTCTCCTTCCCGCACGCTCATCCATCAGCCAACAGGATGCTTTATGAGTATCCGATGCCGATCTTTCTTCCGGAATGTATTTGGCACACACTTTCATTGCATAAGGACAACGGTCACAAAAGGCACACCCCTTTGGCGGATTTGTCATGTCCGGAATACTTCCGTCAATTGCTTGAAGCATCTGTTTTCCTGTAACATTTAATTTCGGTACAGAATTTAACAATGCTTTTGTGTATGGATGTATCGGCTGATAAAAAATTTCTCTGCACTCTCCCTCTTCCACAATTTTCCCTGCATACATCACAATTACTTTATCTGCTACATCTGCAACAATACCAAGATCATGTGTAATCACGAAAATTGCCATTCCCATTTGTTTTTGTAATATTTTCATCTGTTTCAAAATCTGAGCCTGTATCGTTACATCTAAAGAAGTAGTAGGTTCATCTGCAATCAAAAGTTTCGGATGTGTAATCAATGCAATCGCAATCATCACTCTTTGCCGCATTCCGCCGGATAACTCGTGCGGATATTTTCCAAGACACTGCTCCGCATCTGCAATGCCTGTCATTTGTAACATCTCGATCGCTCTTTTCCTTTTCACATCTTTACTTAATTCAGGCATATGATTATCCAAACTTTCTATAATTTGTTTTCCAATCTTCATGGTCGGATTTAACGATACCAAAGCATCCTGAAAAATCATAGAACATTCTTTTCCTCGAAATTTTCTCAGTTTAGCAGGAGATAGTTTCGTAATATCTGTCCCTGCAAATATGATTTCACTTTCTTTTGAAACTTGCCCTGGCTTTTTTATTAAACCCATGATACTTTTCGCTGTTACAGATTTCCCACAGCCAGATTCTCCGACCAACGCAACTGTCTGCCCTTCTTTTATAGAAAAAGAAACCTCTCTCACTGATTGCACAACACCATTATAAGTATGATATGCCACCGAAACATGTCTCATCTTTAATAAATCATTCATTCTATCTTTTCCTCTCTGACTAATCTGCCACTTTCGGTTCCAACGCATTTCTAAGTACATCTCCCAATAAGTTAAAGCTTAATACCGTAATCAAAATCATAATTCCAGGGAAAACAGCTAACAACGGATAATCTAAAATATGTACTTGCGCACCTTGCAGCATACTGCCCCAAGATGCTCGTGGAATCTGCACTCCCAATCCAAGAAAACTCAAAGAAGATTCGGTTAAAATTGCACTGGCAACGCTAAGACTCGCTGCCACAATCACAGGTCCGATAATGTTTGGAATAATATGCCGCATTATAATTCGGGAATTCGACGCTCCTAAATTTTTTGATGCAATGACAAAATCTCTTTCTTTCAAAGACATCGTTTCTGCCCTTGTGATCCTGGCTACCGAAGCCCAGGAAAATAAACTTAGAACAATGATCAATGTCGGAAGTCCCGGTTTCAAAAATGTATTCAATATTACCATCAAAAGCATACTCGGAAGTGCCAAAAAAATATCTGTAAAACTCATCAAAAAAGTATCCACTCGTCCGCCTACATATCCCGAAAATACACCAATCAACGTTCCGATGACTACAGTCATAATCATAGACATAAATCCAACCAAAAGAGAAACGCGTCCCCCATACAATGTTCTTGTGAAGTAATCTCGTCCATATTCATCCGTCCCAAACCAGTGGGTTTTGGAGATTCCCTGCAGCCTCTGTGTTGAATCCAAAGCATATGGATCATATGGACTTAATGGAGCCAATAGAGCTGCTATAATTAGAATGATCAATAAACTAAGGCTCAACATCGCAACTTTATTAGAACGCAATTCTTTCCAAATACTTATCCATACACTTTGACTTTTGGCCGCACATTGTTTCGGCCCCTCTTTTTCTAGCCTTTCAAAAAGTTCATCTTTGATTTCCTGCTTATTTACCATTTCCCGCACCTCCACGCTTAATTCTCGGATCTACAAACGCGTACAATAAATCTGCGAGAAAATTCCCTGTGACAAGCAAAAATCCAGAGAGCATTACATATGCCATAATGACCGGATAATCTCGCGATCCAATTGCTGACATTGCAAGTGTACCAACACCAGGCCATCCAAATACAGTCTCAACGATAAAAGAACCACATACAAGCGATGCAAGATTCATTCCTAATAAAGTAATAATTGGAAGCAACGTATTTTTCAAAACATGGCGAAACAATGTTTTTCTTTCAGAATTTCCTTTTGCTTCTGCGGTCAATACGTATTCCTCACTTAGCTGACCAATGGTATTGGCTCGTATGTAACGAATATAAATTGCTATATGCCCAATGCTTAATGTAATGCAAGGCAAAATCATATGTTGAAACGTATCCCATGTCGATGTGTTTCCTACCGTATGCATCCCCGATGAAGGAAGTATATGGAAAATAGAAGAAAATAAAATAATCAATAACATTCCAAACCAAAAAGACGGTAACGACATTCCCATGTAAGAAATCGAACTGATCATATTATCTACCCATGTATTCTTTTTATATCCAGACCAAAGCCCCAAAGGAATCGCCAGAACCAAGGATAAAATAATAGAACTTCCCATTAATAAAATCGTGGCTGGTAATCTCTGTTGAATCTGAGGCCAAACCGCTGATTTATTAGACAAGGACACTCCCATATCTCCATGCAGCATTTTGTTTGCCCATGCTCCGTATTGTTCAACCATACTTTTATCCAATCCTAATTCTGCAATCAAATTCTCTTTTTGTTCCTCACTCATATCAGCAGTAACATACATATCTGAAATGTCTCCGGGAGCAAAATAAATGACTGCAAAAGACAAAAACGAAATCAAGAACATAACCACTATCATTCGCACCAATTTTTTTAAGCAATATTTCCACATTTCACTTTTTCTCCATTCAAATCAACAGAACAAAGAGTTCTATAGATTGAGAAAGAATGTGATACGTTTTTTCACGATATCACATTCTGCTTCTCACCTTGATTCAGACTTCTTTTTACTATTCTACCTTAATTCCTAAATAATCTATAAATTCCGGAATTACAGAGGAACTATCCAGACCCGTTACATTCTTCTGCGAAACCATCACATAATTTGTGTATGTTAATGGATATTCCCAACATTCTTCCAATGATTTGTCTTGGATCTCATTCCATAATTTTTGTCTTTCTTCTTCGTTTACTGTTCCCAATGCTTTTGTTGCGAGATTAGAAAGTTCTTCACTGTATCCACAATCTGCAAGTCGATTTGTAAAATAACTAATTGCCTGTCCACAGTTTGTTCCACGCTGTGAATCCCATCCATTTGTTCCAAGATCCCATGTTGCAGCCTGTTCGTCACCTGCTTTCGAGAAGAAACGTGGGAAAAATGTAGAAGTGTCACAACTTTCAATCTTCACATTTACCCCGATTGCTGCCAACTGCTGCTGCACAACTGTTGCAACCGCTTCCATATTTGCCCGATCCGCATTGTAAATATAAGTCAATGTCTTTCCCGCAAGCCCGGAAGATTCTGCAAGTTTTTTTGCTTCTTCCAGATTATATTCATATCCTTTGCAATCTTTATTATAAAGAGATTGATCCGGTGTCAAGAGGCTGTTTGCCGGCTCTGCAAGTTTGTCAGACCCCCATGCAAACTGAATAATCTCTTCTTTATTTAATGCAAGGAAAATAGCTTTTCTCGCATCTGGAGATAATTTTGACATTACAGATCCATTTGGATTTAACTGAATATAGTTCAAACGGGCTTCTGAAACACTATACATATTGTATTTATCTTTTGCATCTTCGTATTTTTTCAATTCCTCTGCAGAAGTTACCCGCATATAGTCAATATCACCATTTTCAAATTCAATCTGTTTCGTACTGCCACTTCCGATTGTTTTCATAATTACCGTTTCCACACTTGGTGTCCCTCTATAGTAATCTGTACGTGCTTTGAATACAAAACTGTCTTCATTTATCTCACTTACTGTATAAGCTCCTGATGTTGCCATTTCTGCCTTTTTGAAATAGTCACTGTTATCTACTTTTTTTGGATCATTATCAAAAGTATGTGCTGGCATTGGATAAAATTGTGCTAATGTTCTTGTATAATTGTCATATACCATTGGTAAAATAATTTCTAATGTCTTATCATCTTTTTCATTAAATTTTACTTCCTGTCCATTGATCTGAGTAAATGATGTCGGACCACCGTAAGTTTCTACTCCATAATTAATCGTAAACATCACATCTTTTACTGTTATCGGTTCTCCATCACTCCATGTTGCTTTATCATTAATATGAAGTGTATAAGTCAATCCATCCTCAGAAATATCTAATTTATCTGCAAGATAATATTCTAAACCATCTTTTGTTTCTGCAAACAACGGCTCATAAATCGGCCGAATTGCCTGAACCAAATCATCGCTGCTCTGTGCACTTGGCTGAAGTGAGTTTGGCTTATATGTCATTGCGATTCTAAAAACACCACTTTCTGCTTTATTTGTTTTCTTTGCACCTTCTTCTGTTTTTACAGAATTTTCTTTCTTGTCTTCACTACTTCCGCATCCAGCAAACACGCTTACCAACATGGTAGAAGCAAGAAATAATGCCAAAATTTTTCTTTTCATCCTTTTCCTCCTAATCTTGTGTTAAAACTGATTTCTTTAAAACAAATTTATTGTACTGAAATTTCGTTTTCATTGGAATTGACAGAAAAACTTATATGTAAATCTTCTTTACATTTTTTGCATTCTGTAAAGATACATTTGTGTCAGAATATATTATAATAAAAGGTTAAAAAAAGCGGAAAGCCTATACTGCTTTCCGCTTTAATTTCAATTCATCCAAACATTGTACTAGAATAAATGGCATACACACTGATATATTCTTTAACAATTTTTTACTTGAACATGGACATGGTGCTTTTAACCAGCAAAAAATTTCTTCGATGACATTCCTGCTATATACTGCAATCGCATGTTCTATCTCTTCCGACAAAACAATTGTATTTAACCGCTCTTTGAAATACTCTTCTGCATTCCCAATTAAACGTTCTCTCATTTCTTCCTGGATAGAATTTTGCCCCGCATATTGTGAAATATTCAGATAAAAAACCCGCTTTTTCTTAAAATAATTCAATACCTCTAAATTAGTTTCATCCCAATTTTCCGAAAAATTTTCCCAGATATTTTTCATATCTTCTTTATATATCCAAAGCATCAAGTCGTATTTATCCAAAAAATGATTATAAAAAGTAGTCCTTGATGCTCCACAGTCATTTACAATATTTTGAACAGAAATATCTTCTAAAGATTTCTTTTCTAACAAATTGCAAAATGAGTCTGCTAGAATTCGTTTTGTATCCATCTTTAAACTCATAAATCTATCCCTTCCAAGCTGTATCTAATTACTTTTGTACTTTATTATAGCAACTGCTTTTTTTGAAGTCCAATTGCTTTTTCCAAAATTATTTATAGATATTTTCTATGAAAATAGCATATAATCAAGAAATAATTGTCAGTCTTTTAATTTTTATTTTATAATTTTGTCATTCTTTTTATTGCATTGCGTTTTCGTTTTGTGTATAATACAAGCATAGTACAAATTCTATTTTGTACAATACGTTGAAAAGGAGTTGACATCATGAATTTTATCATTAGCGGAAAAAACATCGAAATAACACAAGGTCTTAAAGACACAATAGAGCGTAAGCTCGGAAAGTTAGAAAGGTATTTCACTCCTGACACAGAAATCATTGTAACCTTAAGCGTTGAGAAAGATCGTCAGAAAATTGAGGTTACTATCCCGGTAAAAGGGGACATTATCCGTTCCGAACAGGAAAGCACCGACATGTACGTATCCATCGATCTGGTAGAAGAGGTGATCGAGAGACAGCTTCGCAAGTATAAAAACAAACTGGTGGCAAAACATCAGGCAGGCGGAAGCTTCAATCAGACATTTGTTGAATCAGAAGATGAAGTCGCTGACAGTAACGAGATCCGTATTGTTCGTACGAAACGTTTCGGTATCAAACCAATGTTTCCTGAAGATGCATGTATGCAAATGGATCTTTTAGGACATAACTTTTTCGTTTTCAGTAACGCAGAGACTGAAGAAGTCAATGTCGTTTATAAACGTAAAGACGGTTCTTTCGGACTCATCGAACCGGAATTTCAATAATATCGTGCAAACAAGGGACAGGGCAAACATTTCTTTGCCCTGTCCCTTTTTAGTTGTCAAAGACTTTCATCTCACCATCAATTTTTGCAAACCAGCACGTTTCCCCTATTTCCATTTCCGCCTGACCATTCGTTCCTTCCGTGATTTCCCCGATCACCGGATCTGCTTCTTCCGATGGAAGTAATACTTCTATCTTCACCTTATCTGTATATTCCGAATCTAAAATCGTAATTCCTCTTTGTCCAAGAATATACTGTATTTTTCCAAGTCCGGTATAATCTGTCTCGATCCTCAGTTTACAACCGTATATTTTGGTAATAATCTTACTAGCCAATAGTCCTTCTTGCACCGATTTTGAGTAAGCTCTCACCAACCCTCCTGTACCAAGAAGTGTCCCTCCGAAATAACGCGTTACTACCACAGCAACATCATGTATTTCCTCTCCCAGAAGTACATCCAGCATCGGTTTCCCCGCCGTTCCCTGCGGTTCTCCATCATCACTGCACCTCTGTGTCTGGAAACGTTCCCCAAGCACATAGGCATAACAATTATGGGTGGCATTCCAATATTGTTTCTTCATTTTTTCAATAAATTCCAATGCTTCCTCTTCCGTTTTTACCGGCTGAACTGTTGCAATAAACTTTGATTTCTTCTCCACGGTTTCCGCTTCTCTTCCTATGTATACTGTGCGATACTCTTTTAACATACTTTCACCTTTTCTATTCAAAACTCTCCCGGGTCTTGGCGTAAAACCACTATATGCAAGCCCAACGTGGTTATGACCTTTTGACTCTGGCACATTACTTATACTATAAAAGATTTTAAAGGAGTTCACAACATTTTCTTAATTTTTTCCTAGTATTTGTGAACTTTTCAATTTTTGCTTTATTTAAAATTAGTTATTTGCTATAATAGCATGGTAAAAGGAGGCAATGTCATGAATTATGGAAAAAAGAACGCTTCGAAAAGACAGAAGGAAATCACTTCCAAATCTACTATGCAGAAGAAGAAAATCGGTTCTCGTCTTTTCAAGTCATTCGTAATCTGTATACTACTCATTGGAATTGCTGGAATAGCTGGCGTCAGCTACCTCATTAAAAGTGTAATCGACAATGCACCGAATATCACTCCTGAAAGTGTAAAACCAACAGAATATACAACCTTCGTTGTAGATCAGGATGGAAACGAACTTGATCGTTTTGTACAATCCGGTTCCAATCGTATCTACAAGACAAACGAAGAAATACCACAATATCTGCGGGACGCATTTGTCGCCATTGAGGATGAGCGTTTCTACAGCCACAACGGAATCGATATCAAAGGTATTATCCGTGCCGGTGTAGTTACTGTAACATCTCTTGGCAAACGTACAGAAGGTGCCAGTACCATCACTCAGCAATTGATCAAGAACACTGTTTTCCCTGATTTCGTCCACGAAGACGGACTTTTGGAAAAATTCGAGCGAAAATTTCAAGAACAATATCTTGCGCTTGAAATAGAAAAACAGATGACCAAAGAACAGATTCTCGAAAATTACATGAATACCATCAACCTTGGGCAGAGTACTCTTGGCGTACAAGCTGCTTCCATGAGATATTTTGGAAAAGATGTTTCTGAACTTACTTTATCTGAATGTGCTACAATTGCCGGAATCACACAGAATCCGGGAACATATAATCCTATCACCAATCCGGATAAGAACAAAGAACGCCGGACAAAAGTTCTCGACAATATGCTTGAACTGGGATTTATCAATCAGGATGAATATGATCAGGCAATGGCAGATGATGTATATGCCCGTATTCAAACAGTAAACCAAGAACAGGAATCTAATCCGACTACCTATTTTATTGATGCTCTTGCTGAACAAGTGATTGAGGATCTGCAGAAAGAACCACTGAACTATACAGAAGCACAGGCACATAACGCGCTTTACAGTGGTGGTCTCAAGATTTATGCGACGCAGGATGCCAAAATCCAAAAAATCGTAGACGAAGAGATCAATGACGATGACAACTATCCGTCCAGGGTAGAAGTCGGTGTAAGTTACGCTCTTACTATCACAAGAGCAGATGGTACTCAGGATAACTACAGTTCCTGGGATCTTAAAAAATTTGGTAAAGAAAAATATGGCGATAAACAAGGACGTCTGTTTAAAACAGAAGAAGCCGCACAGAAGCGTATTGATGAATTCAAAGCATCTGTTGCAGAAGAAGGCGATGTCCGTTATGATGAAAACAAAGAATTTACTCCGCAGCCACAGGCATCCATTGTTGTTATGGACCAAAAAACAGGTCAGGTGAAAGCCATTTCCGGTGGACGCGGAGACAAAAAATCCAGCCGCAGCTTAAACCGTGCAACAGATACAAAAGAGCAGCCTGGTTCTTCTTTCAAAATTGTAGGTGTTTACGCCGCTGCACTTGATGCAGGCGGAGAGTCCCTTGGTACCGTCACAAAGGACGAACCAATGACTGTTGGCGGCAAGACATTCAAAAATGCCTATAGTGGTTACAAAGGAAATGTTACGATGCGTACTGCCATTGAAGACTCTGTAAATATCAGTGCTTTGAAAACATGGCAGAATGTCACTCCACAACTTTGTATGGAGTACATTCAAAAACTTGGCATTGACTCTATTGTAACTGCGGAAGAAGGAAAACAGCGCAGCGATAAGAAAAATGACTTAAATCTTTCTACTGCACTTGGCGGTCTTACCGATGGTGTTCATAACATAGAAATGGCCGGCGCCTATGCGGCGATCGCAAACGGCGGTGTTTACAACAGGCCTGTATATTATACAAAGATTGAAGATCATGATGGCAATGTTTTAATCGATAACTCCGGAGAATCCAAAACCGTTCTCCGCGAATCCACTGCTTATCTTCTGACAAGCGCTATGGAGGACGTTATCACAAAGGGTACCGGATATCAGGCAAAATTATCCAACATGGCCGCAGCCGGTAAAACCGGAACAACTACAGACAGATGGGATATCTGGTTCTGCGGATATACCCCGTATTACACATGTACCGTTTGGGTTGGCTATGATGATAATAAAGAGCTTCCGCTCGGAAATTATAACCAGATTTTGTGGAAAGCTGTAATGTCAAGGATCCACGAGGATCTTCCGTATAAAGATTTTGAAATGCCGGATACCGTAAAGAAAATGAAAGTATGCTCCATCTCCGGTAAAGTAGCTTCCAGCACATGTCCTTATCATATGGAGTACATGGCAACAGATGGCGGTGGAGATAAAGTATGCACAAGCCATTCCGGTTATGAAGGTTCTGTAGGAGGCACTTCACCTAAAACCGATGATGACGATGATGAAGATACTACCGATACCAACACCGACAACGAAAACACCAACACCGATAATAATACGAACTCGGATGATAATACCGACAACAACACCGATAATAACAACGGTAATAATAATGGTAATAATAGCGGTGATAATAACAGCGGCAATAACGGCGGCAACAGCGGCGGCAACAGCGGCGGCGATAATAGCGGCAATAATGGTGGCAGCAACGGTGATAATAATGGAGGCAATAGCGGCAACAACGGCGGCGATAATAGCGGCAATAACGGCGGCAACAATGGAGGAAGCAATGGAGGCAATAGCGGCAACAACGGCGGAACGTCACCAACCCCGTAATTCCCATATTGCTTATATCTTCCACATTATAGCAATTAGAAAAAGTCTGATGGAATTCTATTTCCACCAGACTTTTTCATTATTTTCTTATTCTGTTTTATTTCAATACCAGCTTGGCTGCACCAAAAATTCCCGCATCATTTCCAAGCGTTGCCAAAGCAAAACCACACTCTTTATTTGCAAAAAACACTCTTTCCATAAATGGCTTTGTCACATAATCCAGAAGGATCTCCCCTGCACGCGATACGCCACCGCCGATTACAATAATTTCCGGATCCACAATGACTGCAAGGTTAGCAAGAGCATATCCTAAATACTGTCCAAATTCTTCTGCAATCTCACAGGCAACCTTATCACCTTCTTTTACTGCATCAAATACAGTCTTTGCGCTGATTGCATTTATATTTTTTTCTCTGAGTACAGTAGCGTCCTCATTCTTTGCAAGACGCTTTCTTGCAAGACGTGCAATTCCTGTTGCTGAAGCATACTGTTCCAAACATCCTCTGCTGCCACATCCACACTTTTCTGTTTCATCATAATTCACGCAGATATGTCCGATTTCTCCTCCGGCACCATGGCCTCCCACCATAATATGACCGTTGGTGATCACACCACCGCCTACACCTGTTCCAAGTGTAACCATAATCATATTTCTATGTCCAAGACCACCGCCTTTCCACATTTCTCCGAGGGCGGCTACATTCGCATCATTCCCAACTTTCACTTCGATTTCAAGCAGTTCTTCCAACTCGTGTTTTACTTCTTTATAACCCCATCCAAGATTTGCAGTTGCCTTTACGATTCCTGTTTCCATAACAGGGGCCGGAATTCCAACTCCAACACCAAGCACGTCTTCCTTTGGCAATTCGTGCTGTGCCATACGCTCTTTGATGGCTGCCGCCACATCCGGAAGGATATTCGCTCCTTCATTCTCCGTTCTTGTCTTGATCTCCCACTTCTCCAACACTTCTCCATCGAACTTAAAAAGTCCAAGCTTCACGGTTGTTCCTCCGATATCAACGCCAAAACAATATCTCATCGCACTTCTCTCCTATCTCTTGTTTGTCAAATTTTCCTGCACCCTTCTGTAAAGTTCCTGTGCAGCATTATATCCCATACGTTTCTGTCTGAAGTTAGCCGCTGCAGACTCCACGATAATGGCAAGATTACGTCCCGGTCTAATCGGAATAGAATGACACACAACTTTATTTCCAAGAAATTCTGTATATTCTTCTTCCAGACCAAGCCGGTCATATTCTTTGTCTTTATTCCAGTCTTCTAAAGTAATTACAAGGTCTATGTTCTGTGTCTGTCGTACACTCTGTACACCGAATAGCATCTTCACGTCGATAATTCCGATACCCCGAAGCTCAATCAAATGTCTAGTAATATCCGGAGCTGTACCTACCAAGGTATCATCGCTTACTTTTCTAATCTCTACCACATCATCTGTCACAAGACGGTGTCCTCTCTTAATCAGTTCCAAAGCCGCTTCACTTTTGCCGATTCCGCTCTCTCCCATAATTAAAACACCGACTCCATAGACATCTACCAGTACTCCATGAATGGAGATACATGGTGCCAACTCTACATTCAGCCAACGAATCACTTCTGCCATCAAAGCCGAAGTCTTTCTTGTCGTAGAAAATACCGGAACACCTTTCTCATTGGCAATCCGTAATAACTGCTCATCCGGGCTAAGACTCGTACTAAAAATAAGGCAAGGAATCCCATATGAAAAAAGCTTCTCATACAGCTCCTCCTTTCTCTCTTCCGTCAAGGTCTGCAAATATGTGTATTCTACATACCCGATCACCTGCACACGCTCCGAATCAAAATGATCAAAAAAGCCTGTAAGCTGTAATGCCGGTCTGTTCACATCCGGCACTGTAATTCTTCGTTCTTCCATGTCAATATCCGGTGTCAGATTCTTAAGCTGCATCTTTTCTACCAGATTTTTTAACTCCACACTATCTGTACATCTCATAGCCTGTCTCCTTTATTTTCATCTTCACTTACATGATTATATCATTAATGAAAAAAGTTGTACACTTCCTTTGCAGATTTTTCGTTCATAGACGGAAGCTCTTTCAACTCCTCAACACTGGCATTGCGTATCCCATCCAGGTTCATATAATGTTTCATAAGTGCTTTTCGTCTTGCCGGACCTACCCCCGGAATATCATCTAAAATAGAATGTACCTGCCCCTGACTTCTTAATTTTCGATGAAATTCAATGGCAAATCTATGTGCCTCATCCTGAATTCTTGTAATCAAGCGAAATCCCTCGGAATTCCGATCGATGGGGATCTCTACATTATTATAGTACAAACCTCTTGTTCGGTGATTATCATCTTTTACCATACCGCATACCGGGATGTGCAGGCGAAGTTTATCCAAAACCTGCAGCGCCACATTGACCTGCCCTTTTCCTCCATCCATCATGATCAGATCCGGAAACGTAGTAAAACTTCCAAGTTCCTTTCCTTCTTCTTTTTCTTTTAATCCATGTTCAAACCGTCTCGTAAGAACTTCTTCCATACTCGCATAATCATCTGCTCCCTGAACTCCTTTGATCTTGAACTTACGGTAGTCATTCCGTTTCGGTTTTCCCCGTTCATACACAATCATAGAACCAACAGATGCAAACCCATTTGTATTCGAAATATCAAATGCTTCCATTCTGGAAATATTGGTAAGACCCAGAAGTTTCTCGATCTCCTTCACCGCACCGATCGTACGCCCTTCCTCACGCTTTAAGCGCTCTTTATCCTTACTCAATACAAGCTCCGCATTCTTTTTAGCAAGCTCTACAAGCTTTTCTTTCTGCCCCTTTTGCGGAACACGGATATAGACTCGATGTCCTCTTTTCTTTGTAAGCCACTGTTCCAGCACTTCAATTCCTTCTATTTCTTCCTGTAGCATCAGCTCTCTCGGAATATATGGTGTTCCTGCATAGAACTGCTTAATAAAGCTCTCCAAAACAGTACTTTCTTCCTCTTCTTTTGCAATCCTGAGGTAAAAATGATCTCTTCCGATCAATCGGCCGCCACGTATGAAAAACACCTGTACAACCGCATCCTCTTCCTCTGTCGCAACCGCAAGAATGTCTTTATCCTCTCCATCGCTGTTTGTAATCTTCTGCTTCTGGGCAATCTGCTTTACACTATTTAAAAGTTCCCGATACTCGATGGCTTTCTCAAACTCCAGATTATCCGAAGCAGCCTGCATCTTCTCTTCCAAAGACTTTAAAATCGTATCATAATTTCCATTTAAGAAATGGAGCGCCTGTTGGATATTCTCCCGGTACTCTTCCCTGGAAATATATCCCTGACACGGCCCGTAGCACTGCTTAATATGATAATTCAGGCAAGGACGTTCCTTCCCTATATCTTTCGGCAGATTCCGGTTACATGTTCGCACATGGTATAATTTCCGAATCAGATCTATGGTATCTTTTACTGCTCCTGCACTTGTATACGGTCCGAAATACTTCGCTTTGTCCTTCTTCATCTGCCTTGCAAAAAGAATCCTTGGATACTCTTCTTCTACTGTTACTTTAATAAACGGGTAGGTCTTGTCGTCCATAAGCATAGTGTTATATTTCGGTCTGTGCTCTTTGATCAGGTTACATTCCAACACAAGCGCCTCTAGCTCAGAATCCGTCACAATATACTCAAACCTGGCGATATGTGTCACCATCTGATCAATCTTTGCCCCCTTGTTTCGGCTTGCCTGGAAATATTGCCGTACACGGTTCTTCAGGCTGATTGCTTTCCCTACATATATAATATCATCCTTCTCGTCATGCATCAGATAGACTCCCGGTTTTGCCGGAAGCTTTTTCAATTCTTCTTCTATATCAAACATTCTTTTCTTCCTTTTTATTTTTTACTCATTTTATCTTACCATGTTTTTCAAAACAAAAAAAGAGCATCCCAAACTGATTTTTCGCTTTCCCCATTCTTCTGTCTTCTGCTTCTTATCCACCGTAATCACTTTGTCGTGGAATTTTTCCCACATTTCCGAATGGATCCACATATGGCACACTGTACTATAATAAATATTTCATTCCCATGTCACATACTTTTGAGACATGTACCTTCATATCACGAATCTTTTTCATTGCCGGCTTCCAATCTCCACAAAATGCATACCGTATAATTATCTTTTTCAAGCGCTCCTGTCAAAATATCGATCACACACTTCATTGTGCCATCTTCCCGCAATATCCAAAATCGGGAAGTTCCATTCTACAGTAATTACGGCATCCTTCACATTTTCAGGAATATGTTCTAATCGTATTTCGGATACTTGACGTCCATCCGGCAACGCTAATGTCTGAAGCTGTAAATCCCCTTCTACATTGCATCTGACTTCCATGTTAATTCCTCCCAGTTTTTTGCTCTTTGTTTTTGATAAAGTTATTATATAGATTGTTCCATTCTCTTAAAATGGAAAAATGACAAATTTATATGTACCAATGTCAAATTTTCATGCATTTTTCACAACGAAAAATCTCCACACCATAAAAGTGTGGAGATTTTCCTATAAATTGCTATTCATTTATTGATTCATCTTTGTTCTCTTCTGACATATCCGGTAATACGATCACATCTTGAGAAGTTTCTTCCTTCATTCCGATACGGGATGGCTGCGTTTTCTCTTCATTCTCCGGAATTCCTTTCACTTCATGGAAAATCCGCATGAATTCTTTGCCTGTAATTGTCTCTTTCTCAATCAGGAACGCAGCAATCTTATCAAGTGCATCTCTGTTCTCACTTAAGAGACGTTTTGCTTCATCATATGCATCTTTCAGCATCTTCATGACTTCTTTATCAATCTCTCCTGCCGTTTCTTCTCCGCAGTTGGCAACCGGACGTCCGTCCAGATACTTATGTTGTACAGATTCCAAACCGATCAATCCGAATTTCTGAGACATACCATACTGTGTGATCATGGCTCTTGCAACTTTTGTTGCCTTCTCAATATCGTTAGAAGCTCCGGTTGTAACTGTGTCGAATACAATTTCCTCCGCTGCACGTCCTGCAAGAAGACCAACAAGCATTGCTTCCAGTTCTTTCTTTGTATTCAGGAACTTTTCCTCTTCCGGAGTCTGCATGACATATCCAAGCGCTCCCATGGTTCTCGGAACGATTGTAATCTTCTGTACTGGTTCTGAATCTTTCTGCAGAGCGCTTACAAGAGCATGCCCTACCTCGTGGTAAGAAACAATTCTTCGTTCCTCCACATTCATAATACGGTCTTTCTTCTCTTTACCGACAAGTACCACTTCCACTGCTTCAAATAAATCAGCCTGTGAAACAACCTGTCTTCCATTCTTAACCGCATTGATAGCGGCTTCATTGATCATATTGGCAAGATCGGAACCAACCGCACCACTTGTCGCAAGCGCAATGGCTTCCAAATCTACCGTCTCATCCATCTTCACGTCTTTTGCGTGTACCTTCAGAACATCAACACGTCCTTTTAAGTCCGGTGCATCTACGATAATCCGACGGTCAAAACGTCCCGGTCTTAAAAGAGCCGGATCCAGAATCTCTGGTCTGTTCGTCGCTGCAAGAAGTAATAATCCCTTGTCTGTGTCAAAACCATCCATCTCAGCGAGCAGCTGGTTCAATGTCTGCTCACGTTCATCATTGCTTCCCATTGCATTATCACGACTCTTACCGATGGCATCAATCTCATCAATAAAAATGATACAAGGCGCCATAGCCTGTGCCTGTTTAAAAAGATCACGCACTCTGGACGCGCCGACACCGACATACATCTCAACAAAGGCTGAACCTGAAAGAGAGAAGAACGGAACTTTTGCTTCTCCTGCCACAGCTTTTGCTAAAAGTGTCTTACCAGTACCCGGAGGTCCTACAAGAAGTGCTCCCTTCGGAAGTTTTGCACCAATACTTGTATATTTCCCCGGATTGTGAAGGAAATCTACGACCTCCTGCAAAGATTCCTTCGCTTCATCCTGACCTGCTACGTCTTTAAACGTAACACCAGTTGACTTCTCCACATATATTTTGGCATTGCTCTTTCCAATGCCCATCATGCCTCCGCCCTTCGACATCTTCCTTGTGAGAAACACAAGTGCACCTACGAGAAGCGCTGTCGGAAGAACCAATGTCAGCATAACGTTCCAGAACATCATGGTTCCTGTCTTTGGAATCTCCTGTGTGACATCTACATCTGCTTCTCGCAGACGGTCAACCAGCTTGTCGTCATTCATCACACCCGTATAGTAATGCGGTGTAATAGATGAAATGAGTGAATTTGTATTCTCCTTTTTCTTCGGTGTAATCTCAATACTGTCTGAACCGATTACAACCTTTTCCACCTGGCCTGCTTCTACCATATCCAAAAATTTACTATATGAAATCTCTTCCGGATCCTTGCCCGGCATCAACTGATATAATCCTAAGACCAGAAATAATGTGATAATTGTTGTAATAAGAATAATCCCAAATCCTTGCTTATTATTCTTATTATTTCTAGGATTGTTATTCCTGTTTCTATTATTCTGATTATCCATAATCCTCCTCCTGTTTCTTGTCTCTTCTATTATAAGTATCAGCTATCTATAAATCAATAAAAAGATTGTGAAAACTGTTTATCTAAATCTTAAACTTCTATAAATTTATCTTAGACAAATTTTACATTTTGTAGTATACTGTTTTTTTAAGAATAAACGAGTATACAAAACAGGCAAGGAGATAAGATTATGAAAGTTGGATTTGATAATGACAAATACTTAAAAATGCAATCAGCACACATACTGGAACGTATCAATCAATTTGACAACAAACTTTATCTTGAGTTTGGCGGCAAACTCTTCGATGATTACCACGCTTCCAGAGTTCTTCCGGGGTTTGCACCGGACAGTAAGCTGCGCCTGCTAATGCAGTTATCAGATCAGGCAGAGATTGTAATCGTAATCAGTGCCGGAGATATTGAAAAAAATAAAATTCGTGGCGACCTTGGCATTACCTACGATACAGATGTTCTTCGCCTGATGGATTCTTTCCGTCAAAACGGGTTATATGTAGGCAGTGTTGTCATCACACAATATGCTGGCCAAAGCAGCGCGAATTTATTCAAAACTAAGCTGGAAAAACTCGGCATCAAAGTTTACGTGCATTACTGCATTGAAGGATATCCGTCTAATATCCCTCTCATTGTAAGCGATGAAGGATACGGTAAAAATGAATATATAGAAACAACAAGACCCCTTGTTATCATTACGGCACCGGGACCGGGAAGCGGGAAAATGGCAACTTGCCTTTCACAGCTTTATCACGAGTTAAAACGTGGTGTACGTGCCGGATATGCCAAGTTTGAAACATTCCCGGTATGGAATCTTCCATTGAAGCATCCGGTAAATCTCGCCTATGAAGCCGCAACTGCAGACTTGAATGATATCAATATGATCGATCCATTCCACCTGGAAACTTACGGAATCACAACAGTAAACTATAACCGTGATGTTGAGATCTTCCCGGTTCTCGATGCAATTTTCGAGAAAATCTATGGCGAAAATCCTTATAAATCTCCTACGGATATGGGCGTAAATATGGTTGGAAACTGCATCTGTGATGACGAAGTATGCCAGGAAGCATCAAAACAGGAAATTATCCGCAGATATTACTCTGCCCTCAACCGTATGTCCTCCGGTGATATCAGCGAAGATGAAGTTTTCAAGATTGAGCTTCTGATGAAACAGGCACATATTACAACCGATGACCGTCTCGTTGTTGCTGCGGCATTGAAGCGTGCAGAAGAAACGAATGGGCCTGCCGCTGCGATTGAATTGGATAATGGAGAAATCATTACCGGAAAGACTTCAAACCTCTTAGGAGCTTCCGCTGCACTGCTTTTAAATGCATTGAAACACCTTGCAAATCTGGCAGATGATATCCATATGATTTCACCGGAAGCCATTGAACCGATTCAGACATTAAAGACAAGATATTTGGGAAGCAAAAACCCAAGACTGCATACGGACGAAGTTCTCATTGCACTTTCTATCAGTGCTGCCAATGACCCGGTTGCCCGTCTTGCATTGGAACAGATTCCAAAACTGAAAGGCTGTCAGGTGCACACTTCGGTTATGCTTTCTTCCGTAGATACAAAAATGTTTAAGAAATTGGGAATTCAATTGACATCAGAATCAAAGAAAGAAAACACAAAGATTTATCAGTAATATAGAGATTTAACGTTCTTTCGCAAATAATTACTATCAATTTTAATATGGGGAAGTCAGTAACTGCTATCAGTCGCTGCTTCCCCATTTTTTATGATATAAAAAAGATTGCACAACTGTGCAATCTGCGCGCGAGCGGTTACGAAGTAATAAACTCCTTGCCGCGAGCTGCGCATCCCCACACGAAGTGTTTTTTATGATATAGGATTCCGAAGGAATTTCCTATATCATAGGAAATTCTTCAGAATCCTCTCCTATCACAGGAGACTTAGTGTCTTCTGCTCTTTTTATACCCTGCTGCCACGATACCTGCAAGACCGATTACCGCACCTGCTATCCATAACATGACCGGTGTTGAATCGCCTGTTTTTATCGTTTCATTTCCGGCTGATTGTGATGTTTCATTTCCTCCTTGATTTCCTGCATTTCCCTGGTTGTTGTTTTCTCCTTGATTACCGGCGCCGCCCGGGTTATTGTTTTCTCCTTGATTACCAGTACCACCCTGGTTATTGTTTTCACCCTGGTTATTCCCTTCTTTTTCCAACACCGTAATTGTATACGACTCCGCACTTTCATTTCCTGCTTTATCTGTTGCAATATATTGAAGTGTATACTTCCCTGCTTTCGGGAGAAAAGTACTCTCTTCTAACTGTGCAGTCTCTCCTCCGATTGTTTTCACAACATTCCCATCCGCATCTTCGATTACTGCTTTCATTGTAACAACTGTGCTGTTGTCTGCAGATTGTGCTGCCGGAATCACATACGTCTCTCCCTCCATTGATTCCACCGCCGGTTTCGATGCCAATTGAATCAGCGGTTTTTCTTCATCAATAAGAGACAGATCTCTATTCGCAATCATCTGAATCTGCTTTTCCGAGAGTGCCTCACTATATATTCGTGCTGTGGAAACTGCTCCGTTCATAGGTGACTGGATTCCTCCCTCTGATCCACTATCTCCGCCAATCACAAAATATTGTGAAGATACAGGAGGGGTTTTTACATTTCCGTTTGCTTTCATACTTGCAGCCTTTTGCCCATTGACATACAATGTCACTTTTTTTCCATCGTATGTAATTGCTGCATGGCACCATTCTCCATAGGTCAATGCATCACCTGCTATCGGCTTTTTATATGCATCATTTAAGTGTACCCAAGCCTCTAAATTTGCTTTTCCTTCACTTCCTTTTGATATTTCAAGTCCAATGCCCGCAGATTCCATATTTCCAAATAAATCTACGAAACTGTCTGAAAATTCATCTACTTTAAATACAGTTTCCAACGTAAAACTATCATTTGCTTTCTTGTAATCTTCCTGGCTCCACGGCACCGTAAAGGCCTCCTGATTTTTGCCGGTAAAAGTCGCTGTGTATTTACCAAGTGTATCGTCCTGTGTAACATTGCTTCCATTGCTGTTACCGAGTTCATGTCCTCGTTCAGACTTGTCTTTTGCTTCCCCGTCCGCAAAATCCACATCCAACAGATCTGCTTTTGGAAGTTTTGCAGTCATATCTTCAAATGTAAGATCTCCCTCTGCTTCTCCTTCGGTTTTAAAGTTGGCTAATAAATAGTTTTCACTTACCTGTTGGTACGCATTTATAGCATGAATCTGTACTTCGTATTCCGTTCCCGGCAATAAATCTTCCGCCTCCTGGGTCATGGTATCCGGCATCGGTTGTAAATAGTAATCCGACCAGGTCTTAAATGTTTTTACTGTTTCTCCTGTTTTTTTATCAATCAGGTCATATCGATAAGAATGCACAATATCACCTACATTATTTTCTGCCACCTTGGCCTGTGTAAATGTAATCTCGGCACTCTCTTCTGTTACATTGTTAACACTGATCTGTGCATCCTCTGCAAAATATGGCGCCTGTGCATGTTCTTTTCTTTCATTTGTATATGGTAATACATCTTTTACATCGAAAGTCCATGTCTGCGGAATCCATTGTTCTGCAAGAAAATCATAATTTTTAATAGTAACTCTGCTTCCTTCGGCTTCTACAACAAGTCCCTGTGCAATCTGACTTGCATTTGGCGGCACAGAACCATAGATCATTCCCGTCTCCATTTCCATATAAGAAAGAGTAACTGTATTGACTGCAGTATAGCCGCCATCCTGCCAGATGCTTGTCGGCATATTATTCGGACTATGAATATGACCTGAAAATGTTACCGCTGTTGGATAGTCTTTGAAAAACTCATCTAACCCACTTCCGTACCATTCATTTGACACATAAAAAGTATCCTTAATCGGCGCATGAAAAAATACAAAAATCGGTTTCTCCGGATCATCTGCATATGCTTCGTCCATCTGTTCTTTTAACCACGAAGTTGCATAGGCATATGTGGTGCCCCCATGGCTCGTGGCTTTTCCGGTTGTTTCATCTACTGTCCCTGTTCCTGGGCTAATTGTAATAAAATGATATCCATTGATAATTTTATGGTCATTTGGTTTACTTCCTGTAGTTTCAATGAACCGGTCTCCACTGTTTCCCTCGTGATTTCCCATTGCTGCAATAAGTGGAATCGTGAGATTATCTTCCTTAATCTGTCCCCATGTATCATATTCTGACTCTGCTCCACTGTCTGTCAAATCACCATCCACCACAAGCGAATCCACCCCTGAATTGCTGTAAAACTGAAATGCCTTTTTCAGTCTTGCCTGCTCCGTTTCCTTTGCCGCCGTCACATGTGTATCTGAGATGACTCCAAAACTTACTTCCGTCGCTTCATTTACAATATCTTCGGTTGGTTCATTTTCTTCTACAAAACCGTTTGCCTCCAAAGGCTCACTTGTTCCCGCCCCTTCTTCCGGTTGAACATTCGTTTCCGATTGAACATTCGTTTTCGATTGAACTTCAGTTTTCGATTGACTATTTCCGTCTTCCTTCACACCGCTATTTACTGTCTGCTCCGTTCTTTCATCTGTCACCTCCATGTCAGTCGCCCGGACACTCGCAATCCCCGGCATACTCAATATGCTCAGTGACGCAAGCGCAATTGCAAACAGCCTCCTTGCTGCCTTGTTTTTCATTCTGTTTTTCCTCCTTGTGTGTTTTGAAAAAATAACCAGTGTCTTTACTTCTCAAAATATGGACTCTGGTATCGACTCTGGTTATTTTAATCTGTCAATATAAACCTAAGATGAGTATATCGTAAAACATAAGTTAAGTTTTAGCTCGTTTTATGAAATAGATTTTTCCTTTTATATACATAAGCAGATACGGCAGATGTAATCGGAACAGTCAAAATCACTGCCATTGTTCCAGAAAGTCCCTGCCCCACCTCAATCGCAAGGAAATCCGAACTCAGGAATTGATGATATCGAATTCCGTATGCAGTCAACACAAGTAATGTACTTAACCCGCTTCCGGTAAATGCCAAAATCAGTGTATTACTCATGGTCCCAATCATGTCTTTCCCCACATTCAGCCCCGAGAAAAATAGCTGTTTGGCCGTAAGTGCCGGATTTACCTCAAGGATTTCCCAAATTGCAGATGCAATTGACATTCCTACATCCATCACAGCTCCCAGTGAGGATATCAGTACTCCCGCAAATAGCACTTCCGCTACTTTCAATTCCGTATTAGAAGAAATCAGAACCATAAATTCCGCTTCATCCGTGTTATATCCTGAAATATGAAGAAAATAAGACACCATTCCAAATAATACACCCACAATCATCGTTCCAAGTGCTGTTCCCAAAACCGCAGTCAAAGTCTTCTTACTAAATCCGTTCAACAGCAATAATGTTACCGCTGTTGTAATTACCACCGTGACTATAGATGCCAACACCGGTGAGATGCCGGATGAAATCATCGGCAGCATCAGCATCACAATCGTAAGCAATGTAAATGCCAGACCCAGTGTGGCACGAATCCCCTTTTTCCCTCCGATCAGAATCATAAGAAGAACAAACATTCCTACCATCCCATAAATGATCGGAGATCGATAATAATTGTATACAAGAAAATACGGAGCTGTATTCTCTGGCTGATCCTGTGAAAGTATAACCTTCATTCCGGGCTCTACATACACATTGCTCGCCGAAGTCAGATAATTGTCAATCTCTACAGTCTCACCTTTATACGTTCCCTCTAACACTTTTGCCTTTACTTTCTGTCGGCCAACATAGCGTTTGGCATTCCCCGGATCTTTTGTCAGTTCCTCATTGGATATTTCTGTTATCATCCCTTTTACATAAGTAATACTTTCATTATTATAATGCTGATACCCACTCTGTACCCGACTCCCCCATATACACATCCCCAGTGTAAATGCACTTACTAAAACTATCACGAAACTTTCTTTGAAGTAATTTTTAAAAAACTTTTTCATTGTGTTATCCTCTTTCTTTTTGTTCTTTCAAGAGAATACAGCAGAAATGTTAACGTCATATTCAGAAAACATCAATTCCTCGTTAAGACTGCTTACAAATAAGAAAGCTCACAGAGAGTATGGAACCGCTTCCGGTTCGCTCTCTGTGAGCTTTCGCCTATCTAACTATTATTTTCGTATTATGCCACCATCTTCTCAAACTGCGAATTATATAGTTCTGCATAGAATCCGTTTTTCTTAAGAAGTTCCTCATGATTTCCCTGCTCAATGATATCTCCATCTTTCATAACGAGAATCAAATCTGCATCGCGAATCGTAGATAGTCTGTGTGCAATGACAAAACTTGTTCTTCCTCTCATCAGGTTATCCATCGCTTTTTGAATACGTTCTTCTGTTCTCGTATCTACAGAACTTGTCGCTTCATCCAGAATCAAGATTAGCGGATCTGCAAGAATTGCTCTCGCGATTGTAAGAAGCTGCTTTTGTCCCTGAGAAACATTATTAGCCTCTTCATTGAGTTCCATGTCATATCCTTCCGGAAGGGTCTGCACAAAGCGGTGTACATAGGCTGCTTTTGCCGCCTCGACTACTTCTTCATCCGTTGCATCCAATCTTCCGTAACGGATATTGTCCTTGATACTGCCGTGGAACAGCCATGTATCCTGAAGCACCATACCAAACATCTGACGCAGTTCACTTCTGTTGAAGTCCTTCAGATTATGTCCGTCAATCAGAATTTCCCCTGAATTTACATCATAGAAACGCATCAAGAGTTTGATCATCGTTGTTTTACCTGCTCCTGTCGGACCAACGATTGCAATCTTCTGTCCATCCTTAACTTTTGCAGAAAAATCATTGATGATAATGCGGTCTTCGTTGTAACCGAAATGTACATTTTTAAATTCTACATTTCCTTTCAATCCTTCCACAGAAACCGGATTCGGAACGGTCTGGTCTTCCTCCTTTTCCCCAAGGAATTCAAAGACCCTTTCTGCCGCTGCTGCTGTAGACTGGAGCATATTTGCCACCTGTGCCGCCTGGGTGATCGGCTGTGTAAAGTTCCTTACATATTGAATGAAGGATTGAATATCACCGACTTCGATTTTATTTTTGATCGTAAAATATCCACCGACAATGGCAACTGCCACATACCCTAAGTTTCCTACAAACTGCATGATCGGCATCATCATTCCGGAGAAGAACTGGGATTTCCATGCTGACTGATACAGGATTTCATTTGTTTTGTCAAACTCGAGTATCACATCATCTTCTTTATTAAATACCCGGACAATATTCTGTCCACCGTATACTTCTTCTACCTGTCCGTTTACATGACCTAAATACTCCTGCTGATTGCGGAAATGTTTCTGAGAATGTTTTACAATCACGGAAATCAGTCCCATAGAAACCGGTAAAATCAATAGCGCGATCAACGTCATCATCGGACTGATACTAAGCATCATGATCAACACACCGATAATTGTCGTAAAAGAGGTAATAATCTGTGTTGCACTCTGATTCAAGCTCTGACTTAACGTATCCACATCGTTTGTGACACGAGACAGAACCTCTCCATGCGTCATTGTGTCAAAATAATTCAGTGGCATACGATTGATTTTCTCTGAAATCTCCTTGCGCATGCGGTACGTCAATTTCTGGGATACCCCTGTCATAATAAATCCCTGAATGTAAGAAAATAATGCGCTCACCCCATAAAGTGCGAGTACCGTAAGCAGGATTTTTGCAATTTTATCAAAATCAATACCTGCTCCTCCGGAAACTTTGCTTACAAGTCCGTTAAAGATCTCCGTTGTTGCATTACCAAGAATCTTCGGTCCTACAATTGTGAAGATCGTACTTCCAATGGCAAACAGCATTACAACAAGAATTGCAACTTTAAAAGTACCGAGATAAGCCATTAGTTTCTTCATCGTCCCTTTAAAATCTTTCGCTTTCTCACCAGCACCCATAGCTCCCGGTCCATGGCCCATCGGACCTCTTTGCTTTGGTCTTTCATTACTCATGACTTCTCTCCTCCTTTCCTAAATCTCTTGCTATTTCTTCTTCTGAAAGCTGTGACATCGCAATCTGGCGGTATACTTCACAAGATTTCAAAAGTTCTTTATGTGTTCCGATTCCCACGGCCTCTCCTTCATCCAGAACCACGATCTGATCCGCATGAAGAATCGTACTGATACGTTGTGCGACAATGAGTACCACACTGTCCTGTGTATGTTCCTTTAGCGCTTTTCGAAGCGTAACATCTGTCTTATAGTCCAGGGCAGAGAAACTATCGTCAAAGATAAATACATCCGGATTCTTTGCAATGGCTCTCGCAATGGAAAGACGCTGTTTCTGACCTCCAGACACATTCGTACCACCTTGGGCGATCGGGCTTTCATATTCATCCTGTTTTTCTGCAATAAATTCTGCCGCCTGTGCCACTTGAGCTGCCTCTTTCATCTCTGCTTCACTGCCTTTGGCATTCCCGTATAAAATATTGGATGCAATTGTTCCAGAGAAAAGCACCCCTTTCTGCGGTACATATCCTAATTTTTCTCTCAGATCATGCTGTGAAAGCTCTCGGATATCCACACCGTCAATCCGGATTGCACCTTCTGTCACATCATAGAATCTCGGAATCAGATTCACAAGTGTAGATTTACCACTTCCTGTACTTCCGATAAATGCTGTTGTTTTTCCCGGCTCTGCTACAAAAGAAATATCATGCAACACATTTTCCTTTGCTCCCGGATACCGGAAGGAAACATGGTCGAACTCTACGACTCCCTTTCCATTTTCCGGAAGTTTCTTCGGGTTCTTTGGATCATGAATCAATGTGGAACTTGTAAGAATTTCATCCACACGATCTGCAGAAACCGCTGCTCTCGGAAGCATAATGGAAATCATACAGATCATAAGGAATGCCATAATAATCTGCATCGTATATTGGATAAATGCCATCATATCTCCTACCTGCATCTGTCCGTCATTGATACCATTGGCGCCAACCCATATAATCAGAACTGAAATACCATTCATAATCAGCATCATAGTCGGCATCATAATTGTCATGGCTCTGTTAACGAAAAGAGTCGTTTTTGTCAAATCTTTATTTGCTTTATCGAATCTCTCTTCTTCATGCTTCTCTGTACTAAAAGCACGAATAACCATAAGTCCGGTTAGGATCTCTCTTGTTACAAGATTCAATTTATCTACAAGTTTCTGCAAAGTCTTGAATTTCGGCATTGCCACAAGAAACAGTGTCAGAACAAGAAGTGAGATCAAAACAACTCCAAGTCCGATGATCCATGACATGGAAACGTTAGTATTCAGCGCTTTGAAGACACCTCCGATTCCGATGATCGGTGCATAAAGTACCATTCGCAGCATCATAACAACCACCATCTGGATCTGCTGGATATCGTTGGTACTTCTTGTGATCAAAGATGCTGTTGAGAATTTGTCAAATTCTCCATTCGAGAATCCTACAACCTTTTTAAATACGTTGCTTCGCAGATCGCGTCCTACTGACGCAGCAACTCTCGATGCGAAAAGCCCTACAAGAACACTCGCTACCATTCCAAGGGCTGCAAGGGCCAGCATTTTAAGTCCGGTAAACAAAATATAATCCGACTGCATTTTGTCTGCATCCACGTTCAGATTCTTGTACGCATTTCTTACATACAATGTCGATGCCTGTTCCACCATCATGCCCGGCATCTCATCAATCTGCTCGCTCATCTTGTCTACCATAGCAAGGCGTTGTTCTTCCGGCATTTTCTGAAGTGCTTCGAAAAATGACATTCCTTCCGGAAGTGAAGCAAACATCTCTGCCCCTTCTTCCATTTGAAACATTCCCGTATTTTTCTTTGTATCTCCGGAAGTTTCCATGGATTCAATGCCAGATACGAGAAGCATCGGTTTCCCAAGAATATCTTCCAGTTTCTTTACTTTTTTCTCATTCTTGATGACGCCGTCTTTTAAAACGTATGCTTCTTTTTCATATTTGTCATCATTTGTCTGATAAGCATTCATCACAGTTTTCTGCTCATCTTGTGAAACAAACAGTAACAGCTTATCCATATCCTCCTTGGCGATCATCTCAGGAATATGTGTGTCCACACCTCCCTGCTGGATTCCAACATTTACAATATCGGATGTGTAAGCAGGAAGAGACAGGTCACAGTATGCCTGCACGATCAACACTGCAACAATGGAAATGACTGCTGCCATATGCGGCTTAAGAAATTTCAATATTTTTCTCATAGTTAACCTCTTTTCTTTCCAAATGTACAAAAATAAGTCTATTATTTTCTCTTCCAAGATTCAAGGACTTTATGTTTTTTTAATATTTTCCTTTTTGTTGTTCACTATCATTCCTTCTGTTATAATAAATAGCATGATAACAAAGGAGAAATTTTATGTATACATTCATTGTGAATCCCCATTCCCGTTCAGGTCTCGGGGAATCTATATGGCAGAACATTGAAAAAGAACTGAAGCATTTAGGCATAAAATACGAAGTGTTTTTTACAAAGCCTCACCGCCGCACTTCCGTTTTGATCCGGAAGCTGACTTCCGACAAAGCAGAGCATACCATTGTAATTTTAGGTGGTGACGGAACAGTGAATGAAGTGATCAACGGAATCTCATATCCGGAAAAGGTCACTTTGGGATATATACCGACAGGATCCGGCAATGATTTTTCAAGAAGTTATTCTTTCCCGTCAGATCCTATGAAGGCGTTGGATATTGTCCTTTCCGCTAGACGCATCCAGAAACTGGATCTCGGGGAACTTTCTTACAAAGATAAAAACCGGCGCTTTGCGGTAAGCTCCGGTTTTGGTTTTGATGCTGCAATCTGCCATGAAGTTGTTGTTTCCCACTGGAAAGCAAGACTCAACAGATTCAAGCTTGGAAAGCTGGTTTATGTTTTTGTTGCCTTAAGGCAGTGGTTTCATCTGAAACCGAAGAAAACAGTTGTGACTTTAGATCAAACGACCACGCATACCTTTGACCGCTGCTACTTTGTCACATCTATGAACCAACCTTATGAAGGCGGCGGATTCATGTTCGCTCCCCATGCCAATCCTTCGGACGGAAAGCTTGGTATCTGCGTGGTTGCTAATCTGTCAAAAATAAAAATGCTGCTTCTCCTTCCAACCGCACTTTTCGGAAAGCACGTACATTTTAAAGGCGTTTACACATACACATGTGAGGAGATTGCCATTCATTCCGAGAAACCACGAGAAATCCATACAGATGGAGAACCATGCTTTTTGCAAAAAGAGATATCCCTTCGTTGTCTTCCGGAACAGATCAACCTCATCACTCCACCTTGATCATCCGGTACCCCACACCGATATGCGTTTGAATGTATTGTTGGGAATCTCCTTCTTTTTCAAGTTTCTTTCTCAAAGTCGCCATGAATACCCGAAGGGAAGCCACATCATTTTCCCAACTGCTTCCCCATATCTTCTGGGTAATAAATGTGTGTGTCAGCACTTTCCCTACATTTCTGGAAAGAAGACAAAGAAGTTTATATTCAATCGGCGTCAAATGCAGTTCTTCACTATTTAGATAGGCGCACCCTGCTGCATAGTCTACGCGAAGTGCTCCATTCACAAACAAAGAGGATTGTGACGGCGCCTCATCTCGTGTCATGATGAGACGTCTCTGGGTTGCACGGATACGCGCAAGAAGCTCTTCTACCGAAAACGGTTTCGTGAGATAATCGTCTGCCCCCGCATCCAGCGCATCAATTTTGTCAGTATCCTCACTCCTTGCACTGATCACAATGATCGGAACACTGGACCACGTACGTATTTTTTTGATTACTTCTACTCCATCCATATCCGGAAGTCCCAGATCCATTAAAATAATATCCGGATTGTGGGATGAAGCTTCAACGATCGCTGTCTTTCCGTTCCCTGCGGAAAGATAGTGATACTCATGCGCTTTCAGTGTGGTTGTAATTAAGTTTTTTATGGACGAATCGTCTTCTACAACTAAAATCGTCAATTTATTCATGCAGTTGAACCTCCTCTGCTTGTAATGTAAATGTAAAGACTGTTCCATGTGGTATATTGTCCTTCACTGTAATTTCTCCTCCGTGAGAATTTATAATGGATTTGCAAAGTGCAAGTCCCAATCCCAGGCTTCTTCTGCTGTCTGCAATTTTTTTTGCCCCGCTGAAGAACATATCGAATACATGTTTCTTATTCTCATCTGAAATTCCAGGCCCGTCATCCGCTATCGAAATAACGGCCAAATTTTCTTTTTTCCCCATTTTTATCTGAATATGCGATCCTTTCTGCGTATATTTGATCGCATTATCTACAATATTGATGATCACTTGGACGATCAATCTGGCATCCATTTTGGCCAGCAAAAATTCTTCCCTGTTTTCCACGGTAATCGTATGTTCTGTCTTTAACCGGTTTACGTGACTCAGCGCTTCTTTCACAACTTCATCCACAAGTTCCGCAGAAATGTTTAAATTCAACCGGCCTTCCTCCAGCCTTGTGACTGAAAGAAGATTTTCTACCAGATTAATGAGCCACATGGAATCATCATAAATATCCTGATACAATGTCTTTTTTGTTGCCTCATCGAAAGAGATCCCGTTAGACAGCAAATTGCTTGCGTTCCCTGAAATGGACGTCAGCGGCGTCCGCAGATCGTGGGAAATGGACCGGAGCAGATTCGCTCTTAACTGCTCGTTCTTCGCAAGAATCACCGCTTCTTCTTTTTCTTTCGCATTTTTTTGGTTTTCAAGAGCAAGGGCACATTCTCCAAGAATGGAAAGTACAATGCTATTTTCAAAAGCATCCATCGCCTGCTCTCCCATAGCAATTCCTACCACTCCATACACAACATCGTTGATTCGGATTGCAAGATATCTACAGCTTGCATCCGGCATGGTGCCCGTCGTTTTTCCTGCATGTTTATTATGTTGAAATACCCAGGCTGCAACCGCTTGTTCTTTTTCCGATGTGTAAATCCCCGTCGGCCTTTCCTCATCCACCGGGAAAACGATCGGCTCTTCCAGACCATTGCTCCCCACAAAATAAATGACAATGTCTTTTCGAAGCATTTTGATCAACTGTTTTGCAGTGACCGACATAATCTCTTCTTTATCCTTCGCTTTCTGGAACATCTGATTCGTATCAAAAAGTATTTTCGTACGAAATGCGGAGCCCGCAGACTGCTTTGCATTATTTTTCAGCTTTGTTGCAAGTGTTCCCGTCAAAAATGCCGCAATAAACATGATCAGAAAAGTAACCGGATATCCTTGGTCATAAGCTCTCAGCGTATAGCGCGGCTCTGTAAAAAGAAAATTAAATATAAGCACACTGACAACAGATGCCATGACACTGTAAATTCGGTTTACCACTACCACAGAGATCAAAAGCACTGCCAAAACATACACGGTAATGATATTTGCTTCCGCAAATCCAAGCTCGTAGAAGACATAGCCAAAACAACTGGCCAGCACAAGAATTCCGATGCACTTTAAGATGTCCTGCATAGAGAATGTAACTGTTCTTTTTCTTTTCTTATTTTGAAAACTTACGGCAGATGACGATGACTCCGGAATAATGTAGACGTCCAGATCCGAGATATTCGTCAATAACTGTTCCGTCAATGTCATTTTCCGGAAAAACCGTCCCCGTAATGGATGACTTCTTCCGATTACAATTTTTGTAACTGCAGAAAGCCTGGCAAATTCTGCAATCTGAAACGGAATATCATCTCCGTAAATAATCTCGATTGCAGCACCAAGCTTCTGTGCCAGACGCATATTGGTCTGAAGTTTCTTTTTATCTTCTTCATAAGTTGTTGCATCATAATCGGATGTTTCTACAAAAATTGCTGTAAAACTTCCATGAAATGCTTCTGCCATCTGTGCTGCGGTCCGAATTACGTTTTCATTTGACGGTGATTCGGACAGACAGACCAGAATATGTTCTTCTTTATTTGATATCTTCATGTAAGCGACCACCTTCTCCACTTAATATGATATCTATAGGCGGATAAAAGTAATTTTAAAAAATTTCTTCTCACATAAAGATTCTGTTAAAATCTATGCCCATCCAAGCAGCCATCCGATTGGTGCCATAATTGCTGTTGTACACACTACAACGGCCATCACGATAAATAACGGGGTACCGATCAAAAGTGCTGTAGAAGCAATATATGGATGAGCAGAAACAAACTGTCTGATAGAATCTTCAAAATTATACTCCACACAATGAATCATGTTTAAAATAGCTGTCATCATCAATCCCTCCTTATCTTATGGCTCTATTTTAATATAAATAAAATGAAGATTGAGAAAGGAGGGGCTTTCTAATACTAAGATTCTATAAAGCTGTTTTGTAGTTTGACTCCCGTTTCATTTAACATCGCAATCAGAAGTCCGTACTTAAATTCCTGAATCTGTCTTCGCTCTTCCAGTACAATTCCGATCACTCCATTCACTTCCTCTGTTCCCTGAATCGGAAGATACATGGCCTTGGCGCTTGGAAGTGTATGTGTACATGCTCCTGCTCTGTGATGATTTGCTACAACCCATTGTGCAACTGCCCGCTCTTGTGCCTGGGTGTAGACTTCCATTTCTTTTGGATCCACGCCCTTTCTAGGAAACAAAAGCGGTTCTCCAAGCACCCGATCTTCTTTTACAGGATAGATGACAAGTGAAAGATTCAGCAATTTCCCTACCTGACCTGCCAGTTGATTCCATACTTCCATCTCTGTTCTGCATCTACGCAGTTTTTGACTGTTCTCTAACAAGATTTCCGTACGAAATGCCTTCTTTGCACTTTCCACGTTCTGCCTTTTCATTTTTCTTGTCAATGTGGCCGTGAAAAGTCCTACAATAAACAAAATGACAAAAGTAGTCGTATAGGCTCTATCATATGCTTTCAACGTATAATACGGTTTTGTGAAAAAGAAATTAAATGCCAATACACTAAACAGCGCGGAATACACTGCATAAGCACGTCTGTCCGCAATATAGGACGATAAAAGCACACCAAGAATATAGATCATGATAATATTGGATTCCGGTAAACTCCATTTCTTGAACATGTATGCTGCCAGAGTAGTCAAAAGCATCACACAGGTAATCGCCCCAAGTTCCAGCATAATTCTTCCCACACTGGTCCGTTTCTTTCGGATCGGCTGCCTTTTTGGCTGCTTCGCATGGCGCATATCCGGAATGATGTACACATCAATATTGGGTGCCACGTCATTCAATTTTTCAAGGATTGCCTGCCTTGGCGATGTTTCCCATACTCTGTGATTTGTTCTTCCGATTACGATCTTAGACACATTACTCACAATGGCATATTCTGCAATCTGTCCTCCGATGTCTGAACCAAACACTGTTACGATTTTGGCACCTAGCACCTTTGCAAGCTCCAGACGACTTTGAAGCGCCTTTTTCGTCTTTTCATCTGCTTCCTGAAGTTCCGGGGTTTCTACACAAATTGCCGTGAATTCTGCATGAAATGCATAGGCTAGTCTTGCAGCCGTACGGATCACCTTATCACTGGAGCTTGCCGGCGATACGCAGGTTAACACATGTTCGCCCGTATAGTAATGCATACTTCCCATGGCATTGCGTTCTTCCTTTGCAATCCGGTTTACCCTGTCTGCTGTTCTTCGAAGGGCGATTTCCCGAAGCGCCACAAGCTTCTCTTCCCGAAAGAAGTTCTGGAGCGCTCGTTCCGCCTGCGCCTCTTGATAGATTTTTCCTTCTTTCATTCTTTCGATCAGATCTTCCGGCTCAATATCGATGACCTCAACCTGATCTGCATGGTCAAATACACTGTCCGGTATTCTCTCACGCACCTGTATATTCGTAATATTCCCCACAATATCATTCAGGCTCTCGATATGTTGAATGTTCATTGTTGTATATACATTGATGCCTGCACGAAGAAGTTCCTGCACATCCTGATATCTTTTTTCGTTGCGGCATCCCGGCGCATTGGTATGGGCAAGTTCATCTACCAGAATCAGTTTCGGTTTTCTCTTAAGCGCCTCATCAATATCGAATTCCCGCAAATGTACTCCCCGGTATTCCACCATTTTTGGCGGAATCGTCTCCAATCCTTCCGCCATTTTCTGTGTGTCCGGTCTCGCATGAGGCTCAATGTAGCCTGCTACAATATCCACTCCGTGTTTTGCCGCTTCATGTGCTGCTTCCAGCATCGCATATGTCTTCCCGGAACCGGCAGCATAGCCAAGAAATATCTTCAGTTTTCCGTCCTTCTTTTTCTTTGCCTGTTCTTCTTCATAATGAATCCGTCTTAATAACTGTTCCGAATCCGGTCTGTCCTCTCTCATCTGTTCCCTCCTTAACGACCACAAGGATGGGTAAAACCCATCCTTTTCCTCTTTGTTCTTATTTCAAAATTCCCATTGCATTTGCAACCGCAAGATTGCATTTCAGGACATTCACACGTTCTTCTCCAAAGATTCCGAGTACTTTGTGCTCTGTATTATCTTCTACGATCTGCTGTACCTCTTCTTCGGAAAGTCCTGAGTTCTTCGCAACTGTCTGAACCTGTACTTCGGCAGCCTCCGGGCTGATATGCGGATCCAGGCCGGAAGCAGATGCTGTCAGAAGATCTGACGGAATCTCTTCTTTCTTCACATCCGGATGCTCTTTCAGAAATTCTTCCATATCTGCTTCTATACGTTTCTTTAACTCTGGATTGGAATTACTGTAATTGAAGCTTCCCGAAGCAACACCTGTGTATTCCCCGCTTTCCTTCTGCTCTTCTGTGTAAGTATTATAATTCACAGACGATACTCTTCCATGGAAATAATAATCTTCCGTAAAATCCTGTCCTACAAGAGCAGATCCTACTGCTTTGTCCTTATCTGTCGTCGGATTTCCATTCTTATCAATGAGATTGCCATTTGCTTTTTCTTTCATTGTAAGCTGGCTGACACCGGTAAGCACCAGAGGATACACAAAAGAACAGATCACCATCATTACGATACTGAATGCAAATGCTTTTCCTAACATCTTACCAAATTTTTTCATGTTCATTTCCTCCTAAACACCGATCATGGATAAAAGCGGTGCCACGATCAAGTCAATGATTTTAATTCCTACAAATGGTACGATAATACCGCCAAGTCCATAGATTCCCATATTACGGAGCAGAAGTTTCTCTGCTTTCATCGGTTTATATTTTACACCTTTCATTGCGATTGGAATCAAACTTGGAATAATGATCGCATTGAAAATCAATGCGGATAAAATCGCACTGGCAGGTGTTGCAAGTTTCATAATATTTAAAATCTGCATCTGCGGCAATACCATAGTAAACATGGCAGGAATGATTGCAAAATATTTTGCAATATCATTTGCAACACTGAATGTTGTCAATGATCCACGTGTGATCAAAAGCTGTTTTCCGATTTCCACTACTTCCAGAATCTTGGTCGGGTCGGAATCCAAATCTACCATATTGGCTGCCTCTTTTGCTGCCTGTGTACCTGAATTCATCGCAAGCCCTACATCTGCCTGTGCAAGTGCAGGCGCATCATTCGTTCCATCACCGGTCATAGCAACCAGTTTTCCTTCTGCCTGTTCCTTTTTGATTGCTTCGATCTTATCTTCCGGACGACATTCTGCAATGAATCCGTCTACGCCTGCTTCTTTTGCGATCGTTGCTGCTGTCAACGGGTTATCTCCGGTACACATGATCGTCTTGATTCCGATTTCACGAAGTCTTGCAAAACGTTCCACAAGTCCTGGTTTTACTGTATCTTTCAAGTAAATTACACCATAGACTTTATTGTTTACACATACAACAAGTGGTGTTCCTCCTAAGTTAGAAACTTCTGTTACAATTCCTTCCAGATCCTTTGGAATGGTACCGTCTGCTTCACGAACAAATCTTTGAATCGCTTCACTTGCGCCTTTTCTGACAACTGTACCATTCTTTAAGTTTACTCCACTCATTTTTGACTGCGCAGTAAACTCAACGAATTCCATTTCACCGCAAACACTCTCGTCCAATCTGCATCCCATTTGTTTTCCAAGGTCTACTGTTGACTTTCCTTCCGGAGTTGTATCCATAAGGGAGCACATTACACTGTAATCAACAAGCTCTTCTTTCTGAACTCCTTCTACCGGATAAAATTCTGCTGCAAGACGATTTCCGTATGTAATAGTACCTGTCTTATCCAAAATCATTGTATCTACATCACCACATGCTTCTACCGCTTTTCCTGACATGGCGATGACATTAAATCTTGTAACACGGTCCATACCTGCTATACCAATTGCAGATAATAAACCGCCGATTGTTGTCGGAATCAAACATACCATCAATGCGATTGCCCAGGAAACCGGAATTTTTACATTCAGGTATTCCGCAAACGGATACAGTGTTACAACCACGATCAGGAAGATCAATGTAAGTACGATCAAAAGTGTATTCAACGCAATCTCGTTCGGTGTCTTCTGTCTGGAAGCACCTTCCACAAGAGAAATCATTTTATCCAGGAAAGACTCTCCCGGTTCTGCGGCAATTCTGATTTTCAGCCAGTCGGAAACAACTGTTGTTCCGCCTGTCACAGACGAGAAATCTCCTCCCGCCTCTCTTGTAACCGGTGCGGATTCTCCTGTAATCGCAGACTCGTCAACGGAAGCGATTCCTTCAATGACATCTCCGTCATTCGGAATCAATTCTCCCATCTTAACAAGTACAATATCACCTTTTCTCAATTCAGATGCGTTTACAATCTTTTCAGTTCCATCCGACATCAAAACTCTTGCCTTTGTATCTTGTTTCGTTTTTTTCAATGTGGCAGCCTGCGCTTTTCCTCGTCCTTCTGCAACGGATTCCGCAAAATTTGCAAACAGGATCGTAATGAAAAGAATTACTGTTACAATTCCGTTATATATCTGATACTTCTCTTCTCCGCCAAACAATGTAGGCACAAATGTAAGAATCAGCGTAATCACAAATCCGACTTCTACAACAAACATAACCGGATTCTTCATCATATATCTCGGATCCAGCTTTTGAAAAGCTCCGATAATTGAAGTTTTTAATATATCGCGGGTAATAAATTTCGTCCGCTTATTCTTAGCCATTTTCTATTCTCCTCTCCTCTGCAGTCATTTCATTCCTTAAATCCACAATGACAAATGCTCCGCAACCGGTCCAAGTGCCAATGCAGGGAAGAATGTTAATGCAGCGAAAATATATACAATAAATACAAGAATGATCATAAAGGTTACGTTGTCTGTCCGAAGCGTTCCAATTGTCTCATTCACTTTTCTCTTAGCAAGCAGGGAACCTGCAATTGCAAGTTGTGCAACAATGGCAATATATCGTCCGAAGAACATTGCAATACCGGTTGTGATATTCCAAAATGCACTGTTATCTGCAAGTCCTTCAAAACCGGATCCATTGTTTGCCGCACTGGAAGCATACTCATATAGTACCTGACTCAAGCCATGGTACCCCGGATTCGTGATACCTGCAAGACCATCCGGCACAGCTACCGCAAGTGCAGAGAATCCAAGGATAAGAAGCGGATGAATCAAAATAACAATGGCGACAAGCTTCATTTCTTTCCCTTCAATCTTCTTATTCAGATACTCCGGTGTTCTTCCGACCATCAAGCCACATATAAATACTGCCAAAATCACATACATGATGATATTCATCAATCCTACACCTTTTCCGCCGAACACGCAGTTAAGCATCATGTGAAGCATCGGTACCATTCCTCCAAGCGGAGTCAGCGAATCATGCATGTTGTTGACCGTACCCGTTGTAAAAGATGTGGTAACTGTTGTAAATAAGGAAGACTGGGCAACTCCAAATCGTACTTCCTTTCCTTCCATGCTTCCTTCTGTCTGCGCGATTCCGAGATCACTGATCACCGGATTTCCTGCGGATTCAGAACAATAGCAAATGGTAAGACCAACAAGAAACAGGATAGACATTGCACCGAACAATACGGCTCCTTGTCTTCCGATCCATAATTTCTTCTTTGGAGCCTCTGCTTTTTCTTTCTTTTTGTCATGAATCATATGTCCAAATGTAACAACACATGCTCCCGGAAGAATCATCATGGAGATCATCTCTACGATATTAGTCAAAATCGTCGGATTTTCAAACGGTGTGGCAGAGTTTGCACCAAAGAAACCTCCACCGTTCGTTCCAAGATGCTTGATCGCTTCCAGTGCTGCCACCGGGCCTACCGCAATATCCTGAAGTTTTCCTTCTATTGTATGTAATGTAAAATTGCTGTCCAAAGTCTGTGGAGTTCCCTGACTGACTAAGAACAAAGCGATGAAAAATGAAACCGGAACAAGAACTCTTGTTATAATTCTTACCACATCTTCGTAAAAATTTCCGATTTTTCTTCCGGACAATCCTCTGCAGAATGCCATGCATGCTGCATATCCACTGGCTGCGGATGTGAACATCATAAATATGATCACGCACATCTGCGCTGTGTAGGAAAGACCGCTCTCTCCGGAATAATGTTGTAAGTTTGTATTTGTTATAAAACTGATGACAGTATTAAAGGAAAGTGTTTCTTCCATTCCTCCAATCCCATTCGGATTCATGAATAGTAGACCCTGAATCCTTAAAACGAGATACCCGATAAAAACCATCATCCCATTGACAAGCACAAGTGTCAGGGCATATCTTTTCCACCCCATGTCCTCACCTTTGATGCCACATATTTTGTATATGCAGCGATCCACCGGATCAAACACTTTATCTGCAAACGTTTTTTGCTTTGTGGCAATATGATACATGTATTTTCCCATCGGAATCACAAGCACCAAAAAAATTGCCAACGTAAGAACTATCTGTAACATTTCTATTTCCTCCCATTTTTTGACTCTTAAAGTTTCTCTGGATGTATCAGTGCATACACAAGATAAAGAGCCAATAACAAAATAATTATTCCTAATACAATCATTTTTACACCTTCTGTCTGTTTAATTTTCTTTTATGTCTACTTGGGTTTCGCAGAAATCTGCGAACAACTTGATGAATAAGAAACAAATCAGCAAAACTCCAACCATAATAATATCCATCATTGCCTATCCCTCCTTTGCTTTTGCTATTATAAGTAGTTTCGTACAAATATCGTATAAGCTATCTTATTTCCGTATTAAGTTCGCATAAAGATTTTTTTATTTTATAAATTTTAAGATTTCCGAAAAACATTAAAGTTTTTATTAAGAAATGTTTTCCTTCCTTGTGATTACATAGTTGCCATGCTATAATGCATGAGAAACATCCTAATAATATAAAATTGGAAGGGAGCCCCTTTTTATGGCAAAGAAATTTTCCGAGAATTATAAACGTGCCTGGGTTTGTCTATATGCCCTGATTTACGTTCCATGGTTCCTTTATCTGGAAAAACATGTAACAACAGACTTCCATTTGATCCACGTAGGGCTGGATGACAAGATTCCGTTTATTGAATATTTCATCGTCCCTTATCTTCTGTGGTTTGCTTATATTGCAGTCACCATCGGATATTTCATGTTTTTTGCGGAAAAATCAGAATTTTATCGTCTGATCACTCTGCTCTTCGGCGGAATGACTATATTTTTGATTGTCTCCACCGTTTATCCGAACGGACTGAATTTAAGACCTGAGACATTTGCAAGGGATAATATCTTCGTAGATATGGTAAAAAGTCTTTATGTGACCGATACCTCTACCAACGTACTGCCAAGCATCCATGTATACAATTCCATCGGAGCTTTCTTGGCAATTTCCCATAATGCAAAACTTCGGGAACACAAATGGTTACAGGTATCTGCACTGACACTTACAGTCCTGATCGTTCTATCCACAATGTTCTTAAAACAACACTCTGTGGTAGATGTAATTTCAGGCTGCGCACTTGTGACGATCATGTATATACTTGTTTATAAGCCGGAACGGAATTCCGCGAAAAATTTATCTCACAATTTAGTCAATATACGTTGACTTTCTGATAATTAAGTCGTATGATAAGGTTAACTTAAAAACTTGATGAAATAGGAGGCGGTTTTATGTTAACCTTAACAATTATAGCCGGTATGGTAATCACGTTAGTTTTCCTTGTTTTAGCTGATGAGAAATCACTGATGAGATTCCCGCTCCTTCACAAGAGCAGTACGATTATCAGTCCGATGATTAAGGCGGCATATACATCCGATTTTATTTCCGGAACAATCCGCCAAATCAAAAAGTTAAGGCATTTTGCAATCAGCACCATTTGTGGATTGACAGAAAAGGGAGGCATGTAAATTGAATGAAGAGTCATAAAAGGCGATGTCGCAATCCATTTGCAACATCGCCTTTTCTTTCTTGTAATCTCTATTCTATTTCTCCGGTCCCAATTTAATATCCAGATATTTTGTATATGCTTCAAATGCAGAGGGAATTGGGTATTCTTCTTCCACTTGTTCCGGGTGTACAAAGAGTATCCCCTCCGCCTGATTCTCGGAAAGCTCATCCAGTTGCACTGCATATCCTTCCATGTGCCACTCAATATGACTGAAAATGTGTTTGGCACTTCCAAGCTTTTTCAGCCTTAACGGACTTAGCCCCAACTTTTTGCAATAACCGATCACTTCATCCTCATTCATGTGTCCCGTCTCATTCGGAAGCTCATACAGCCCTGCCAGAAGCCCTTTCCCCGGTCGTTTTCTTATAGCAGCCTCGTCTCCATCTTTTAAAATCAGTACGGTTCGTTTCTCAATCCGCCTTGCCTTTGCCTTTGTCTTCACAGGAAGTTCCAACACGCATCCTCTTTCTCTTGCCAGACAAACTTCTCTTACCGGGCATTCTTCACATTTCGGCATACCATTTGGCACACAGATCAAGGCTCCCAGTTCAATCAGCCCCTGATTGAAATCTCCGGCCGCCTCTTTCGGAATCACCTCCCGAAGCGCTTCTTCGATCTTCCCACGTACAGAGGCTTTCATAATATCTTCGTCACTGGCAAGAATACGCGAAATCACTCGCAGTACATTGCCATCCACTGCCGGTTCCGGAATTCCATAGGCAAAGGCACTGATTGCTCCCGCCGTATAATTTCCGATTCCTGTCAGTGAACGAATTTCCTCGTAAGTATCCGGGAATCTTCCATGATAATCCACCATCACCTGTTTCGCTGCCTTTTGCATATTCTTTACACGGTTATAGTATCCCAATCCTTCCCAAAGTTTCAAAAGCTTCTCTTCTTTGGCCTCCGCCAGATCCCTGACTGTAGGAAATGCTTGCAGAAACCGCTCATAATATGGCTTCACTGCCTCCACTCTTGTCTGCTGCAGCATGATCTCTGATACCCATACGCGATAAGCGCTTACATTTTCTCTCCATGGAAGCTGTCTCCTATTCGCCTTGTACCATGATACAATCGGCTCTGTAATTTCCATAAGCCTTGGCTCCAAAAGTACAACAGGAACCTGACAGTTTAACCGAATTCCATCTGTCTCTACTTTACAATCATAAGCAAGAATCCTGACTCCGGCCTTCTTTGCTTTTCGAAGGGCATCTGCAAATGCCTTGTGTGTCTTCTCATTCGGCGTAAAATAACGGACATGCTCCATCTGTATGACAAAAAAGATATATGCCTCGTATCCGTCCTTGACGGCACGTATTAATTCTTCCACATGTTTTACTCCTCGCTCTGTAGGAGCATCCGGAAATCGCACAACACCGTCTTCCTCCAGTGTGACTCCTTTCACTTCGATAAATGCTTTCTGCTCTTCCGTCTCCACATAAAGATCAAACCGGGACTCTCCATACACCGTCTCCGGTTTGACTAATTTCGGGCTTTGAAAAAGATTTCCCTCTTCAATCCATTCTTTCACCACATAGTTTGTAATCTGTGAATCCATATTTATCATACGGTTTCCTTTCATCACTCCAATCAAATCCCACCTGGTTTTTCTCTCGGGGTTATCACTTTCCTGCACATAAACCGTTGCTCCCGGAATAAGCAGTTCCGCGCATCTTCCGGTATTCTTCACATGTACCGTCTCCACCATACCCTCGATCTCAACATACGCAATAAAACGGTTGGGACGTTCTATGAACCTCCCAACCTGTATTCTCTCATATTTCATTATTTCAAAACCTCTGCCCAGACTGTCTCTTTAAATCCCGGAATCACAAAATCATCCCCTGCGATGATCGGACGCTTCACAAGCATTCCGTCTGTGGCAAGAAGTTCATACTGCTCTTCTTCCGTCATGGACGGAAGCTTATCCTTCAACTGAAGTTCCTTATATTTCATTCCGCTTGTGTTGAAAAATCTCTTAAGAGGCAGACCGCTCTTTTGGTGGAATTGTCTGATTTCTTCCACTGTCGGATTCTCCTCTACAATGTGTCGATCCGTAAATTCTATCCCGTTTTCCACAAGCCACTTCTTTGCTCTCTGGCATGTACTGCATTTTGGATATTCTAAAAATAAAATACTCATTCTTACACTCCTAACTGTTCTTGATAAATTCTGTCTTACACTTCGGACATGTGATCGCAATTTTACCTTTTCCCTTTGGGATACGGATTTTTTGCTTACATGTAGGACATTTATAAATATGATAATTCTTTCTCTGTTCCATGTAAGATCTCTGCTTCTTGAAAAATCCGAAAAACTTATTCTTCATATTGTAAAACTTAATATTCTCGTTATACCTTGCCTGAATGTTTCTCGAAAACATTCTAACATAACAAATCAATAACAGCAATAATGCAAAAGAATATAATGCATTTCCTCTTCTCGTAAACATAGATAGAACAAGCAATACAACCGATGCACCCAGTAAAAACTTATTCAGTGCATCTACTCCGTATCTCCCTGTCATAAAACGCTGCAATTTCTCTTTCATTTTCATTCCCCGCTTCCAATATAATCTGATCCATCCAGTATGACTTGATTCACACTATATGCTTTTCAGAATATAAAGTCAACAAAGTTTATCAAATGTTAATGAAGTACACAATGTTTTCACAGTTCCTTCTCTTACAGCACTTTGGAGAGGAAATCTTTCAATCTCGGATCTTGCGGATTCTCAAAAAATTCCTTCGGCGTGTTCTGTTCTTTTACAATTCCCTCGTCAATAAAAAGAACTCTCGTTGCCACTTCTTTTGCAAATCCCATCTCATGAGTTACAACTACCATCGTCATTCCTTCATCTGCAAGTTCTTTCATCAATTCCAACACTTCTCCTACCATCTCCGGATCAAGAGCAGAAGTAGGCTCATCAAAGAGCATCACATCCGGATTCATTGCAAGCGCTCTTGCTATAGCGATTCTCTGCTTCTGTCCACCGGACAACTGTTTCGGATATTGATCAGCTTTCTCCGGGAGACCGACACGCTGCAAAAGCTGCATTGCTTTTGTATCCGCTTCTTCCTTCGACATGACGCCAAGTTGTACCGGAGCAAGGGTAATATTTTCCTTTACCGTCATATGTGGGAAAAGGTTAAATTGCTGGAATACCATTCCCATCTTCTGACGTAGTTGATTGATGTCTGTCTTTTTATCTGTAATGTTATTCCCTTCAAACCAGATTTCACCTTCTGTCGGTTCCTCCAACAGGTTCAGACAGCGGAGAAATGTGGATTTACCGGAACCGGAGGGACCAATGATTACGACTTTTTCTCCCTTTTCAATGTGCTCATCAATGCCTTTGAGCACTTGGTTCCCATGAAAAGATTTCTTTAAATTCTTAGTGACGATCACCTTGAGCCATCCTCCTTTCAAAAACTTCCAATAATTTTGTAATTCCAAGTGTCATTGCAAGATAACATGCTGCTGCAATAAATAACGGTGGAAGTACATCCCACGTTACCGATCCTACATATTGCGCTGCTTTTGTAAGATCTGTTGCCGCAATTACACCTGCAACTGACGTTTCCTTGATCAGAACGATCAGCTCGTTTCCAAGGGCCGGAAGTATATTCTTGATCGCCTGCGGAATAATAATAAAACGCATAGTCTGTATGTAATTAAATCCAAGCGAACGCCCTGCTTCCATCTGCCCTTTGTCAATAGACTCGATTCCGGCACGGATGATTTCTGCCACATAAGCACCGGAATTAATTCCGAAACAGATTCCTCCTACAATGATCTCATTGGTATCTCTTGACGTAAATACCAGATTGTAAATGATAAGAAGCTGTACCATAACCGGAGTTCCACGAATTACCGTTGTATAAAGATTACATAATTTACTTACGATCCATAACTTCTTATTCTGCGCTGATGCAACCTTCCCTACCGCTATGATAAGACCAATGACGGTACCGATCAGGATAGCCATGCAAGATATCAAAATGGTTACTTTCAAACCATCCAGATATGCCAGATATCTCTGCTCTCGTAAAAACGCCCGGTCAAACGCTTCTGCAAAATTCTGAAAAAATCCGGTCAAAAGAATTCCTTTCATGATACTCTATCCTTTCACTAGTTACTCTGTGCATGATTTGCTGTGAATTCGTCAATCTTGCCTTCTTCAATCAGCTTATCGATCACTTTGTTAATCTCATCCAATAGTTCTGTATTGCCTTTTTTCACCGCAATCGCATATTTGTCTTCAAACAATGTTCCATCCAGCATAGAAAGTTCTGTATTGGCTGCAACTAATTCTTCTGCCGGAAGCTGGTCCATAACGATACAGTCCACTTTTCCATTCTTCAAATCTTCTGCTGCCTGTGCAAATTTCGTATAACGTTTCACTTCTTTTGCTTTACAGTTTTCTTCCTTGGACACCCAGATATCTGCAATATTTCCTTGCTGTACTGCAATGACTTTGTCATTCAAATCTTCTACGGAACTTACTGCCGGATTTTCTTTATTCACTACAACAACCTCTGTTGAGTTTACATAATCATGAGAAAAATCCATCACTTCTTCACGTTCCGGATTTACTGAAACACCTGCGGCAACAAAGTCAACTTTCCCTTGCTGTACCGCAAGAAGCGCTCCATCAAAATCCATGTTCTTGATTTCTAATTCTTTCCCCAACTCATCAGCGATTGCTTTTGCAATATCCATATCGATACCAACTACTTCATCGCCTTTCATATACTCATACGGTGCAAATCCTGCTTCCGTACCGACGATCAGTTTGTCAGATGCCGCATCCTCTTTCTTTTCTTCTTTCTTGCTTCCGCATGCTGCAAAGGAAAATACCATTGCTCCTACTAATGCCAAACTCAAAACTTTCTTCATTTTCATAATCTCTTCCTCCTAGTATTGCATAAAAATTCAGTTTTAATGAATATTTATTTCTTTCATAGTGGCTATTATACCACGTAAGCGCAAAAAAACAAGTGGTTATTTACACAACTTTTTGTATAAATAACCACTTTCTTTGTATATTTCTATTATTTCAACATAAAGAAGGATGCTAAAACAATGATACCAAGTATGATTCTGTACACACCAAATACTTTGAAATCATTTTTCTTAATATATCCCATCAGGAATTTGATCGCTAAAATCGATACAATAAAGGCCGTGAGACATCCGATAATCAGAATGGCAATTTCAAGCCCCGTAATTCCCACTCCCGTAATGATAAATTTCAGAACCTTTATTAAGCTGGCGCCAAACATAACCGGAATCGCAAGGAAAAATGTAAATTCTGCTGCAATATGACGGGATGTTCCCATTAAAAGTGCCCCTACGATTGTCGCTCCGGAACGTGATGTACCCGGAATCAAAGATAATACCTGCCATCCACCAATGATCAGAGCATGTTTGTATGACATTTGCGAGAAGGAAGTAATCTGCGGTGTTCTCTTCTTATTCATGTTTTCCACAACAATAAATAAAATACCGTAAATAATCAACGTTGCCGCAACCACAATGGAGTTGTGAAGATGCTCTTCCATCCAGTCATCCAACGGAATTCCGATAATTGCTGCCGGAACACATGCAACTACAACCCGGAACCACAACTGCCATGTATGAACCTTCTGTTTCTCCGTCTTTGAAGGAGCAAACGGATTCAGCTTATTAAAATAAAGTACAACAACTGCCAGAATCGCTCCGAGCTGAATCACAACGTTGAACATATCCATGAATTCCTGACTTGCATTCAACTGTACAATCTGATTCACTAAAATCAAGTGACCGGTACTGCTTATCGGAAGCCATTCCGTAATACCTTCTACAATTCCAAGCAGAATGGTTTTCAATATTTCCACAAAAATTTCCATATTTTTTTTCCTCTTTCTTTCTTCTCTTTGCTAAACAAGGGCAAACATCTCAATGGCTTTAGCTACACCATCTTTTTCATTGGAGTCTGTTACAAAGTCTGCTGCATCTTTCACTTCCTGCACCGCATTCGCCATTGCAACTCCCAATCCGGCTTCCCGAATCATCTCCAGATCATTCATGCCGTCTCCACATGCCATGATCTCTTCTCGTTTGATTCCAAGAAGCTCTCCGAGTTTCAAAAGACCGATGCCTTTATTCACTCCCAAAGCATTTACTTCAATATTGTTTTCCATCGCCCCCGTAGCTGTTATATTCGGAATCTCTTTTATTTGAAGAAATGCTTTTTCTTTTTCGCTTATATTTTTAAACAATGCATGCACTTTGTCAACCTGTTTTTTCTCTTTCTCAAGCTTTTCATAAAGATCCTGCACCCCAATCCGGCATTCTTTTAAGTATCTCGCCATACTCGGAAGAATTACATATTCCTCAGCCTTCTCAAGTTCACTGGCCATACTGTATCCAACTCCGTCAATGAATACTTCTCGATATGTATCATATTGGGAAAAAAGATCCAAAATCTGTTTCGCCGTATGGATCGGCATGGTCGATTCATAAATCACCTTCTGTTCTTTCAAGTCCACAATTCGCGCACCGTTGGATGTAAGCGCATACCGGATTCCCGGAAGTGCTGTCACTTCCTTGGGCACCCCCGTAAGAGGACGCCCGGTTGCTGGCAGTACCTCTATCCCCTGTTCCATTGCCCGAAGCAGAACATTTCTGGTATGTGCTGTCATTTCTTTCTTATCATTTAATAATGTTCCGTCGCAATCAAAGGCTATCATTTTTATCTTTTGTCTCATTTTTCTCTGCTCTATGCTCCTTGTTTTCTACACCTATTATACGATCCCTGCTCCTTTATCATATCAAAATTTGCAAAAAATATCAATTTGTTGTATAATACTTAACTATACTTTTAATATAAAAGAAAGGAAATGCAATGAATACGATACAAAAGCGAAAAAGGATCAGGGTTCTGGCTTTTATCCTGGCTTTCACTCTCTGTTTCTCTACGCCCTTTACATTCGAAACTCATGCAGAAGATTTAAAACAGAAACAGAAAGATCTGGAGAGTGATTTATCCGATTTAAATCAGGATAAGGCTGCTCTTGGCAAAGAATTGTCATCTGCTGCCACATCTCTCAATTCTATTGTGAAAGAGATAGAAACAACCCGTAAGGAATTAGATCTTGCTAAGGCAAGAGAAGTCGGCCAATACGAGATGATGAAAAAGCGAATCCAGTATATTTACGAGGAGAGCTCCGGTAATTTCTTTACCATGCTGCTTGAATCCAAATCCATGACGGAACTTTTAAACCGTGCCGACTTTATTTCCACCGTCAGTGAATATGACCGCAAGATGTTAGAAAAACTTCAGTCTATTCACCAGGAAATTGGAGAAAAAGAAAAAGAGCTCCTCTCCCAACAAGCGGAGATGGAAAAGCAGCAGAAAAATCTGACAGAAAGCTACAACCAACTCACTTCTCTGATCAGTTCTACTTCAAGTGAATTGGAGAAGTATAAGGAACAGATTGCTGCCGCTGAAGCTGCTAAGAAAGCTGCGGAAGCCGCCAAGAAAGAAAATGAGTCCTCTTTAAATACCGAGAACTCTTCTGATTCGGGAGACACATCGAAACCAAATGAGGATGCAAACAGTAAACCGCAGGAGAAACCTTCGGAAAAGCCAAATGACAATACGGATCATAATACAGAAAAGCCTCAAAAGCCTTCAGATAATACCGAACTTGCTTTATTTGCAGCCATTCTGGAATGTGAAGCCGGATCTACGGATTACGATGCGCTCCTTGCTGTGGCAACAGTCATTATGAACCGCAAAGAAAGTCCGAAATATCCAGACACTATCACGGGTGTTATATATCAGAGCGGTCAGTTTTCACCAACCTGGACAGGAAAACTTGACAAAGTGCTGGAACGAGGCGCCAAGCCTTTGTGCTACACTGTAGCCCAGGATGCTCTCAACGGAGCCAGACATTCTGCCGTGAAAAACTGCTATTCTTTCCGTGCTTCCTATACAGGACACGATGGAATTATCATCGGAGATAACGTATTTTTCTAGAATCATAGAAGAAAATATATGCACAAAAAAACGTATGCAGGAATAAATACATCCTTGCATACGTTTTTTATGCAATCTTTCTCATATCGTTACATGAGCTTTGTACTTTCTAGCTTTTCTATAAAAAGTTCGTTGAGGCGAATCACCGGTTTTCGAAGCACCAGTCCCAAAAACAGTGACGCGCAGAGGAATAGTCCCATTTTCCCGAGCTCGATCCAATAAGTATACCCATAGAACCCGGCAATGCATTCACGCATAGCTGTCATACTGTGTGTAAAAGGAAGCAACGGGTATATTTTCCGGAAAATTTCCGGTGCCACTTCGATTGGGAATGTTCCTCCCGATCCTGCTACCTGCATAACCAGAAGCACAACGCAGACTGCCTTTCCCACATCTCCAAACGACACGGTAAACGTATAGATAATGTTTACATATACGATACTGCTTACCCATCCTGCCAGCAGAAATAAAAACGGATGCTCACACTGAATGCCAAGAAAATATAAATCTCCCAGACATATCAATCCACTTTGAATCAATCCTAGCACCATGAACAACAAATATCTGCCGAAATAGATTTGATACGGTTTCAAAGGCCGCAGCGCTCTTTTTAAATTGGCAGAAGCGGTAACCTTCACCATAGCTACCAAAATGATTCCTCCTACCCATATGGAAAGTGTAGAATAAAACGGAGCCATGGCAGATCCGTAGTTCTCTACCGGATATAATGCCTTTGTCTTCATTTTTACAGGAGCAGATACGAAACTGCTTACTATTTCCGGACTGCTGCCAAGTACATTCTTTAATGTCTGCATATTCCCGTCCTGAACTGCCGTTTCCAACTTTTCTGCTACTTGATTTACCTTATCTGCTATTTCTGTCAAAAGAGAAGCAGACGTATCCAATGTTGTTTTCATGTTTCCAAGACCGGATCCAGCATCTCCCGCCAGTTTTTCCATGTCTTCCATTCCTTTGTCCATACTTCCAAACAAAGACTGTACTGCGCTGCTTGTATCGCCTAGAGTTCCAAACATCGTATTGATCTGTGTTTTGACATTATTTTCATAATCCGAACGGATTCCCGAAATTTCTTTCGAACTTTGTTGTACCAATTGATCCAACTGTTCCTGATAATTTCCTGCATCTGTCGTTGTCTCTGTAATCTTCGTTACCGCTTCGTTTAACTTATCCCTCACCGCTTCCTGATGTGCGATGGACTCATTCAGATTTCCAATAATCGGCTGAAGTAAATCTGACGCAAGGGGATAGGAGTCTGCAAGCTGCTGTACACTGTCTCTGAATCCTTCGTAACGGTCAATCACTACTTGTACTTCCGATGCCAGACTCTTCAGTGATCCTGATGTTGCTCCTACATCTGTGGAAATAGAAGAAAATGCATCTCCAATCTGTCCGGATATGGCATCATAGCATTTGCTTCCCTGAGCCAGCACCTGATTGACGCTCTCTGTAGTACCTGACACTGCTCCTCTCAACGAATCGACAGAGTCGCCGGTTTCATTTAAAAGGGACATGTTCTCTTCTGTATTCTGTCCCGCTTTGTTCAAAATGTCTGCTGTGGCTTCCAACATCTGCTGCATAGAAACAGTCATATTAGAAAACGCTTTCACTGTGCCCGCTGCCGAATCCAGATCCGCCCCGATTTTACGGATATTTCCTGTCAGATTCTCTGCAGCCGTTTTGGCACTGTCGCTATCCGTTGCCTTAGAAATCGTATCCATGAGATCTAATCCCACCTGCGCTGCCGTCTTGACAAAAATCTCGTCAATCTGCTGTTGTACCGCACTTGCCCCCTTATCGGTTACTTTCGGAGCAATGGCATTTTCCTTTTCATTAATATAGTACAAAATATCGGAATGTTTCATCTCATCAGAAAACAGACTCATCATATCCTGGCTGAAACTCTTCGGGATTACGATCGCTGCATAGTATTTCCCGGATTTCACCCCTTCTATCGCCTCTTTTTTCCCTGTAAATGTCCAATCCAACTGGTCATTTGCCCTAAGGTTTGAGATAACAGTATCTCCGATATTGATCTGCAAAGGCAATACTTCTCCTTCATATCCTTGATCTGTGTTTGCAACTGCTACCTTCAGACCATTGGTGTTCGAATATGGATCCCAACTTGCCGCAATATTAAACCATGCATAAAGAGATGGAACAACACACAATCCAAGTACTACAATCATTGCAATCACATTCTTTTTTATATGCGAAATATCATAAAGGAAAACACGTCCTATCTTCTTCATGCCTCTTCTTCCTCCTGTTCTTTGCGTTTTCTCAATGTTTCCAAAAGTTCTTCCTGAGACATCCGGCTCATCTTCAGCCTCCGTTTCAGACTTTCATGAATATATTCCACACAAATCAGATAAACTGCGATGACAATGATGGATGCGATCCACAATACCAAAAATACCATTTTGGAACTGATACTGAACATCAGGATTAAAAAAATCAATGGAATGATCAAAATAGCCACAAATCCTCTACGGATTCTCTTCTTGTAATTCTTTTCAAACCGTTCTGCTTTTTGATACATATCCTGTCGAAAAGCTTTCTTATCTGCCAGTGCGCTTACAAGTGCCGCCATACGGAATCGTTCTTTTGTCAATCCTTCTTCCTCACAGATCATTAATTCCGTCTCACCAAGTTTCTGATCAAACATATGGTTCATATTCAAAAGCCATGGCCTTACTACGATTCCGATCAACAGTGCAATTGGCACATACACTGCAAGGCATAACAGATTCTCAACGTAATGGAATCCATATATTCCTGCCACTGCTTCTCGCATGGCATTGATCCCATATGTAAATGGAAGAAGCGGGTGCAGCTTCTGGAAAAATGCCGGTGTCATCTCAATCGGATAAGTTCCTGCCGAACCCGGAATCTGAATGATAACGAGAATGACACTGATTGCCTTTCCAATATGCTTAAATGTAATGGAAAGTGCATAAATAATATTCACATAGACAAATGAAGTAAATAAACCGGCAAAAATAAATGCCCCGGGTGACTTACACTGAACCCCTAAAAAGAGTAAATCTCCTACACAAATGATCAAAGATTGGATCAATCCCATCACTACATATAGCATCCATCTGCCGAAATAAGATTGCACTGCCGTGAACTTTGGCACGATTTCATCTTTATCAGACTCCAGCTTAAAAATGGCAATCAACACAATGCCTCCTACCCATATTGCAAGGTTTGTATAAAATGGAGTCATAGCGCTGCCATAATTTTTTACAGAATAAAAAGATTCTGTTTTCAACTCTACCGGTGCAGACACAAAGTCAGAAATCGACTTGGAATCCAAACCTGTCAGATTTAAGAAATCCTGATAAGACTGGGAATTTCTGAGAGCATTTAAATCTGCAATTACCGAATCCAGCTTTTCCTGCACTTTCTGAAGAGCTGTCCCCGTACTTTCAAGGGCTGTCTTCGAATCATTTAAACTTGTGTTTAAATTATCAAGAATTCCTTTCGTCTGCTCTGCCAAGGGATCAACACCGCTTAATACACCTGACAATTTTCCGGAGAGTTGTCCGAATGAATCCAAAGATGTATTTAGTCCCGGAAGTACATTCCCATCAAAATTCTCCTTGATTCCCCGAAGGGTTTGCTGATTTTCCCGCACCAGACTTCCGATCTTTTTCGCGGTATTGGTTGCTGTCTGCGCTGCGTCTCCGATTCCTTCATTTCCTGCCTTTAAACTACTCAAAAGTTCCTGATGTCTTTGATTCTCTGCCTGAAGTTGCGCAATCAGATCCGCTGCCGGATTTCCTGGTATTTTCCCGTCTAACTGCGAAAGCAGATCGATGATCTTCTCGTTCAACTCTATAACACTGTTCACAGATGACATCGCACTATCCACTTTTCCGCTTACGGATTGTATCTTCTCATTCAGACTTCCAAGATCCGCTCCTGCCGAACTGCCGATATCAGACAAAATATTCTCGCCCTCAGTCAGTGATCCAGAAAGCGCTGATGAAAATGACGATACGCTATTCCTTCCTGCCTGAAGCGCAGCAGAGCCCTCATCCAAAGCTTTTGCTCCGGATGATGCCGCACTTTTCACTTGATCCATGGTGTTTTGCACTTCTTTGATCTTGGCATCACTGTCCTGAAAGCTCTTCTGGAATTCGGCAAGTATTTGCTCATAACTTTCTATATTATCTGATACTTTCTGGATATCAGAAACTACATTTCCCTGCAATGTGTCCAAATTGCCTGCCACCTCTGCAATGGAATCCTTAAAAATCTCAGAAACCGCCTCTGATGCAGCCGAAACAAATGCCTCATTCACCTGACTTTGTACTGCTGTCGCTCCGCTATCCGTAATCTTCGGTGCAATGGCATTTTTCTTCTCATTCAGATAATAGGTAAATTGAGGTTGTTCAATCTTCCCTGTCAACACACTGGTCAAAGATTCACTAAAATTTTCCGGAATCACAATGGCAGCATAATATTTGCCGGATTTCACTCCGTTTACCGCCTGGTCTTTTTTCATGAATTTCCAGCCCAGATCATGATTCTTCTTTAACTGTGTTACAACTTCCTCTCCGGCATTGAGTGCACCGGTAATTTCATTGTCTGTCCCTTGATCCAGATTCGCCACTGCAATCTGAATTGCTCCTGTATTCCCGTAAGGGTCCATATTGGCAGCAATGTTAAACCATGCATATAACGATGGGAGCAGACAGACTCCTGCCACAACAATCATTGCCACCGGATTGCGTGCCAGTCGTCTTATGTCTCGTTTAAAAATCTGAAATGCACACTTCATTTTCGGCCTCCTTTAATAAACACATTATCCACAGTAGTGTATTTTATCACAAAGGAGCCATTTCGACTATTGCAAAAAATATGAATTTTGGTCATAAATTTTATTGCTTTTTTACAACATATGCTCAAATTCTACTAATTTCCTATTTTTTCCCGAAGGGAAAGTACCTTCCGCCTTCCATTTTCCTCAGTAACAGACAGGCAACTACTGCCGCAATCAGTTCTGCCAGTGGAAAACTGATCCAAATTCCTGCTACGCCCATTTTATGTGACAACAGGTATCCAAGTGGCAAGATAATCACCAACTGTCGCAAAAGGGAAATAATCAAGGAATCTCCTCCTCGTCCCAATGCTTCAAACACACCGGAGAAGATTACCCCTACTGCAGACACAAGAAAACCTAAGGAAATCAGTCGAAGAGCCTCTGTCCCTGCCTGCATCAGTTCCGCATCCGCCTGGAACATACTCAAAATCCTTCCCGGAATTGCCAGGGAAACTACTGTCCCGACCAACATCAGTACTGCTGCAGAGATCAAACTATAACGGATTGTCGTTCTTACTCTTTGTTTCAAACCTGCTCCATAATTATATCCAATGATGGGACGCATCCCCTGCACAATCCCATTTGCCGGCATATAAATAAATGTCTGCAGCTTAAAATAGATACCAAGTACTGCCACATAAGTATCCGAAAACGCAGCCAGAATCCCATTCAAACCACCTACCAGAATAGACGGCATTGTCATCATCAAGGATGAAGGAATTCCGACAGAATAAATCTGCCGAATCAGATGCCAGTCCAGATGCAGATATTTCGGATGAATCGTCACACCCGGATTTTTCCGTAAATACACAACAATGTACAGAAGAAATGCACTGATCTGTCCAATCACAGTTGCAACTGCCGCCCCCTTAACACCCATTTCAGGAAATCCAAGAAGACCAAAAATAAGAATCGGATCAAGAATGATGTTGATGATCGCTCCTGCCCCTAACAATACCATAGTTGTTTTCATTGCTCCGATTCCCTGGTAGATTTTTTCCATCGCGATTTGCAAAAGTGAACCAAAGGAAAAACAAAGCACAATATACGTATAGTCACATGCCTGTTTCAATATTTCCCCTTCTTTTGTAAACAAGCGAATAAATGGTTTTGTAATGATAAGTCCCAGAATTACAAATAGAACACAATGGATCACCGTCAGTGCAATTCCCATTGTAGCAGCTTCATTTGCCCGCTCCTGTTCTTTCTTCCCTAAGCTGATCGATAGAACAGATGCAATTCCTACGCCGATTCCTACCGCCACCGACAGCACAATATTTTGTAAAGGAAATGCAAGTGATACTGCAGTCAGAGCTCCTGTTCCCAAATAGGATACATAAATACTGTCAATAATGTTATAAAGCGATTGTACCAGCATGGATAACACCATTGGCAAAGACATACTCATCAAGAGTGGAAAAATGTCTTTCGTCTCCATTTTATTTTTTCCCATAATACCCTCCATTTCTCAAAAAAAAGCCATGTGCTTCTGTTTATTCTGAAACAGAAAAACCACATGGCTTTGTACATGACCTATTTTTTTCACTTTGACAGAATCAAATATTCTTTCTGTCCATAGTTTCTTCTATCTTTCCCTGCTCTTAAGAGCGTAAAAATACCCGGGAAAATTTCTTCTCTCGGGCATTTATATCATTCTTAAACTAATTCAAGAAGTACTTCCATAGCAGCGTCACCTTTACGTAAACCGATCTTTACGATTCTTGTGTAACCACCGTTACGGTCAGCATATTTCGGAGCGATTTCGTCGAATAATTTTGCAACCATATCTACTTCTTTTGCACTTCTCTTCTTGCCGTCTTTTACTTCTGTTACAGGGAAGAGAACTTTCATCATTTCTCTTCTTGCGTGTAATCTTGAAGGCATATCTTTTTTGATTGTCTTCTCAACTTCATCGTAAACAGTAACTTTCTTACCATCTACAACTTCTTTTACTCTTTTTCCGTCTTTATCTTTACGCGGAACTTTTGCCATAACTTTCACTTCTTCAAAGTTATCTTTTTCTTTTACAGCTAAAGCGATAAGACCTTCAGCAACTTTGCGGATTTCTTTTGCTTTTGCTTCTGTAGTAACGATCTTACCATTGTAAAGTAAAGATGTTACCTGACTTCTGATTAATGATTTTCTCTGGCTTGATGTTCTGCCGAGTTTTCTATATTTTGCCATTTTATTTTCCTCCATTAAACACGTGGTTATGCTTCTTCGGGCTTACTAGCCATGTGCTGTCTCCGTGCTCATCGGGCTTACCGGCGACATACTTACTATAAGGTTATTCCCTTCTTGAATTTAGAACCTTCTTGAACATTAGCAGTTCAAGAAGTAGCGTCAAGTCGAAGAATTTTATTCTTCTCCTTGACTTAATTCTAAGCCAAGTTCTTTCAATTTTGCTAACACTTCTTCTAATGACTTACGTCCGAGATTACGAACTTTCATCATATCCTCTGAAGTTCTGTTAGTCAGTTCTTCTACAGTGTTGATACCTGCTCTCTTTAAGCAGTTGTATGAACGAACAGAAAGTTCTAATTCGTCAATACTCATTTCTAACACTTTTTCTTTCTCATCATCTTCTTTTTCAATCATGACTTCCGCTGCCTGAGCAACTTCAGATAAGTCGATGAAGAGTTTTAAATGTTCATTTAAAACTTTAGCCGCAAGACTTACAGATTCGTCTGGAGCCAATGTCCCATTTGTATAAACATCAAGTGTCAGTTTATCAAAGTCAGTAATCTGACCAACACGCGTATTTTCTACTGTTAAGTTTACTCTCTCAACAGGTGTGTAGATAGAATCAATCGGGATTACTCCAATCGGAAGTTCTCCGTTTTTGTTCTTATCCGCACTCACATATCCGCGTCCGTTTGCGATTGTAAGTTCCATATAAAGCTTGCTGTCTGCACCGCCACTTAATGTAGCGATTACAGTCTCAGGATTCATGATCTCGATATCCGGATCAACCTGAATATCAGCACCGGTTACCACACCTTCACCTTCGAACTCGATATATGCAGTCTTTGGTTCATCTGTTTCAGAAGTATTTTTGATTGCCAGAGATTTCAAATTCATGATGATCTCTGTAACATCCTCTTTCACACCAGGAATAGAACTGAATTCATGCAAAACTCCATCGATTTTCACGTGAGTAATTGCAGTTCCCGGAAGTGATGAAAGCATGATTCTTCTAAGAGAATTTCCAAGAGTTGTTCCATACCCTCTTTCAAGAGGTTCTACAACGAATCTTCCATACTTCTTATCTTCTGAAATTTCTGTAATTTCAATATTTGGTTTATTAAAATCAAACACTACAAAGTCCCTCCTTTGGGTTAATAAAATATTGAGGGTGAGTTTCTAAATAATCCTTACGGATTATTTAGAATATAACTCGACGATCAACATTTCGTCTACAGGAACATCAATTGCTTCACGAAGTGGAAGTTCTTTTACAGCACCTTTTAAGTTTTCTGCATCAACATCTAACCATTCTGGTACCATTCTTCCGCCTGTTACCTCTAAGATATCTTTGTATCTCTGAGAACCTTTGTTTTTCTCTTTGATTTCAATTGTATCACCAGCTTTTACTAAGTAAGATGGGATATTTACCTGTTTACCGTTAACTAAAACATGTTTGTGGTCAACGATCTGTCTAGCTTCTCTTCTTGTTCTTGCAAATCCCATACGGAAAACAACGTTGTCCAATCTAGATTCAAGGAGAATCATAAGGTTATCACCTGTCATTCCGTTCATTTTAGAAGCTTTTGCAAAATAGTTTCTAAATGGTTTTTCTAAAACGCCATAGATAAATTTCGCTTTCTGTTTTTCACGTAACTGAAGACCGTACTCGCTCATTTTTCTATTCGCTCTTTTTAACTGTCTGTTAGATTTTTTATCAATTCCTAAATAGATTGGGTCCATACCTAATGAACGACATCTTTTAAGAACAGGAACTCTATTTACTGCCATGTTCGATTCTCCTCCTATTAGACTCTTCTACGTTTTGGTGGACGACATCCGTTATGTGGTACCGGAGTTACGTCTCTGATGCTTGTTACATCGATTCCGCATGCCTGAAGCGCACGAATTGCTGCTTCTCTTCCTGAACCAGGTCCTTTTACGAATACATCTACTGTCTTAAGACCATGTACTAATGCTGCTTTAGCTGCTGTCTCAGCTGCCATCTGTGCTGCATATGGAGTAGATTTTCTTGAACCTCTAAAACCAAGACCACCAGCACTTGCCCATGATAAAGCGTTACCCTGTGCATCTGTTAATGTAACGATTGTGTTATTGAAAGATGACTGGATATGTGCCTGTCCGCGTTCAACGTTTTTCTTGACACGTTTTTTTGTTACTTTTTTTGCAACTTTTTTAGCCATTTAAACTAACCTACCTTTTCTTGTTATGGTGTGTTCGCTCAACTAAGCTCATGCTGCGCATTCACTAAGGTTCGCGAACGGCCTCGCACTAAATTCAATCTGCACTATCAGCTCGATTTCATTAAGTGGCTTTCGGCCTATTTCTTCTTATTTGCTACTGTTCTCTTAGGACCTTTTCTTGTTCTTGCATTTGTCTTAGTCTTCTGACCACGAACCGGAAGTCCTCTTCTATGACGGATACCTCTGTAGCATCCAATTTCCTGTAATCTCTTGATGTTAAGAGCGATCTCTCTACGAAGATCACCTTCTACCTGATATTCTGCGTCAATTACTGCACTGATTGCTTTAACTTCATCATCTGTTAAATCTCTGCAGCGTGTGTCCGGGTTAACCCCTGACTTTGCTAAAATGTTGTCTGCACTTACTCTACCGATTCCGTAGATATAAGTTAAACCGATTTCTACACGTTTGTCTCTTGGTAAGTCTACACCTGCGATACGAGCCATGTAATTTTCCTCCGTTTTGAATCTTTGTTAATATTGTCCCTAATTGGGAAGCAGTACGCTTCCAGCTGCTAGATACTACAGCCTTTCCCGGAAATGACACCGGGTATTATAAGCAATATACATCGAGGATTGTTTCCCTGTATATTAATAGCATGTACACACAGCCTTGTGTGTCATACTACAGCCGCCTAAATTAAGTTGTGCCTAACGCACAAAAACGACAACGATAATTATCCCTGTCTCTGTTTGTGTTTTGGATTTTCACAGATTACTCTGATGCTTCCTTTTCTTTTAATAATTTTGCATTTTTCGCAAATTGGTTTAACTGATGATCTAACCTTCATGTCAAATCCTCCTTTCATCCACTGCTCTGCCTTATGTTTCCCGCGCTTTCTCCCTGTAAAAACTGCAACTCATATGCCTTTACACATAAAAATACCCGGGAACGCGCCTATATATTATAGCATTATATTTTTCAAAAAGTCAATACTTTTTTTATTTATCTCTCCAGATAATTCTGCCTTTTGATAAATCATATGGAGATAATTCTAAAGTCACTTTATCTCCCGGTAAAATCTTGATAAAGTTCATACGAAGTTTCCCACTGATGTGAGCTAATACCTGATGTCCGTTTTCAAGTTCTACCTGGAACATTGCATTTGGTAATTTTTCTACTACTGTTCCTTCAATTTCAATTACATCAGCTTTTGACATGTTATGCTTCCTCCCTGTTATACATTTTCAAAATTCGTTTCACTGCCGTATCATCAGCTTCCGTGATATCATATTTTCTTTGTATCACCTGTACATGACAGTATTTCTTTTTCTTTGGTTTCGCTAATGTTTTCAGTTTTCCATCAACTAAATATACATATGTCTCATCCATCTGGAATATGACATATACTTTCCCTTTGTCATGCCCCGCCTTCGACTTAACCAGCATACCTTTTTCAAATCTTTCCATAGTGTTTCCTTTACTTTCATAAGGTCAACAGCTTCGGTTCGCCTTCCGTGATCAGCACCGTATTCTCATAATGTGCGGATAAAGAACCATCTGATGTCACTACCGTCCAGTCGTCATCAAGCCATTTTACCCGATAATCTCCTATATTGATCATCGGTTCAATTGCCAGGGTCATTCCGGCCCGCAGTTTCATCCCTTTTCTGCCCATCTCATAGTTCGGTATTTCTGGTGCTTCATGCAGTTTCATTCCAATTCCATGACCGCATAAATCACGTACAACACCGTAGCCGTGTTCTTCTGCATATCTGCCTATCGCTGCCGAAATTTCAAACAAATGATTTCCTTCTCTTGCATATTTTATGCCTTCAAAGAAACATTCTCTTGTTACCTCTATAAGCCTAGAAGCTTCTTTACTGGTTTCACCGATTCCGTGAGTTCTGGCCGCATCGGAATGGTAACCTTTATAAATAAGTCCTGCATCCAATCCTACAATATCTCCGTCTTTTAAAACTCTCTTATCTGTAGGAATCCCGTGAACAACTTCGTCATTCACAGAGACACAGATTGATGCCGGGTAACCATTATAATTAAGGAAAGAAGGAGTACAGCCATAGCTCCTTATTACTTCTTCCCCGATTTTGTTAATATCAAGCGTCGTCATACCCGGATGAAGCGCTTTCTCCATTTCCTCATGTACAATGGCCAGAATCCGTCCTGCCTCTGTCATGAGTTCAATTTCTCTGGCTGATTTTATTGATACAGGCATAGATTTATTCTCCCAGAATAGCAATAATTGCTTTAAATACATCCTCTAAAGCTGCAGTTCCATCTATTGTTGTAAGAATGCCTTCTTCTTTATAATAATCAATCAAAGGTTTCGTCTGATTATGGTATATTCCCAGACGCTTTAATACCGTCTCCGGTTTATCATCATCTCTTAGAATCAATTCTCCGCCACACATATCGCAAATATTTTCAACCTTAGTTGGCGCATGTACAACATGGTATGTGGCCCCGCAATTTAAGCAGGCACGTCGTCCCGACATACGTTTTACAATATTCTCGTCTGGAACATTTACCTCAATGGCATGATCTAACTTTTCGTTCATTGCAGAAAGGGCTTTATCAAGCGCCTCTGCCTGAGGAATCGTTCTTGGAAATCCATCCAGGACATAACCATTTTTGCAGTCATCCTTATGAATCCGATCCGTAACCAAATCCACGGTAAGATCATCCGGCACCAGCATTCCCTGATCCATATATGTTTTGGCCTTCTTACCAAGCTCTGTTCCGTTTTTAATATTTGCCCTGAAAATATCGCCTGTAGAAATATGAGGAATTCCATATTTTGCGGCAATTTTCTTAGCCTGTGTACCTTTTCCCGCACCAGGTGCACCTAACATAATTATTTTCATAACCTGCCCTCCTAGCCATGAGTTCATGAAAATTTGTCTGTATAGTATTTTAGTGTTCTGCATCAACCAAAAGAGCGATCGACACAGGACACTAAATCATTAACTATTCAAAAAACCTTTGTAATTGCGTACGAGCATCTGCGATCCTATTTGTTTTAATGTCTCAAGAATAACACCGATAATAATGATCAATGATGTTCCGAGGAATGAAACATTTGCTCCAAGCCATCCATTGAATACAAACGGAATCACCTGAACAATTACAAGCCCGACAGCTCCGATAAATATAATGTAGTTCAAAATTCTAGTCAAATAATCTACCGTCGGTTTTCCAGGACGGATCCCCGGAATAAAGCCACCACTCTTCTTCATGTTATTTGCAATTTCAAGTGGATTGAATGTAATCGATGTATAGAAATATGCAAATAAAATCGTAAGTGCGATATATAGAAGTAATCCCCATGAATATTGGATATTCTGTGGATTACACCAGTTGTTTGAACTTAATCCCCTTAAAATTTCGCTTCCAATTCCTGTTCCGTTACCTTTTCCTAAGAAACCGGCAATTACAACAGGGAACTGCATCAATGATGAAGCGAAGATAACAGGAACAACACCTGCTGTATTGACTTTCAGCGGGATGAATGTTGACTGTCCGCCTACACTTCTTCTTCCCTGAATCTTCTGTGAATATTGAACAGCAATTTTTCTCTGTCCACTCTGCAGTAAAACTACAAACACAAAGATAACAAGTAAGATAGCGATAATAATTAATGCAGCAAGACATGCTACTGCAAGGGATTTTCCTTTCATGAATTTGGTGTAAAGTGTTGCAAAGTCACTTGGAATACGGGAAACAATATTGATTAACAATACAATTGATATACCGTTACCAACGCCTTTTTCCGTAATTCTTTCACCAACCCACATAAGAAATGCGGAACCTGCTGTAAGTGTCAGCACTACCATTACAACATTTACAAAATTGTATTCTTCAAGCATTCCGCTTCTTCCCATACCAATGGAAAGAGCTGTTGACTCGACGATTGCAAGCACTACTGTTACATAACGTGTGATTGCCGCAATTTTCTTTCTTCCATCCTCTCCTTCTTTCTGCATTTCTTCTAACTTCGGAATTGCAATTGTTAAAAGCTGCATAATGATAGAAGATGTGATGTAAGGTGTAATGCTAAGCGCAAAAATCGTCATTCTCTCCAGTGATCCGCCTGTAAATGCGCTAAAGAAATTAAACGCATCTCCTGTCTGGCTTTCAAAAAAATTCTGAACATATGCGGAGTTAATACCTGGTGTAGGCATCTGTGATCCTATTCTGATAACAATCAGCATTAGGAACGTATACATGATACGTTTCCTAATGTCATCAATCTGAAAAGCCTTTCGGATTGTTTTCAGCAATTAGATCACCTCTGCTTTTCCACCAAGAGCTTCAATTTTTTCTTTTGCAGATGCGCTGAATGCATTTGCCTGAACTGTAAGCTTCTTAGTTAATTCTCCATTTCCAAGAATTTTCACACCATCTCTAGGATTTTTAACGATTCCTGCTTCAATAAGAGCTTCCACAGAAACTACTGCATCATTCTCAAATACTTCTAATGCACCTAAGTTGATTGCAATGATTTCTTTAGAGTTTCTGCAAGTGAAACCTCTCTTAGGAATACGTCTATATAATGGCATCTGACCACCTTCGAAACCTGGTCTTGTGCCTCCTGAACGAGCTTTCTGACCTTTGTGTCCTTTACCGGCTGTCTTACCATTTCCAGAACCGTGTCCACGTCCTCTTCTGAAATTATCACTGTGTTTTGAACCGTCTGCCGGTCTTAAATTTGATAAATCCATAGTGACACCTCCTTATCTGTATTATTAAACTTCTTCTACTTTTACTAAATGTCTTACCTGCTGTACCATTCCTCTTGTTGCAGCGTTGTCTGGTAACTCAACAGATTTGTTAAGTTTTTTAAGACCTAAAGCTTCTACTGTCTTTTTGTGTTTTGGTACTGCACCAATTGTAGATTTTACTAATGTGATTTTTAAGTTTGCCATTTTCAATCTCCTCCTTAGCCTAAGATCTCTTCAACAGATTTACCGCGAAGCTTAGCTACCTCTTCCGGAGTTTTAATCTGGCTTAATCCATCAATTGTAGCAAGAACTACGTTCTGCTTGTTGTTTGAGCCTAATGATTTAGTACGGATATTTTTGATACCTGCAAGCTCGATTACCGCACGCGCCGGTCCTCCGGCGATAACTCCGGTACCTTCCGGTGCCTTCTTAAGTAATACTGAAGCACTTCCAAATTTACCAATTAAATCATGTGTAATACTGTTGTTTTCGTCCATTGCAACAGTAACAAGTTTCTTAGCTGCATCCTCTTTTCCTTTACGGATTGCTTCTGGAATTTCAGCTGCTTTTCCTAAACCTGCACCAACATGGCCATTTCCATCGCCTACAACTACTAAAGCTGTGAATCTGAAGTTACGACCACCTTTAACAACTTTTGTTACACGTTTGATTGATACCACTTTTTCTGTTAATTCTAATGAACTAGCATCAATGCGATTCTGTTTCATGTGTGTTCCTCCTTCTAGAATTCTAATCCAGCTTCACGAGCTGCATCTGCTAATGCTTTGATTTTTCCCTGGTATATAAAGCCGCCTCTGTCAAAGACAACAGTTTTTATACCTTTTTCAATTGCTTTCTTAGCAATTACTGTTCCTAAGTATGCTGCTGCATCAACGTTGTTAGTTTTCTCTAATTCTGCTTTTACTTCTTTCTGAAGAGTAGATGCTGAAACAAGAGTATTTCCAACTGTATCGTCAATAATCTGAGCATACATATGATTATTACTTCTAAACACAGCTAAACGTGGTCTCTCAGCTGTACCGCTGAAACGGTTACGTAATTTTCTATGTTTGTTTACACGAACTTCGCTTCTTGATTTTTTACTAACCATCTTCACACTCTCCTTAATTATTTCTTACCAGTCTTACCAACTTTACGTCTGATAACTTCATCAGCATATTTAATACCTTTACCTTTGTATGGCTCAGGTCTTCTCTTATCTCTGATTTCAGCTGCGTATTGGCCTACTTTTTCTTTATCAATACCCTGTACAGTGATTTTGTTCTGTCCTTCAAGAACTGTTTCAACTCCTTCAGGGTCGATCATCTCTACTGGATGAGAGTATCCTAAACTTAATGTTAATTTGTTACCAGATTTTGCTGCTCTGTAACCAACACCATTAACTTCAAGAACTTTTTTGTATCCTTCTGTTACACCAACAACCATGTTATTGATCAATGTTCTTGTAAGACCATGTAACGCTTTCATCTTCTTTAAATCGCTTGGTCTTGTTACTACGATTGCATCGCCTTCCTGTTTGATTTCCATCTCTACCGGAAGTTCTCTTACAAGAGTTCCTTTTGGACCTTTTACAGTCACTTTGTTATTCTCAGCGATTTCAACAGTTACACCTGCTGGAATTGCTACTGGCAGTCTTCCTATACGTGACATACCTTATACCTCCTACACTTAAATTCTCGGAGCGGCGGCTTGGCCGCTCTGTTTTCAGTTGCGCTTAGCACTTGGCTCAGCCATCGTTTAGCACTTGGCTTCACTAAGTTGCTTTCGGTCTACCAAACAAATGCTAATACTTCTCCACCTACGTTGAGCTTTCTAGCTTCTTTGTCTGTGATAACACCCTGATTTGTTGAAATGATAGCTGTTCCAAGTCCGCCTAATACTCTAGGAAGATCTTCTTTGCTTGCGTAAACGCGAAGACCTGGTTTAGAAATTCTCTTAAGACCTGAAATAACTTTTTCATTCTTGTCTGCACCGTATTTTAATGTGATGTGGATTGTTTTAAAAGCACCATCTTCTACGATGTCATATTTTGCAATGTATCCTTCGTTAAAAAGAATCTCAGCAATCGCTAATTTCATTTTTGACGCAGGAACATCTACTGTATCATGTTTAGCAGTATTTGCATTACGGATTCTTGTAAGCATATCTGCGATTGGATCTGACATTGTCATGAGTTTTTCCTCCTTTTTACTGTTCATAAAGTTCTTTTTGCTAAGCTCGGCAGTACCTCGCCAAGCTCAAAGAACGACCTCGCACTAGGTTCGACCTCCGCTTATGCTTGGTCGCACCAAGTTGCTTTCGGCCTACCAAGAAGCTTTCTTAACTCCTGGAATCTGACCTTTATAAGCTAATTCACGGAAGCATACTCTGCAGATTCCGTATTTTCTTAAATATGCATGTGGACGTCCACAAATTTTACAACGATTATACTCTCTAGTAGAGAATTTCTGTTTACGTTGCTGTTTGATTTTCATAGATGTTTTTGCCATGAAAGTTTTCCTCCCTACTATTTTGTAAATGGCATATTGAATAATCTCAATAATTCACGAGCCTCTTCGTCTGTTTTTGCAGTTGTAACAAAGATAATATCCATACCTCTTACTTTATCAACTTTATCATACTCAATTTCAGGGAAGATCAACTGTTCTTTGATACCAAGAGCGTAGTTACCTCTTCCGTCGAATGCGTTCGGGTTAACCCCTCTAAAGTCACGTACACGAGGTAAAGCAAGGTTTACGAGACGATCAACGAACTCGTACATTTTTTCTCCTCTAAGTGTAGTCTTGCATCCGATTGCCATACCTTCTCTAACCTTGAAGTTAGCAACTGATTTCTTCGCTTTTGTAAGAACAACTTTCTGTCCTGAGATTTTCTCAAGGTCAGCAACTGCTGATTCTAAAACTTTGTGGTTATCTTTTGCTTCGCCAACACCCATGTTGATAACAACTTTATCGAGTTTTGGCACTTCCATAATATTTTTATAACCGAACTTTTTGATCATTGCGTCAACGATCTCGTTCTGGTACATTTCTTTAAGTCTACTCAAAGTTCTGTTCCTCCTTCCCCAAATTAGTCAATCACTTCGCCTGTTGATTTTGCAAAACGTACTTTTTTGTCTCCATCCATTTTGAAACCTACTCTTGTAGCAGTTCCTTTGTGAATGTACATTACGTTTGAAGCATCAATCGGGCCTTCCTGATGAACGATGCCACCATTCTGATTTGTCGCACTTGGTTTTGTGTGCTTTGTCAGCATGTTTACACCTTCAACTAAAACTGTGTTGTCTTTTCTATTTACAGCAATAACTTTGCCTTCTTTGTCTTTGTCTTTACCAGCGATAACTTTAACCATATCACCTTTTTTAATTTTCATAGTTGACATCTAGGCACCTCCTTACAGTACTTCCGGAGCAAGTGAAACGATTTTCATGAACTGCTTGTCACGAAGTTCTCTTGCTACTGGTCCAAAAATACGAGTTCCTCTTGGATTTTTGTCATCTTTAATAATTACTGCAGCATTCTCGTCGAATCTGATGTAAGAACCGTCTTTACGGCGTGTCTTATTTACTGTACGAACTACAACTGCTTTCACTACATCACCTTTTTTTACAACGCCGCCTGGTGTTGCGTCTTTAACAGAAGCAACGATCACATCACCAATAGCTGCATATCTTCTAGTAGAACCACCTAATACGCGAATGCAAAGTAATTCTTTTGCACCTGTATTATCTGCTACTTTAAGTCTACTTTCTTGCTGTATCATGCAGGTAACCCTCCTTAAATACTATTTTACTTTTTCCATAACTTCCACAAGTCTCCATCTCTTATCTTTAGATAAAGGTCTTGTTTCCATAACTTTTACTTTATCGCCGATGTTGCATTCATTTGCTTCATCGTGAGCTTTCAATTTATATGTTCTCTTTACGATTTTGTTGTAAAGAGGATGTTTTACGTGGTCTTCAACTGCAACTACAATAGTCTTATCCATTTTGTTGCTTACTACTTTACCAACACGTGTTTTTCTTAAATTTCTTTCCACTGTTTTGCTCCTTTCTAATCAATAGATATTCTCAAGCTTATTCAGCTTTAGAAGCCTCAGTAATCACTGTCTGAATTCTAGCGATGTTTCTTCTTACTTCTTTAATTCTGCTTGTGTTATCTAACTGATTTGTTGCGTTCTGGAATCTTAAGTTGAAAAGTTCCTTTTTAGCAGCTACTAATTCTTCGTTTAATTCTGCAACTGATTTTGCTTTTAAATCTTTTACAAATGTATTAATTTTCACTGTTATCACCGCCTTCTAAATCTTCGCGTGAAACGATCTTACATTTACAAGGTAATTTGTGCATTGCAAGACGTAAAGCTTCACGTGCTGTTTCCTCAGGTACTCCGGCAAGCTCGAACATTACGCGTCCTGGTTTTACAACCGCTACCCAGTATTCGAGTGTTCCTTTACCAGAACCCATACGTGTTTCAGCTGGTTTTGTAGTTACTGGTTTATCCGGGAAAATTTTAATCCAAACTTTACCACCACGTTTGATGTAACGTGTCATAGCGATACGGGCAGCCTCAATCTGGTTTGAACGAATCCAGCATGGCTCTGTTGCTACAAGTCCGAATTCACCGTTTGTAATTTTATTTCCGCGTAAAGCTTTTCCTTTCATGGAACCACGGAACTGTTTACGACGTTTTACTCTTTTTGGCATTAACATAATTATTTATCGCTCCCTTCCTTAGCTGCTTTAGTTGGAAGAACTTCGCCTTTATAGATCCACACTTTAACACCAACTTTTCCGTAAGTTGTGTCAGCCTCTGCGAATCCATAATCAATGTCAGCTCTAAGTGTCTGAAGTGGGATTGTTCCCTCGCTGTAGAACTCTGTACGAGCCATATCAGCTCCACCAAGACGTCCAGATACAGATGTCTTGATACCAAGTGCTCCTGATTTCATTGTTCTTGACATGCAAGATTTCATAGCACGTCTGAATGAAATACGGTTTTCTAACTGTAATGCAATATTTTCAGCTACTAACTGTGCATCTTTGTCAGGTCTCTTGATTTCTTTGATATCTACAACTAATTTCTTATCTGTAAATTTCTGAAGTTCTGCTTTTACCTTCTCAATTTCAGCTCCACCTTTACCGATTACAACACCTGGTTTTGCTGTATAGATAATGATCTTAACACGATCAGAAGCTCTTTCGATCTCAATTTTAGAAACTCCTGCGCTGTATAATTTCTTTTTAAGAAATGTTCTGATTTTGTGGTCTTCTACTAAGTAGTCTGAGAAGTTCTCTTCAGCATACCATCTAGAGTCCCACTCTTTGATAACACCGACTCTTAAGCCATGAGGATTAACTTTCTGTCCCATTATTGCCCTCCTTATCTTTCATTAAGCACAAGTGTGATGTGGCTCATTCTCTTTTCGATTCTGTAAGCTCTGCCCTGTGCTCTCGGTTTGATTCTCTTCATAGTTGGTCCTTTATTTGCGTAACATTCTTCAATATAAAGGTTCTCAACATTCATTCCGTTGTTATTTTCAGCGTTTGCGATTGCTGATTCTAATAATTTCTTTATTAAGCTTGAAGCATATCTTGGATTGTAAGTTAAAATACCAAGTGCTGTCTGTACATCCTTACCTCTGATGGCATCTAATACGAAACATGCTTTCTGAACAGAAACTCTAGCGTAAGATAATTTAGCTGATGGTCTTGTGTCCTTGTTTGCATTTCTCTCTCTTTTGATTTGGGATCTATGTCCTTTTGCCATGGATGAACCCTCCTTTCAAATTGCGATTAATTAACGAACTCTTGATTTCTTCTCGTCTTTTCCGTGTCCTCTGTATGTTCTTGTTGCAACAAACTCTCCGAGTTTATGTCCAACCATATCTTCTGTAACATATACAGGCACATGTTTTCTTCCGTCATGGACAGCAATTGTGTGTCCAACGAACTGTGGGAAGATTGTAGAACGACGTGACCAAGTTTTTATAACTGATTTATCACCTGCAGCGTTCATAGCTTCTACTTTTTTCAGTAAGCTTTCATCTGCAAATGGTCCTTTTTTAAGTGAGCGAGCCATAGGTTCTAACCTCCTTGTAAACTATTTATTTGATACCTTTACCATCTCTTCTTCTAACGATTAACTTGTTAGACTGTTTGTTTTTCTTTCTAGTCTTAAGACCAAGTGCCGGTTTGCCCCAAGGTGTGCTTGGACCTGGACGACCGATTCCTGTCTTACCTTCACCACCACCGTGTGGATGGTCATTCGGGTTCATAACAGAACCACGAACTGTAGGTCTGAATCCCATGTGACGTTTACGTCCTGCTTTACCAATGTTGATCAGGCTGTGGTCTCCGTTTCCAACAACACCGATAGATGCTCTACAGATGATCGGAACCATTCTCATTTCTCCTGAAGGAAGACGAAGTGTTGCGTATTTTCCTTCTTTCGCCATAAGCTGTGCGCTGTTTCCTGCTGAACGAACTAACTGTCCACCTTTTCCTGGATATAACTCGATGTTGTGAATCTGTGTACCTACTGGAATTTCAGAAAGTGGTAAGCAGTTTCCTACTCTTACTTCTGCTTCCGGTCCATTCATAACTTTCATTCCATCTGTTAATCCTTCCGGTGCAAGGATGTAAGCTTTCTCACCGTCTGCATAGCAGATAAGTGCGATATTAGCTGTTCTGTTCGGATCGTATTCGATTCCGATTACTGTTGCCGGAATACCGTCTTTCTTTCTCTTGAAGTCGATAATTCTATATTTTCTCTTGGCTCCGCCTCCGCGGTGTCTAACTGTGATTTTACCCTGATTGTTACGACCAGCTGTTCTGCTTGTAGAAACTACTAAGGATTTCTCCGGTGTAGTCTTTGTGATTTCTGAGAAATCAGAGCCAGTCATCTGTCTTCTTGAAGGTGTATATGGGTTATATGTTTTGATTCCCATTACTTTATCTCCTTTCGTTGCTCTAATTATAGTTTCACGGATTTGCACCGTATATTGTCAGATTTTACAGTCCTTCGAAAATTTCGATATCAGCTGAGTCAGCTGTTAACTGTACGATTGCTTTCTTTGTTTTAGCAGTTTTACCAAATGTCATTCCACGTCTCTTTGTCTTACCATCGAGATTCATTGTGTGAACACTTGCAACCTTTGTTCCTGCGAACATTTTCTCTACTGCTTCTTTTACCTGATTTTTAGTTGCTTCTGTGTGAACTAAGAATGTGTATTTCTTTTCACCCATGAGCTCCATGCTCTTCTCTGTAACTACAGGTTTCAGGATTACGTCATAGTATTTAATGTCTGCCATTATGCGTACACCTCCTCGATTGTTGCAACACAAGCTTTTGTTGTAACTACTGTGTTGTATTTTAAGATGTCGTATACGTTGATTGTGTTTGTCTTAGCAGTTTTAACATCAGCGATGTTTCTTGCAGATAACTCTGCGTTTCTGCTGTCATCCCCTAATACTACTAATGCTTTTGATACATTTAAGTTATTTAACATGTTCTGGAAGTTCTTTGTTTTGATTTCACCAAAGTTCATATCTTCAAGAACGATGAATTTATTTTCTAATACTCTTGATGTAAGAGCTGATTTAAGAGCTGCTCTCTTCTCTTTTTTATTTAATTTGAAAGAGTAGTCTCTTGGTGTTGGAGCAAATACAACTCCGCCGCCTGTCCACTGTGGAGCTCTTGTAGAACCCTGTCTTGCATGACCTGTTCCTTTCTGTCTCCATGGTTTTCTTCCACCGCCGGAAACTTCTGAACGAGTTTTTGCTTTCTGTGTTCCCTGACGTTTATTTGCAAGCTGGTTAACAACTGCCATGTGTAATAAGTGCTCGTTAACTTCTACACCGAATACAGCATCGTTTAATTCGATTGTACCAACTTCTTTACCTTCGATATTATAAACAGATACGTTTGCCATTTGTGTGTTCCTCCTTTCCTATTAAAGACTAGATTGCTTTTACGCTTTCTTTAATTGTTACTAAAGATTTCTTAGGTCCTGGAACTGATCCTTTTACTAAGATTAAGTTGTTTTCAGCATCTACTCTTACTACCTCAAGATTCTGAATTGTAATTCTCTTGTGTCCCATGTGTCCTGGCATCTTTTTACCTTTGAATACTTTACTTGGATCAGATGCTGCACCGTTGGAACCTGCATGACGATGGAATTTAGAACCGTGAGTCATAGGTCCTCTGTGCTGGTTATGTCTCTTAATCGCACCCTGGAAACCTTTACCTTTTGAAATTGCTGTAGCGTCTACTTTATCACCTGCAGCGAAGATGTCAGCTTTGATTTCCTGAGCCAATGTGTACTCGTCAGCATTGTCGAATTTGAATTCTCTTACGAATCTTTTTCCTGAAACACCGGCTTTGTCAAAGTGTCCTTTTTCTGCCTTAGTTACACCGTGTCTGTGCACGATTTCTTTCTTACCGTTTTTGTCCACGTTTACGATTTTGTCTTTCTTGTCAACAAAACCAACCTGAACTGCGCTGTAACCGTCATTCTCTACTGTTTTAATCTGTGTTACTACACAAGGTCCAGCCTGAAGTACAGTTACCGGAGTCAAAGCTCCGTCTTCGTTGAAAATCTGTGTCATTCCAACTTTTGTAGCCAAAATAGCTTTCTTCATTATAATTACCTCCTGTGATTTACAGCGGAACACCGAAGTGTTCATCCTAAATATAGGATTGTTACTGTCTTACTTATTTGTTTTTCATTTTGATATCGATATATACACCAGCCGGCATTTCTAATCTAGATAATGCATCAACAGTCTTCTGTGTTGGTGTTAAGATATCAATCAGTCTCTTATGAGTTCTCTGTTCGAACTGCTCTCTGGAATCTTTGTATTTGTGAACCGCTCTTAAGATTGTTACTACTTCTTTCTTTGTCGGAAGTGGTACCGGTCCGCTCACCTGTGATCCATTCTTCTTTACAGTTTCGATAATTTTCTTAGCAGATGCATCAACTAACTGATGATCATAAGCTTTCAATGTGATTCTCATTACTTGACTTGCCATAAAAAAAGTCGCCTCCTTTTCGTACTATTTACTTCAGTACGACAAGCGGTGACTGTACACTCTCCCGTGTGTGTCGTGAGTTACTCACACGTTGTTACCACATTTCAGTGGCCGTTATAGTTTCGTACAGTGACTTGTCGCCAGTTTCCTAACTTGACATTCGCTCCGCGGAAAACCTGCTATTATAAGCAGCAACCTCTCGTTTCATTGCTATCATGTCACAGCTCTCTTAGTATACTAGATGTTTCTATACTTTTCAAGTACTTTTCTGTTTTTTTTGTATTTTTTTAAGTACAATTTTCTCATTTACTTCATGGGGAAAAATAGGCATTTTTATCGTCATGCTTATATGTAAAAGAAAGCTTCCTATTCCTTTTCCTTCTATATTATAAGAGTATGCGCCATATAAAAATCCATTCGGCTACAGCTCTGCATATTTATCTTATACACTTTTATTGAAGGTATTATTCCCATGTTATACTATTAATTTCATATACAGTTACTACGTCATTTTCATCTCGCTTCACAACCATCTGCATTGTGTACTTTTTCTCAAAAGCTTCTCCATTGGCCGTTCCCTTTACCGTCGTCTCACAATCAACAACCCCAACTTCTTTCTTTTGATATTCTGCCTTTTTGGTATTGCTTATTTTAGTTGTTGTTTCTTCCACTACGATGCCACCATTTTTATAGAAAGCATCTCTATCTTTCTCTAATTTTTCTCTTTGCTCTTGATTTACAACGCTTTGATAAAGTATCTTATCAGACAATTCTTTATCATCAGTATTACTATTCACAGCAAGGAAACCCTTCACCCAATTATTTATACCATTTTCGATCACTTTAGAATCATCATCAGAAAGGGGAGTATCCTTTATTGTCAACTGCTCATAAATAGTCAATGGTTTAGCTTGTTTTTTTTCTTTTTTCTCTTCTTTTCCGCATCCAACCATCAACGTTCCTATTAAACATATCATCAGTATGAAACTAATGTATCTTTTCATCTTCTCTCCTGTCCTTTCGCTTACCCTTTTTCACTAAATCTTTTTATAAGTATTTCAAAAAAATATTGCCAAAAACGCTATGCATTTTTGGCAATATTCCTATTTCCTATAGCGAAGAATCTTCTCTAATCTTTTCGATTATTTGAATTTCTTTACTAATAATGCAAGAATTGCTGCAAGGCTTACTCCAGCTGGCAATGCTGCTGCCATTGGGTTTGCCTCATCAGATGTCTTAGGAGCTTTTTTCTTGTCGTCCTTCTTAGACTCTTCTTTCTGATTGTCATCTTTGTTAGGAGTCTCTGGTTTTTCTACTGGTGTAGATGGTTCCAATGGAGTCAATGGAATTTCTGGATTCTCTGGATCTACCGGAGCTTCTGTCTCTTTCTCAACAGCTACATACACATATCCGTCTCTGATCTTAAGATCTGTGTTCTTAAGAACATATCCTGCTGGTAAGAATCTTACAACAGTAGCTTTCTCTAATTCTGATCTGTCAGAAGAAATCTGAACTGGCACTTCTGCTACCTGTTTTTCTTCTGTTTCATCATAGTAGTTGATTTTTACTGTCTGTGTCTCTTCAATTGGAGATACTGATACATATACATATCCGTCTCTGATTGCACAATCAGATCCATTTTCTCCGCTAAGTCCGTATCCTGCTGGCATATATCTTGCAATAGTTGCCATATCTACTGCAGAATCTGAGATAGATACTTCAACTGGTACTTCTGCTACCTGTTTCTTTGCAGCTTCATCGTAGTAGTTGATTTTTACTGTCTGTGTCTTTTCTACCGGAGATACTGATACATATACATATCCATCTCTGATTACACAGTCTGAAGCATTACTTGCACTGAAACCATATCCTTCCGGCATATATCTTGCAAGAATTGCTTTATTTACCATTGTTTCTTCAGCAGAAACCTCTACTGCTACTTCTGCAGCCTGTTTTTTAGCTGCTTCATCATAGTAATTAATTTTTACTGTCTGTGTCTCTTCTAATTTGTTAACAAGAATCTCTGCTGATGCTGAGCCTCCTGCTGCTACAACAAACTCAGGATAAGCTACTGCTAACTGATAACCTTCCGGGATATTGAAGTCAACATCTGCTTTAAACACATAGTCTCCATTATCATTCTGACGTCCACCTGTTAATGTTTCGCTATCAACAACTTCCTGTGTTGCCTGATCTCTGTAAACAACTCTGAATGTAGTTGCTTTTGTTTCTTCTTCTCTTTCTTTAACAGATGCATATACGAACTTATCTCTAACTTTAAGGTCTGTATCTACAAGGTCATATCCTTCTGGTAAGTATCTTAAAAGAGTAGCCATTTCTACTTCTGATCTATCTGCTGAAATCTTAACCAGCACTTCTGCTACCTGTTTCTTTGCACTTTCATCATAGTAGTTAATGTAAACTGTACGTGTTTCTTCTTCCGGAGATACTGATGCATATACATAGCCATCTCTGATTGCACAGTCGGATCCATTAAGAACATATCCTTCCGGCATATATCTTGCAACAGTAGCCATATCTACTGCTGAATCTGAAATAGATACTTCAAGTGTTGCTTCTTTAACTTGCTTCTTAGCTGCTTCATCATAGTAGTTGATTTTTACTGTCTGTGTTTTTTCCTGTGGTGCTACAGATACATATACATAACCATTTCTGATTGCACAATCAGATCCATTTGTTCCACTAAGAACATATCCTTCTGGCAGATATCTTGTGATAGTAGCCATGTCTACTGCTGAGTCTGAGATAGACACTTTAAGTGACACTTCTGCTACCTGCTTCTTTGCAGCTTCATCATAGTAATTAAGTTTTACTGTCTGTGTTTCTTCTTCTGGAGATACAGATACATATACCCAACCATCTCTGATTGCACAATCGGATCCATTAAGAACATATCCTTCCGGCATATATCTTGCAACAGTAGCCATATCTACTGCTGAATCCGAAATAGATACTTCAAGTTCTGCTTCTTTAATCTGCTTCTTTGCTGCTTCATCATAGTAATTAAGTTTTACTGTCTGTGTTTTCTCTTCCGGAGCTTTCTGCATAACTCTAGTTTCAATCACCGCACCCTGTACTGCATTAAAATCTCCAGACGTTTCCAATTTATAATCTGGAATAAATTTCTGAATATACTCCTCTAAAACAGAGTAATTATAAACGCCTTCTTCAAAAGTGAGTTTTTTCTCAAAAACTACATTTCCTCTTTCGTCTACAAATTTAACTGTGATGTCTGCCGATGCACCAGCTTCTCCATCTTTTGTTGTTTCTTCCTGCTTTGCTGCTACTGGTTCTGCTGCATTTACCGGTACACTAGAAGTGATTACAGTAGCAGTCATAATTCCAGCTAAAGCAACACGCATTAACTTTTTCCTGTACATTGTTCTTTCCTCCTATATACATAATTCTAATAAAATAATACTATAACAGTCAGATTATGTACTCCCCCATATTCTGTCTTCCTCATCTAGCATCACTTATCACTATACTTTACATTATAGTTATAAACCATGGTGAATAAGTATACCCCGTCCGTTATTATCAGTTTCACTATACCACCCACTCCCATTTTTGTCAATATTTACCAAATGTTTTTCTCCCCCCCCCCCATATTTTTTGTACTTTTTTTGATACAATTTGAATTCCCTTATTATTTCACATATCTTTTGGTTTATTTTCAAAAAATATAGACATAAATTTAAAAAATACTGTGAAATCTGCTTAAAATTTTTTTTATTTTTCTTTACTTAAGTGGCATTTCGCATTATAATAGAAGTTGTCACTTTTAAGATAATATATGAATACGGAGGAAATATGAAATGGACATCGTACTTTTTATCAAAGTTGCGATATTAGCTTATGGTGCAGTCTTTGCTTTCATTTTTATTAAAGATTGTATCAAACACAAAGAAGATTTTACTAAAACAAAGTTGGTCCCACTTGCAATCATCGGGTTCATCAGCGATCTTCTGGATACTTGGGGCATCGGAAGCTTTGCCACCTGCCAGGCCGGATTTAAATTCAGCAAATCCTGTTCTGACGAAAACATGCCAGGTACATTAAATATTGCCCACACAATTCCTACTATTGCAGAATTCTTACTATTTTTAGAATTGATTAAAATAGAAGGACTTACTTTAGTCACATTGATTGCCGGAGCCGCTATTGGCGCTGTCTTTGGCGCTTCCATTGTTTCAAAATGGTCACCAAAAGTTATCCGCATCGGGCTTGGTACTGCTCTTCTTATTTTAGCCGGAGTACTTTCTTGCAAACTTGCACACATTGGACCGTTCGAAAGTACAATGAAGCCAACTGCAATTGTAGCAGAACTGGAAGCTAACGGATTTACAATTGAAAACGGCGATGATTGGGTTGCCAATATAAAAAACAACAAAAATGTTCCTGACGACAAGAAAGATTTGTTCACAGATCCTTCTATTACAAAGACAGAACTTCATAAAGTAATACCACTTTTAAAAGAATCCGGACTTACCACACTTACAGCAGAGGAGATTACTCCTTCCATTACCAGTCGACTCACATACGGATTACACGGTATGAAGTTGATACTCGGAATTTTAATCAACACCCTGCTCGGTGCACTCATGACAATTGGCGTTGGACTATACGCTCCATGTATGGCAATGATTAGTGCTCTCGGTGTCAACGTAACAGCAGCTTTCCCTGTCATGATGGGATCATGCGCATTCCTAATGCCATCTGCCGGACTGAAATTTTTGAAAGCCGGAAAATACGACAGAAAAGCCGCAGTGATGATTACTATTTTCGGACTCGGTGGTGTATTTGTTGCTTATAAGGTCGCATCCATGCTTCCAATGAACGTTCTCACCGGAATTATCATTTGTGTTATGATCTATACTGCAATTACTTTCTTTAGAGATGCAAAGAAAGCAGAAAAATAATTTTACCTAAATAGGAGGAAGTCTATCTACTCGAGAAACTTCCTCCTATTTTATATTTTCACTACTTCCAGTATTCTTCTATGTACTTCTCGGTTTCTTCGTGCGTTAGAAAAAATCCCTTTGGAAATCTTGATTTGTACAATGCGTCCGATACACCATTACTCGTTATGCACAATATTTTTTCGCATTTTCAGTTTCAATAAAGCAGTTACTTTTCTTGCGTCCAACTCTGTCACATTATTTTCACCAACAACACAAGTTTCTATCCCTTCCATACTTTTATTGATATCTAAAATTTGCCCCAAGTGTTCATTCTCAACAACAAATTTTCCGCTTTCTCCACTGAATTTAAGCCCTGCAACCGGTATTCCTCTTGTTTCCAGTTCTTCCACAGTATTTGCATAATCCACATCACTATTTCCCCAACCATCTGAGGAAATGATTGCCCCGTCTGCTCGCATGGCTTCTGCCCATACCGCAGTTCTCCTTCCTACAAGAAGCTTGTCTTCATTTCCATCCGGAGTCCCAACTATAATAATCCCCATCAAATCCAAATCTTCATCCGCTGACACAACATCAAGCAGTGGATCTCGAAAGTGATGTAAGCTTGTTTCTTTTGTCGAAGGTCCTATTCCCATAATCTTCTTCTCTCCTTATTGCATCGAACGTAATATTCCATCCCTATATTCATTTGGTGTCACAAGTATCGGCATATTTCCCATGTCAATAATCGATTTCCCGCCTTCCATTCCTGACGGTTCTTTTCCGAAAAGATGCATATCATACATTGCCCCCTGTCCTGCTACCTGTTTCACAATGAGTACTCTCTTCTTCCCCGGACGGGCAATATCATGATATTCATGCCTCTCTGTACATGACTCTCCCCGAAATTTTTTCAATTGCTCCCGAAATTCCTGCAAAAATCTATCACACATCTTATGCGCCTCTGTCACTGCGTGGCGCTCTTGCCCCATCCCCGCCTGAAATGTAACATCAAAGCTGATGATAAAATCATTTTCGGAAGGAGTTCCCGCCCTTCCAGGAAAGAGCTTTTCCTTCAATATCCCCTCCGAGGATCCAAACTCTGCCGTCTGGACACCATTCACATCCACGCCAGTCAGAATCACATATACTCCTGTCAAAGTATGGGTAATGCCGTCTCCAATATTCCCAAGCACTTTTGTAGAGATAGGTATGATATCCATCATACTATTTGTGAACACATTCCACTCGCCAGGCCGAATGATTTTTACTGACACCGAAGCGATTTCTTCCTTCCGAGTCAAAAAACAATCCGCATTTGCATGAACCGTAAGATTCCCCTCTATATCCACTTTATTCTCTTCTCCATATTCCGCATGGTCTATATGATAAGCCTTGATCACAAGCCTACGCAAATCTTTCTCTCCAGGTTTCATTCTTTTTCTCCTTTCAAATGCCCACTAATGTTAATTTTATTCTATCAAAAAGAAACTCTATCGGCAATGGGGACAGGGTAAAATCACAAAAGGGACAGAGCAAAACAACAAAAGGGACGTAGCATTTTGTAATTTTACTACGTCCCCAAATATTATACTTTTGCTACATATTCAAATGGCAGCGGAACAATTTTTCCAGGTGTCTGGATTTCAACTAACTGTTCAAGTGTTGCCTTTACGATAGCTGTCTGCATTTCTTTATTATTAGGTTCTCCTGCATTTGCACCCATCGGAACGAGTGGAGCAACCGCACGAGGTGTACCGGACTGACGAACAACCGGTGGAAGAGCTGCAATAATAATTGTAGGAATTCCAGCTTCTTCAATCGCTCTCTGCACCAATACTGCAGAGCGGTGGCAAGTACCTCATCCTGCTGTCAGGACAACTGCATCTACACCCTCTTCTTTGAACATCTGAGCAATTGCAGGTCCTGTCTCGTGTTTGAATTTTTCCTGGTTTCCACCACCACCCATGAAACCTGCGTGTACAGGTGCACATGCTTTGATGAAACCTTCTTTTGCTAATTCATGGATTCTGTCGATCGGGAACATACAGTTGATATCTTTGTTTACGTCTCCGTTATCATATCCACCATGAGATACCATCAATTCGTTAGACGGCATTGTATCTGTAATTTTTCTCCATGTGAAGTCACCTGCAAGGTTGAATCTTTCCTGATCTTTGTGGTGAACACCTGCTGCTGTAGCAAGTGCGATCGTCATATCTTTCAACTCTTTTGTTACAGGAGTCCATACAGATGGAGGAGTAATCGGAACGAAAATTTCTGACTGCATTCCTTTAACTGTTGTTAAACTCATTATTTTGCCTCCTTGTCATTTTCATTATTCTTTCGCGCTTCTTCTTGTCTGCGCTTATATACATCCAGGTTACTAACATATTTGTCATTGGCTTCAGGTCCAAGCTGTTCCACAAAACTCATATTCCACGCAACTTCCTGACCTACCACAAGCGGATAGTCTGTGATCAGCATACGCATTGGTATCTTCAAATAGCCAAGGCGGCCTTTCAGATCGATTGCCACGCATCCATCATGCACTTCCACGATCACACCTTCCATCCTTATCAATTTGTCGCCATATTTCATATTCTCACCCAAAATTAGTTATATTTTTCTCTTCTCTTTGCACTCATAGGAAGTGACTGCTCGTTTTTCACAAGTTCAATCGGCTTTCCTGTCACGTTGGAGATCAACTCTACGTTTGTAGCTTTTACGTTCGGATTCCATTTCTTCTCTGGTTTCTTCACTTCTTCGCCTGCCATTGCTGCTTTTAACATTGCAAGAGCACGGATTGCATCTTCGTGGCAAAGTGTGTTGCATGCAAGAACTTCGTTCTCGATACCAGCGTCTGACTTGTTGTTGTCAACCATGTGTGTCATGTATTTGTTACCAACTACAAGGGCACCCTGCACAGCACAGAATGAAAGTCCTACGACAGGAACACCTCTCATACCGATCTGCTCATGATGACTTGCAAAGTCAATGTGGTTGTTACCAAATCCTTCAGTTGTAATAAATGCACCGTCAACATCCAATGCTTCTACCATCATACCTACACGTTTTGATACATAGAATTTCTCGGCATTGATCTGTGGGCTTCCTACGAAAATAACGCCGCAAAGGTCAACTTCTTCGTCGTGTAATGTTTCAAGTACAAGTGGCTCTCTCCAGTAATGTCTTGACATTTCCTTAGAAGCAGGTCCGATACATGTAAGCGCGTGGATACATCCGTCTAATACTTCAAGTGGAGATACCATAACAGGTACGTTTCCAAGGTCAACGTTTGGTTTTGCACCAAGTACACCAACCGGTTCTACCGGAAGGATTAAGTTATCGTGCATAGCGCCCTGTCCCATGATTTCTTTTACGATCACAACTTTTTTCTTACCAGGTCTTCTGTACTGGTTGAATTCCTCTGTATCTACAACGAGAGACTCATCTAATTTCTTAAGAGCCATTCTGATTTCCTGTGTGATCACGTCTGTTGCTGTATGAGCAGCTAACGGGCCAGGTCTTTCCATGTTTGTTCCTTCTTTAATGACAACTTCTGTCTTAATGAAGATTTCTCCTTCTTCCGGTGCTCCAGGACGTCCCCACATAATGTTCTCATCTAAATATCCTTCGGAAGAACCAAATTCACCGATCTGAACACCATTTGCATCTGTTCCTGTTACCATCATTACAACACCGTCAAGTACTCTTGTTGCTCCAGAACCAATCTCGTCTTCCCCATCTTTTGTAGCGATCGGCTGAACGTCCATGATTGTCTCAGAGTATGTGTGGTACTGATCCGGAGTGATGATATCGATCTTTAAGCTGTTTACAAGTTCCTGAGAATCAACAGCTTCCTGTTCGATTCCTTCTCTGATGTAAAGAGTTGTTCCTTCGATCTTAGTCTCCGGTCCTCTCTTAACTTCTGTAATTTTAAAGTGTTTTCTTACTAAGCTTCTGATTAATTTTGGCTCCTGCTCTTTTACAGGTGCTGCAATCTCTGTTCCTGCCGGAACTTCTACTGCTTTTGCCACTCCTGCTCCAGCTCCCATCGGAAGCTCGATATGAATGTCTTTACCTTCTCCGATGTGAATTTTAAGCACTCCGCCATTAGATTTTACTGCCGGCGCTACTGTTGCTGCCGGTACTTCTGCTGCCGGCGCTTCCTCTTTTACTTCTTCCGCTTTTTGAATTGCATCTATTACATCGCGTGTGATCGGTGTAAGCGAATCGCATGTTTTTGTAAGCTTTGCTCCAAGAATCTCTTCAATTGTGAGCACACCGTCCAGATTCAATAAACCTGAATCTACCAGATCATCAAAAATCGCCGGATCTTCTAAGTTTTCCGGTCCGATTGTTATGCCTTCTTCGGCTCTGCAACATAATACCGCAGGGTCTTTTGCATGTTCTTTTGCTGTTTCAGCTGTGATTGACATATTGTTTCCTCCTTTTGTCATCTCTTATTGAATCTTACTGTTCAATAACTATATTCTAACCATTTTCATGGTTGTAATATCTATAATGGTAACTCTAAATCAATATTTTTTCCCTCTTTAATAGAGATTATGATTGTACTGCCATCCTGTAATTCAAGAACCGTATTTACTGCTGATGCTTCTTCTGCCTTTGGTTCTTCTGCTTTTTCAATTGCTTTTCTTGCAAGTTTTACTGCACCACCCACTGCTTCTTCTGTAACCGGTGTAAGTGCATCACACTCTTTTGCTGTCTGAACTCCGACTACCTGTCCAATTGTAAGTGCCTCGTCTAAAGTAAACAGATTCGAACTTACCATGTCAGAAAGAAACATCGGATGTTCCAAATGCTTTGGTTCAATTGCTGTCCCTGCCGGAATCTTACATCCAAATACTGCAGGCTTGTCTGCAAATTCTTTTACCATTTCTGCTGTAATTGCCATTGTATCTTCTCCCTTCCTTCTGCCTAAATATCCTGTTCTACCTGTTTGGATACTGTCAGATATCTATATAACGGATGACCGATTGTTCTCATCACATGATCTGTCTGATGGAATACCTTCAATCCCATTTTCGGAGCAGATCCCATAACTGTGTTCGAACAGTCGGAGCAGTTACCGATAATGATATATTCGCATTTATCTTTCTTAAACTGCATGCTGTTCTTAACCTGTCCCGGACAGTTACCTGGTCTTTCACACTTCAATGCACCACTTTTCATCTCTGCTGCCTGTTTGCATCTTGCGACCGAAACTACATTTGCATTCATCTTCTGTGCAACATCACGCATACGCGCTTCATCACCGCCACACGCACATACAAGAACACCCATTGTAGCTCCATGAAGATCCGGGAATTCAATTGTTACAATGATTCCACCTGTTGTTTTTGTAATCGGTGCATCTAATGTCGTTGCCTTTCCCGTAAATGGTCCACCCATGATAATTTCGCCGTATTCTCCATCAATTCCGCCTGCTCTTTCAATCAGATCAGCAACACTTGTACCAACCGGAACGTCTTTGAATACATGTGGTTCATTTCCACCGTTTAACTTACCAATGACTGTCAGATTCTTGCTAAAACATGGCTTTCTCTCTTCGATTGCTTCTGTTACTCTCGCAAGTGTTTCTACGTTAATTACAATCGATTTTGCAACGGAAGGAAGATCTGTCGGTTTCAACTCGATTCCAAGACATTCTCTTACAACCGCTCTTTCCTCTCCCATCGGATAAATATCCGGAAGAAGGTGGATAGAAATATTTTCTTCTTCTTTTAATGCTTCTTTTAATGTCTGTACTGCTTTTTCATTTTTCTTCTTAATTGCAAAAATCGCTTTTGCTGCGTTAGAAATCTCCATTGTGTGTTTTACACCACGAATGATCTTATCGCATTCTTCCTCTATCTGCTGGATGTTATGACGAAGCCCCGGCTCACACTCAGCCGCATTGATCAAAATATATCCGCCTTCCAAGTCTGTTCCGATCTTCACTCCTGTAGGGAAACCAGCTCCTCCCATACCTACGACACCGGCTGCCTTTACCATTTCAAGTTTGCTGCCTTCTGCGATCGGCACGAATTCATCTTTCTGTTCCTCATCCGGTTTGATCACAATTCTGTCTTCCAGCACTTCTTCTACAACACCATATACACTTGAGAAAATATTAGCTCCAAGTCCTGTTGGTGTTGCGATCAGTGTACCTTTTTCCACTTTGTCGCCTGCTGCCACGATTGCTGCACATGGAGCACCAACATGCTGTCTTAATAGAATCTGTATGTTTCCCATGACATTTTTCTCCTTTTTACTTTTAGAATTATTTTTTATAAAAAAAGCCGAGTAAATACACTCAGCCCTCCCAATCTCGCCTTATTTATTGCCGAACCTCCTGCGGAATCCATACAATAAAAAACACACTATGTGTGAAAATGCGCAATTTGCGGAACTGTAAGTAACACCGCTTGCGCGCGGCGATTACGCTTTCGCGTAATCTTCTATCTTAAACAATATTGTATTATCTTCTGGCGAGGGCATGTGGGAATCGAACCCACCCAGGACGCTCTTAACGCCCAACACTAGTTTTGAAGACTAGGAGGCACACCAGTTACCCATCTACCCCCATGCATTATTTCACTGCCTTTAAAGACTACCACATGTTCTTACATATTTCAAGAAGTTTTTTACTTTTTTTCGACAAACTTATTTTACCAAATAAACATTGACTTTTCAAGACTTTTCGCTCATAATGTTTACAGACGATTGAACTCGGTACTAGAATAGAGTCTAGTATTCATATTTCATATTTTATACTAAAGGAGGAACGACAATGTCATTTAATCCGACACTGAATAAAGAACGCTTTGAAGCAGCGTTCACAGTTGTAGATTCTCATACTGTTGGTGAATTTACACGTATTGTATTATCCGGCTTCCCTAAATTAGAGGGAAATACTATGATGGAGCGCAAGAACTTCCTTGTAAACCATTGTGATCACTATAGAACAGCACTTATGCTTGAGCCAAGAGGACATCATGATATGTTCGGTGCTATTATTACCGAGCCAATCAGCGAAGAAGCTGATCTTGGAGTTATCTTTATGGATACAGGCGGATATTTAAATATGTGCGGACACGGAACCATCGGAACAGCAACAGTCGCTGTTGAGACAGGTCTTGTTCCTGTAACTGAACCTTACACGGAGGTAGTATTAGAAGCTCCGGCAGGAATTATCCGTACAAAAGTAAAGGTAGAAAATGGAAAAGCTGTTGAAGTTACTTTAACAAATGTCCCTGCCTTTCTTTACAAAGACAATTTAACTGTCGAAGTTGATGGTGTAACAATTCCTTATTGTATTTCTTTCGGCGGAAGCTTTTTCGCTCTTGTTGACGCTTCTAAACTGGGCTACAACATTGGATCTGCCGCTGTACCTGCACTTCAAAAACTTGGAATGAAGATGTTGGACAAGATCAATAAAGAAGTAAAAGTACAACATCCTACACTTGATATCACAACAGTAGACCTTGTAGAATTTTACGGTCCAACTCCAAATCCAGAGAAAGCAGACATGCGAAATGTCGTAATCTTCGGAGAAGCACAGGCAGACCGTTCCCCTTGCGGAACCGGAACAAGTGCAAAACTTGCTACACTTTACGCATGGAATGAGATTAAAGTCGGAGAAGAATTCCGTTATGAAAGCTTTACGGGCTCTGTATTCCGTGGCGTAATCAAAGAAGAAACTTCGATCGGCGAGCACAAAGCTGTAATTCCACAAATTACAGGCAGCGCTTACATTACAGGAATGGGAACTTATGTGATTGACCCAACCGATCCATTAAAATATGGATTTTCTGTTGGTTAATCCTTCCATATAAAACATACAGGAATAGAAAGGAGGCGGTTTTATGGCTCGTAAGCGTCAATCTCCCAAAAGCAGAATTGTAAAGTCTGCCTGGAATCTTTTTTACAAAAACGGATACGAAGGGACAACCATTAACGATATTATCACTGCCTCTAAAACTTCAAAAGGTACATTTTACCACTATTTCAAAGGGAAAGATGCCTTGTTAAACACGTTGGCATATCTTTTGGATGATAAATACGAAGAACTAACGGCAACCATGGATCCGAATCTTTCTGCCTGCGATAAGTTGTTATTTTTAAATCATGAATTATTTTATATGATTGAAACAAGTATTGATATCCGGCTTTTGGCTCTTTTGTATTCTTCCCAATTAACTACGAAGGATACAAAATCCCTTTTGGATAAAGACCGATACTACTTTACACTTATTACACAGATTATCAACGACGGAAGGAACTGCGGAGAATTCCCGGAATCCAGCTCTACAGCCGATTTGGTGAAACTCTATACAATGTATGAGCGTTCTCTTCTGTATGATTGGGCACTTTGTAAAGGTGATTATTCCCTTACGAAATACAGTGACAGACTACTGCCACATGTGCTTCAGCAATTCAAGGAGAGCATCTAAAGTGCGCAAATAAATAAACCAATTAGTTAAAATTTCTCATAAACATTAAAAACAGGAGCGGATCTGCAAGTCCACTCCTGTTTTCCTATCCTCATTCTTCTTATCTTTTCCCACGATCATTTATAGAAAATGTCCAAAAAGGCGCCGGAACAAATTTCCGACGCCTTTTCCATTTTGTATGATTAGCTCAACTGAACTTCTTTTGCTTCTTCCGGCTTAAAGTCATTTCTCAAATCATAGATATTATGTCCTGTAGATTCTCCTAATGTTCTTCCTTCTAAAGAATAGCAACGAATGAATCTCTTTCCATCAATGCTTGACCAATGTTCCACATCCCATGACATATATCCGTCTACATCTGACTTCTTCTCAGGAAGAATCAAATCTACCTGACGTCCGCCAGGAGCCATAAGTTTTACCAACTCATCTGTAGTAGCTTCTAACTCTACTTTATTTACTTTATCGTAAACTTTCATACTGACACTCCCTATATTAACCGATATATCCGGCTTTCTTTAATTCCTCTTCTGCTTTTGCAAGGTTCGCATCAGATACACGAATGATAGGTCCTGTACAGCCCATTCCGCTCTCTGCGTAGACATTAATCTTCCAGAGTGCTTTTACAGCATCTTCAAGGTCCATAACTTCAATACCAGGAATCTGTGCTGTTACAATCTCCTTCGGAGGCTCTTTCACTTCTTCTTCTGCTGCTGCAGGTTTTGCTACAGTTTTATATTTGTTAAGAACTTCATTGAATCCAGCTTTCTTCACTGCTGCAAATTCTGCTTTTGCAACTTCAAATACTTTACCACGTACAAGCTGTGCTGCATAACGGATTGCGTTTGCAATAACCGGAGCACCGGAAGCACGGGAAACGATCATTACGAGGTTCTCGTATCCTTCTCCGATACCAGGTCCGTATCCGAATCCAGTAGCTTCAAAGCTTCCTCCTGTGTTGAAAGAAGAAAGCATCTTCACAAGGATATTACCTGTAAGAGAATCTGTAACCATAATATCAGGAGAAGCCTGAAGTACGTCGTTACCTCTCATTACGCATCCACCGTCAGCTCTTCCTGACTCAGCAAATGCGATATCGTATCCGTTTCCCTGAAGCTCTTTTAAAGCTTTCTCTGTCTGACGAGCGCCATCTACGTTCAAGATACCTACTGTCGGGTTCTTTTTACCGCAAGCTTTTGCTGCGATCACACCGTAAATTGCGTTTTTAATCATACCTTCAATACGATCTGTACTTGAAGTACCTGTTGTATTTGCGATAAACATTTCTTTTGCAGTTGCAGGTGTTACGCAACGTCCAACAGTAGAAACACCGATTGGGAATGGGAAGTGCATTGTTACTGCAGCATCCACTTCTTTGTTTTTCAGCATCTCTTCCATCTTATCGTGACCTTCTTCATCGTTAGCCACTTTAACAGTTGTAACGCCTTCTGCTTCTAATGTACCGATGTAATATACATCGATTCCGTCTTTTGCAGCCTCAATTGCTGCAGCCATGGAGTTTTCTTCTCCGTGTTCGCTTCCCATACCTGTAAGAGCGATTTTAGGACGTTTGCCAAAGCTTCCTGTTTCCAGTCCTTGGGCAATCTCCATAAAAGTGGAAGCAATCATTTTTTCTATATTTGCCATTTTAATCCACCTCTCTATTCTGCTGCCATAAGAGTTTCTGCAAAATCTTTCATTGCTTTTGCGATTAATCCTTTTACTTCCTCTTCAGAAACACCTGAGTTATCTTCTGCACCTGTGTTTGCCTGAATTACAAATGAAACACCATCAAAAAGGTTTGTCATACGGCCAAGGAACAAGCTTCCTTTACCAATGATCATAGCGTTTTTAATCTTACCTGCTTTGATATCTTCTACTGCAAATCCAATGTATGGAACACCTGAAGGGATATGTCCCTGTGTTGGAGCCCATCCTGTTAAACCATGTTTTGCAGCAAATGCAGGCATTTCTTTCTTGTCAAGATCACCTTTCTTAACAGCTAAAGCTGCGATCATCTTGTAGTTAGCTAACGGAACATCACCAGCTCCTGCAGGTTTTGTGATATCCGGATTCTGCATCTCTGGAGAGAATTTGTCGATATCTGTGATCTTTAATCCAACTCTCTCAAGTGGATCAGCAACAAGGCTTCCGATTACGTTCTGTGGAGCAGATCCTGTACCAACTGTATGACGTCCAAGGATGTCAAGGTTGATCTCTGGGCTTTCTCCGTCATTTTCAGAAATGATCACACAGAATCCTGCAAGACAGTCCTCTAAGATCGGAAGACCTTTCTTCACGTGGTCTTTACCATTCATACCAAGTTTTGCTGTACATCCACCAGCTGTTACAGCTACACATTTGTAAGCGCCTGATTTTACAAGAGCTGCTGCTTCGATCAATGCATGTGAAGGACCAGCACAGAAACCACGAGAGTCAGAACCTGTTGCGTTTACAAGACCTGCAACTTCTGCTGCGGCTTTCGCAAAGTTTCCACCACCACGCTGGTTCATATCACCACATGCTTCCTCAGCACAGTCGATTACGTATTCAATATCAGATTTTTCGATTCCTGTATTTCTTACAGCATATAATAAAGCAAGTACACTTGTAGCTTTGCTCATTAAGTTTTCGTGCATAACGTGAGCTGAAAGGTTCACATCAATGTCATGCGCTCTCTTTACACATCCAACTAATTTTCCTTCAATGTAAAGTCCTTCTGCATGCTCTTCATTTACAAGATGTTCGATTTCGCTAAGTTCAACACCCTCTTCAATTTTTGCAACGATATCTTCTGTGATGATCGGATCAGCTGCAAAAGCTTCTTTTGTTGCTGCAACGAAATCTTTGTCTAATTTTACAACTTCAAACATATCACATGTCTGAACTAAAAGAAGGAATTCGTTCTCCGGCATAATCTCACCGTATTTACCAAATCTTTCTGCGCCTTCTTTTACTTTATCATAGTAAGGGAACTCAACTTCTGCGAGTTCATCCGGATGTGCGTTTCCAATATATACCTGGTTTGGCCAGTAGTTTACACATTCTTCGTAAGAACGAAGATGGCTTTCAAGCTCTTTTAAATATTCAGATTCTGGGTTAACAACTCTTTCTGTTGTCTGAGTTGTTCCGTTATATACTACCATCTGTGGAGTATGTGCCAGTACATAGCTGGCTCCTTTAATTACACTATTCATTTGAAGGTTCCACCTTTCTTTTAGATGTTTAAATAATATTTTTACATATACTAAAAATAAAGGGTGATGAAGCAAGCATTTACTTCACCACCCATTGAAAACCCAAAATCAAATCAGATTTTCGTTATAAATACTTATCTTCTATAAATATTTACAAAATTGTTCACGAATAGATGACATCTCGCTTACGATATCATCAACATCAAGTACCATTTCCATCATACCAACCTGCTCATCGTAAACAGCTTCATCGAATTCTTCTTTCAATTCTGGTTCACATACATGATATACCGTGAGTCCTAACTCGACCCCAGTCAATGGTCCTGCGAATGTTGGGTCACCTGCAGTTACTGTTTCAGCAGCTAATCCTGCTGCCTCTCCTTCTGCTGCTCCAACGATAACAACTAAATTCTCTGCACCGAATTCATCTGCAAAGTCTTTAACTCTTTTCTGATTCTCAAGATCCATTGCACCTGCGCTAGTTCAGACGAAGCATTCAGTTGAAGAAAAAACTACTTCTCCGCCGGCTGTCTTAACGCATTCAGCGATAGCTGGTCCTGGCACACCGTCACGGTCGCCAATGATGATTACTTTTTTACCATCTAAAATTGCCATGGCTTCTTCTCCTTCCTTTCCATTTATTTTTAGTATAAAATTTATAGTTGGAATGCTTTCACACTCCCGTAAAAACCCTTATGGGCTTTGTACGCTTATTAAGTATACATGCTTTTATTTAAAAATACAAATGAATTTTTAAATTAGATGTATTTTTTGATCATAGCTTCAATATTAGCTTCTGTAGCGTCCTCTTTTACGAGTTCTTCTACTTTCTCTCCGCCTTTGTAAATAGCCATAACAGGAAGTCCTAAGATTTTCTGTCCGATAGCAAGACGACGAGCTTTTGTTGTGTTAAGAGATGTAAATTTTAATTTATCTCCATACTGATCAGCCATAGAGTGTACGAATGGCATTAATGCCTGACATGGTACACATCCATCACCAAAGAAATCTACGAAAACGTATCCTTCTGCTTCTAATACTTCTGACTGAAATGTATTCTTATCTACTTCTAACATTTTACATGTCCTCCTTGTGAAAAATTATTCCATTTCGTTAATATATTTCTCGCACTGTGTAGTAGCGATCGCTCCGTCAGCGGCTGCTGTAACAACCTGACGAAGACTCTTCACACGAACATCACCTGCTGCAAATACACCAGGGATATTTGTCTTCATGTTATCATCTGTAGGAATGTATCCTCTTTCATCAAGTTCAAGACCTTTTCCTTCGAAGATCTTTGTGCTTGGCAATGTTCCGATAAATCCAAATACACCAAACATTCCGTCTTCTTCATCAGCAACGATCTTTGTGAGCTCTCCAGTTTTTACATTCTTAACTGTCATTTCAGAAAGGATTCCGTCTCCGCCAACTTCCTCTACAACTGTATCCCACATAAAGTGAAGTTTCGGGTTCTTGAATGCTTTCTCCTGAATAGATTTTGCAGCACGAAGCTCATCACGTCTATGAATGATTGTAACTTTTCTTGCGAATTTTGTAAGGTACATAGCTTCTTCAACGGCTGAATCACCGCCACCAACTACATATACTTCAAAGTCTTCGAAGAAGTTAGCATCACATGTAGCACAGTAAGAAACACCTTTGCCCATGAATTCTTTTTCACCTTTGCATCCGATTGGTCTTGCAAAAGCACCTGTTGCAATGATAAGAGTTTTACCGCAGTATTCTCCTTTTGCACTGATGAGTTTCTTAACGTCACCTTCAAGTACAACATCATTGATAACATCTGTAACACGCTCTACGCCAAATTTCTCACACTGTTCTGTCATTCTGGCAATAAGAGACGGTCCGCTTTCACCCTCAACAATCTGTCCCGGGTAGTTCTCGATTTCGTCTGTGATAGCAATCTGTCCGCCATCTTTACCTTTTTCCACGATTAATACGGACATTCTTGCTCTTCCTGCATACAGACCTGCTGCTAAACCAGCAGGACCTGCACCCAGGATTACAACGTCATAAATTTTACTCATAACGCGCTCTCCTTCTTTCTTGTAGTTATTTATAGATTACTCAAAGATTGTCTGATCTTCTACTTCTGTTGTGAGAGCATTTAATGCTTTTTCAACTAATTCTCTACGTAATTTGTATTCTTCTGCCGGCTCTAAAGCTGGATTTCCAAGTGGGTGAGGAATAGCAATTGTAGGAACGATTCTGTTAGCTCCAACTGTCATTGAAATTGGAGTTACTGTACACATATGAACTACCGGAAGTCCAGCAGCCTCTACACTTTTAACCATCGTTGCACCGCAACGTGTACAAGTACCTCAAGTAGAAGTCAGGATAACTGCGTCAACTCCGTCAGCTTTCAGTTTCTGTGCAAATTCATCAGCAAATGCTTTAGATGATGCTACAGCAGTACCGTTACCAACTGTTGTGTAGAATTTGTTATGTAATTTTCCAATAATTCCTTCTTTTTCCATATCACGAAGAACATCTACTGGAAGAACACGGTCAGCATCTTCGTTAGCGTATACCGGATCGTATCCACCGTGAGCTGTCTCGTATGTATCCGCTGTTAAGTCCATAACACCTGTAATATCATATTCACCGTAGTGAGAAGCGTTAGAAGACTCGATGTGGTCTGGGTTTCCTTTTGGAACGATACCACCAGATGTTACTAAAGCGATTGTTGCTTTAGAAAGATCTTTTACTGGCGGGTTTGGAGCTACTCTGTCGAATGCTGGCATTGGATACTCTGTTGTGTATGGTTTGTCAGCTAATTTCTGAAGTAACATATCTACAGCACGTCTTGAACCACGTTTCTCCTCGAAGAAGTTCACACGTACTCCGTTTGGCATGTAGTTGTCCTGGCAAGATGCACCAATTGCTTCTTTTTTCGCTAATTTAAGAGCTAATGGAGCCATTTTCTTAACGGCATCTCTTGCACCTGCTGCGTTGTTCTTTGTAGGAACTGTGTATACTTTGTTCTTGAACATATCAGCACCTGGGTTTTCTACGTACATACCTGTTACTGCAGGGATTCCTAATTCTTCCTGAACAGCGTCACAGATTGTACCACATGCTACACCGTAACGTCCAGCGTTGAAAGCCGGTCCTGCGATGAACACGTCTGGGTTTAATTCTTTTACCCATGCTAAAATTGTTGCTTTTGCTTCTTCAAGATTCTCGTTGAAGTAAGAGTCACCACATACGATTGTAGAGATGATTTCTGCTTCATCTTTGAATGCTGCTTTAAATGCTGCTCCAGGTCCCATTACTTCGCCGTCATGACGTTCTGCCGGGATGTGAGCTTTTTCTTCTCCACCGATCTGTGCGAAGAACTGGTTGATATAATGTACTACTTTAATCATTATCTTTTTTCCTCCTTCCCTATCTTGCACTTAAGTAACCGAAACCTGTCTCGTTTGTTGCACCAGTGATTGCCTGGATCTCAACTTCGATTGTTCCGTCTTCACGTAAGCTGTGTTCGTTACCACCAGCGATTGTGTTTACGTAATCTAATGTTCCGATAACTTTGTCAAGTTTTGGAAGTACGATTACCTGGTTAGCATTTCCACCTGTGATTACTGCATCTGCAGCAACATCAGCATCTGCTAATGACTGAGATTTTCCATCACGTCCTGCGTATTCGTCAGTAATGATAACTGTCTTAACGCCTTCAGCTTCGATCTTCTTACAGTTCATGATAAGGTCTGTATCTGGGTTACCGAAACCTTCCTGAGATAATACGATACCATCAAGGTCTAAGAGACGGCAAAGTTTTGCTGTCCAGTCTGATGAACGCTGTTTGTCAGCAAGGTATACGTTCTCGTTTGTAATAATGTGGCAAACGAAGTTTAATGTTTTTCCGTGTTCTTCAAATAAGTCATGAACAACACCGTTGTTTAAGTGTACATATGTAGGGTTTTTATCACATGCTGATACACAGTTACCAGATACGATCGCACCGTCCATAATTTCTGTTGGTGTCATGATTGTAGATAATGTTTTCTTAGCATCTACTCCGTATACATATGTATCGTGAAGTAATCCCTGAGACTGTAACATCTGAACGTATGCTACTCTTGGAAGTCCAGGCATCTTCTCAGCGCCTTCCATGATTCCGTATGTCTCGAATACTTCTGTCTTATCTGGTGTTAACTCACGTGCTAACTCTCCAAGGTAAACAGCTACTCTGAATCCTGCAAATCTTACAGCCGGCTCATAATCGTGCTGTTTGATTCCGTCAACAGGTTCACATACAACAACTAAGTTGTTCAATTTTGAGAATGGTGTGTATTCTGCACCAGGACCTGTCATATCGATGATACCTTCCTGGAAACCAACAATCTTACCTGCTGTAACAACAGCCATTCCTTTGAGTGCGTATGTCTTACCTTCACCAACTGTATCCACTTTACTGATAACACCCGGGAAAATTCCTCCGCGTCCTTCTACTTTAACACGTGGCTCGATAACGTCTTTAACCGGTGTGATTCTTACGCTCTCACCTGGTCTTGCAATATCAAGCTTGCAGCTTTTAATTCTTTCGTCCTCAAGAACGATTGCCTTTACAGCTTCTTCATCAACATAAAGAACACCATTTTCGATTTTAGACTCTGGTCCAAACTGAATGTCTTTGATGTTAATGTGACCTAATTCTAATCTTCTCACTGTAAATTACCTCCTTTTGTTTATGTGTTTATATGACCTGAAGCACTTACGCGCTTTAGTTCCCAAATTTACCATGCCGTAGCCGACGGCAACGCGCTGCTGATCAGCGTATAATCTATGTAACGAAAATCTTCATAAACATCTTCTGCATATTTGTCCGATTTGAATTCAAACTTTGACACAGATGCAATTGCTCTGTCGATAATCTCCATAGATTCCATATGATACCTGTCCGGATTCTTCGCCACCATGACCGACTTATATGGCGTCTCATTCGGCTTCACGCTTCCGGATAGCGGGTGCGTAAGTAACTCATGTTTATTATATACAAAATTACGCACTTTTTTCAATACTTCTTCATATGAAATTTCTGCAAAATCCACTTCATATTCTTGTCCTAATCTATCTTTAACTAAGGGATTGTTTGTTATAATAATAAAATCTTTTCTCATCATTTCACCTGTTTACTGATTTCCCATATATTTAATCACCGAAAGTGCCAAAAGGCACATTCTAGGTTTATAAAAAGCCGCAAGACCACAGCAAGCCTTTGCTTTGCTCGTTATCATTACAAAAAGTGGGACGGTTTGCCGCAATAATCATCGCCATAATCCGTCCCACCTGTTCTCGTATTGCTCTACACAATCCAAGTTCAGAGTATAGTCCTTTTTCTGCTCCTTTTGCCTGAAAGTTTCACCGGCTTTGCACTACCCGGCTTGCATCTTCGGCGGTTCATATGAACTCTCTCACAGAAAAAATCTTCCCATTTCCACACTTCTGTATTTAGTTTACCTTATTTTGTTCTATTTTTCAACTGGTTTGGTTTAAAATTATGAAAATAATCGTTATGTACCTTCTTAACCATGCCGCTTAATGCCCACAAACCGATAACGTTCGGAATTACCATTGCACTGTTGAAGCAGTCGGCCATGTTCCAGATAAGGTCAACTTTCTGTCCGGCTCCGGCTACGATACATACCGCAACGAGTACTGCATAAACCTTCACTGCTTTGCTTCCGAATAAATATTTGATATTGGCTTCACCGAAGAAGTACCATCCGATAATTGTTGAAAACGCGAAGAAGAACATACAGATCGCAATGAAAATCTCTCCGAATTTTCCAAATACACTTGAGAAACCAACCTGTGTCAAAGCTGTACCTGTGTAAGCTGCATTTGTAAGCGGGTCAATCTCACCAACCATACCACTTGTAAGAATAACAAGAGCTGTCAATGTAAGCACAATAAATGTATCAATAAATACACCCATCATAGCCACAAAACCTTGCTCACAAGGATGATCCACTTTCGCTACCGCATGCGCATGTGGTGTAGAACCCATACCTGCTTCATTTGAGAACAATCCACGTCCTACTCCTCGTGCCATCGCTCTTGATACTGTCCATCCAAGAACACCTCCGCCAATTGCCTGCGGGTTAAATGCTCCTACAAAAATATCGTGGAACGCCTTAGGAATCATCTCACCGTTTGCAATGATAACGACCAATGCACCTACGATATAGAACCCTGCCATGACAGGAACAATCTTCTCTGTCAAAGAAGCAATTCTCGAAATACCACCGACGAATACGAATAATGAAATCGCTGCGATGATACCTCCGACAATCCATGGATTTACTCCAAACGCTGTTCCAAACGCATCACTGATGGAGTTAGACTGTACTGCATTTCCCATGAAACCTAATGCAAACACAATCAATACAGCAAAAACTCCTGCCAACACTTTACCAAATGTTCCTGTGAATGCTGCTCTGATATAATAAACCGGACCACCGGTTACTACACCATCATCACCGACTTGTTTGTACTTCTGTGCCATAAGCGCTTCTGCATAAATCGTAGCCATACCTAAAAATGCACTTACCCACATCCAGAAAATAGCACCAGGACCACCCATTGCAATCGCCGTTGCAGCACCTGCCAGGTTACCTGTACCTACCTGAGCTGCAATTGCAGTTGCCAAAGCCTGAAAAGATGACATACCTTCTTTTCCGGCTTTGCCGCTTTTGCTAAAGAGACCACCAAAGGTTCTTCTGAATCCTTCACCGAATCCACGTACCTGGATGAATCCAAGATTGAAAGAGAACCATAACCCTGTACCCACAAGTGCAACGATAAGAATCTTATCTGCGAGTACGCTTTGAACTGCCAATACAATGTCGTTCAAATTCATAAACAAATCCCTCCTCTTATCTATATATCCCATAGATATTTATTATAGTTCTATCATAACTTATTTGTTCAAAAAGTTCAATAAAATTACATAAATCAAGGATTTTTTGGTAATTAGTTCTCTATTTTCCTAGTGTTTTACCATTTTATAAGGTTTGCAGCTTATAGACCAGTTCTATATTTGTGCACTTTGCACATATTTTAACAATCTTTTTAAACACAAAAGAAAAGGGACAAAGCCCCTTTTCTTCTATACCATGCACTCATGCATATCTTCTTCTTCAATTCCCACCGATTGCATCATGGCTTTTATATTCTCTCTTTCCTCTAATTCCGTACACCAGGACAATCCACAGCCTGCCGATATCACTCTCGGAACCGGAATCAATCTTCCAGGTACAGCATGTTCTTTACACGCCTTTTCCATAGCCATGGCATCCGCTGTTGTATGAAATGTTACAATTAGTCTTAATTCTTTTTTCCTCATCTTACTCAATTACAATTTCGAATTCTGAGCCTTTCTCTTTGGAAATCGCTTTTCTTCCGTGATCCTTTGCGAATTTCTCCACATTGGTCTTCTGGTGAGGTTCACTGACCAGTACCTTCACAGGTCCGTTTGTTGACTTCAAAGCCTCCGCTGTCAACATCAACGGTTCCGGACAAGAAAGCCCTCTTGCATCTACTTCTTTCATATTATTTCCTCACTTTCTTAGAATAACATATATTCTTTCCGATTACTATATTATTTTGCCGTTCTCTTATTCCCCCCAAATGCGATGACAAGCAGGACAATGATACATACAACTGCTGCTATCTGTCCCTGAATTGCAGGTCCTCCAATAACCGCTGCTGTTTCCGCTGTTGCCGGCGCAGCCGCTGCGGATGCCAGCTTCAGATTGTGGCAAAGAGCCGCTCCCACAAACAATCCTGCAACCGTTACTGCCGCATCAGAGGAACCTTGCCCTGCAAGGACCAACTGACGAAGCGGGCATCCACCTGCAAGCGTAGCTGCGAATCCTACAATATACATTCCAAGAATGTTCCAAAGATGCTGTGAATGTGCCACCGGTTTTCCTGTAAAACTAAATGCAAAGTTTCCTGTTGCAATATTGAAAACAAGCATTACTACAAACAACCCTGCGATAACGGTAAATAAGTCAAAATTTTTCATCAATACGATATCTCGGATACTTCCCGCAAAACACATTCTTGATTTCTGCGCAACCGCTCCGAAGACCAGCCCACCGATCAAAGAGACGATTACCGGTGCATGCATACTTCCCGGTCCTGTTTTGCTGGCAATCAATAAGGAAGAACCCATAAGTATCAAAATCAGAATTCCAACCATCAGTGTCGGAAGAACGACACCACTCATTTTATTCGTTTCATGTGCACGTCCGAGACTAAAACCTCTCTTCAGCGCAACCGTTCCTGTTACAATACCTAATATAAATCCTACCAATGCAACATATGCATTCAGATCGCCTGCTGACATACGGATCACCATACGGAGCGGGCATCCAAGGAATAATAAAGATCCAATCATAATGATCATTCCAAGGACAAACCGAATCATTGGAGATGATCCTGCTGTTGAACGATATTCCTTTGTCACAACAGCAATCAAGAAAGCGCCTAATATAATTCCGATAATCTCCGGTCGTGCATACTGTACCACGGCTGCCTGATGCATCCCCAACGCTCCTGCCATATCACGAATAAAGCATGCGATACAGATTGCCATGTTGCCCGGATTCCCCTGCATAGCAAGTGCAACACCGACGAGACCGCATACCACGCCGGCAATTCCCAATTTGACTTTTGAGTCTGATAAATTCATTCCTTTTTCCTCCTCTTGTTACTCATCTTTCGATAATTCTTCGATTGCTTTGATCGCAATCTTAATTTCTTCTTCCGTGTTGAAATGGGAGAAACTGAATCTCACTGCTCCTTGTTCCACAGTTCCCAAAGCTTTGTGCATAAGCGGTGCACAATGTGCCCCCGGTCTTGTAGAAATATCATATGTCATAAGGAGTTCATCACTCACTTCTGAAGAATCATATTCACCGATATTCAAAGCAACAATCGGACATCGCCTTTTTGTACTGAAATCTCCGTAAACTTTTACACCCGGTATATCTTTCACACCGTTATAAAATTCCCACATGTAAGAAAGTTCCTTTTCACGCAGTACATCCATTCCTTTTTCCTGTATATAGCCAACTCCTGCGCCAAGTCCTGCAATACCATGGCCGTTCAGTGTTCCGGCTTCCAAAGCCGTCGGCATTTCCTTCGGATGGTGGGTATTGTAAGTATCCACACCGCTTCCTCCGCACTTAAGCGGTCTGACTTCCAATCCGCTTCTCACATACATTCCACCGGTTCCCTGCGGTCCGAAAAGTCCCTTATGCCCGGTGAAACATAAGATATCAATCTGCATCTCCTGTACATTGATCTCATATACTCCTGCCGTCTGGGATGCATCAACAATGAAAAGAAGTTCATGCTTCTTCGCAATCTCACCCACTCTTTTTATATCAATCATATTGCCGGTAAGATTAGAACCATTGGTGCAGACGATAGCTTTCGTATTGGAACGAATGTTTTTTTCAAAATCATCATAACAGATCATGCCCGTCTCATCCGCCGGAAGAATCGTAAGTTCTATTCCCTTTTCTTCCAGGTCATAAAGTGGTCTTAAAACAGAATTGTGTTCCATCTCTGTTGTAATCACATGGTCTCCCGGTGTAATAGTTCCCTTGATTGCAATGTTCAGACTCTCTGTGGAGTTACAGGTAAACACAATCTGCTTAGGGCTCTCCGCATGAAAGAATTGTGCTAATTCTTCTCTCACTCCATAAATCGTACGGGATGCATCTAATGATGCGGCATGGGCACCTCTCCCTGCGTTTCCCATAGAATTCATAGCTGCTACAACTGCCTCCGTGACACATTCCGGCTTTCTCATAGTCGTCGCAGCATTATCCATATATATCATAGTCTTTTCCTCTCATTTTCCGTCAATATTCCCTATTCTTCTTACAATTGTACTCCCCTTTCTCCCGGGAGTCTAATTGAAAATGTTGATAAAGAGAGTGTGCTTATAGTTTTCCCCTATAAGCACACTCTCCTGTTATTCTCCGTATACTTCTCTTACAGTCCTGATAAAACGTTCTGTAACACCGGACAAGCGAATTCCTTTATTGTAAACAATATTGATATTTCTTACCCGGTCTCCGGATGGCAGATCAAATCCCAAAAGAGTACCTTGCTCTATTTCCTTTTGCGCCGCCAATCTGGAAATAATGGAAATTCCCATTCCATTTTCAACGGAACGTTTGATTGTCTCCTGATTCTCAATACTGGCCACAATATTCAGGGAAGATACATCAATTCCGCTTTTCCGAAGTTGTTTCTCCGCTTCTTTACGTGTTCCTGAACCTTCCTCTCGCATAATAAGAGGTTCATTGACAATCCATGTCGCCACTACATCTTCCGCCTTGAATCTTCTGTATTTCTCATGATTTGGTGTAATAAGAATAAGTTCATCTTTGTAAAACGGAATATATGCACAATGTCTTTTTTCCAAAACAGTTCCCGTAAATCCTACATCTATTGTGCGGTTTAATACTTTCTCCACGACTTGCGCACTATCCGTTTCACTGATCTTAAACTGTTCATTCGGATATTTTTCATTAAATTTGGTTAAAATCCGGGGCAGCAAATACTGCGCCGGTATTGTAGATGCAGCAATTGTAATACATTGCTGTTCCTGTTTATTTCCCCCATGGAACACATCCTCTATCTTGCGTTCCAGATCTACCATCTGCCTGGCATAATCATATAATTTTCTACCCTCTTCCGAAAGATCGACTTCTTTTGTATTTCTCACAAATAGTCTGGCATCCAGTTCTTTTTCCAAAGAAGATATATGCGCACTTACAGTTGGCTGAGTAAGAAACAGTTCTTTCGCTGCTTTCGAGAAGCTTCTTCTTTCCGAAACGCGTACAAACGCTTCTAACTGTTTTAAGTTCATTAGTACGCTACCCTTTCACTTTCTGTTCCATTTCTCTTTGTAACTTTAATGCTATCCATATATTCTACGAGCAGCTTGGCATTCTTTCTGCTTGTTTCAAGAGCGTCCCGGATTTCCCCCATTGTAATCAGATCTTTCTGGCTTAAGAGTTCCAAAACAATTTCTTTTGCTTTCTCAACATAGGAGGTCAAAGTATAAAGTTCTTCGCCTAGCTTGATAATCTTGTTCTCTTCCACAAGAAGGAGCAGAATATCTTCTACCACACCCGGATCAATTCCTCCCAGATCAACTTCCGACACCTTAGGAAAGTCTAATCCAGCCTTCTCAAATGTATGAAGGAGCAACGTTTCCGTTTTCTCATAAAGTGCATCTTTTCTAATCTCATGTTCCGGCATACTTAGGAACTCATTATGACGTTTTATAATGCCTTCTTCTACGAGTTTGTCCACATACAAATCAAAAACCGTCGGCTTTACTTTCTTCAAAAACGTATTGTGGATCTCCGCCTTCTGCATTCCATAACGATACGGATGCGTTGCATGATACTCTGATAGCTTTTCTGTAAGTTCCTGTTGAAATGCTTTATCATTGGAAGAGTGCCATGTATAACTATCTTTCTTCATATGAAAGACTTTGATCATTCCTTGTTTTTCTAATGATTCCACATCTTGCGTCACTTCGTCCACCGAAAGTGCCGTCATCTTTGCCAATTCCGCAATCGTCATCATAGAATCTTTGCAATTGTGAATGTGCATATCAATAATATCTTCCGAAGAACCGGATTCTTTTCGTTTCAACTCTTCGATTGTTTCTTCCTGGAAACGTTTTTTCTTTGTCGGATTCGGCTCCAACACAACGCCTCCTCCGATTGTCTCCATCGGAGAATAAAAACGAACAATAAATTTGTCTCCTCTTCGAAGTGCAATTTCCTCTTCCAATCGGAGTTGTACATATCCACTTTCTCCAGGTCCGATTTCCTCTTTATCAAGAAGCACGGCACGACAGAGCACTTCACTTGTTCCCGTAAACAAATGCAGTCTCGAATGATTTGTCAAGATACGCATGGAAGACGGTAAAATATTCATCTTCACATCAAGCATCATCGTATTCTTCATATTGTTTGGCGGAGCCAGCACACAACCCCTCTTAATCTCACTTTTCTTAATGTTGGAAAGATTGATTGCTACACGCTGTCCCGCATAGCATCTCTCTACCGGTTGCCCGTGTACCTGAATACTTCGAATCTTACACTCTTTCCCAATCGGATACATTTCCAGCGTATCTTCTTTTGTAATACTTCCGGCAAGAAGTGTTCCCGTGATAACGGTACCGAATCCGGACATACTGAATGCACGGTCAATCGGAAGACGCGGAATCGTATGGATATCTTTCTGCACCACTTCGTCTGCTGTCAAATGCTCAATCATATCCTTCAATTCCGGAATCCCTTGGCCTGTCGCTGCGGAAACTTTCATAACCGGAGCATTTTCAAGAAATGTTCCTGCAAGTTCTTCTTTCACTTCTTCTTCTACAAGTTCAAGCCATTCCTCATCTACAAGGTCGCATTTATTTAAAACAATAATACTCTTTTCAATGCCAAGAAGTCCAAGAATGTCCACATGTTCTCTTGTCTGAGGCATGATTCCCTCATCTGCTGCTATTACAAGCATAACGAGATCCATGCCGACTACTCCGGCAACCATGTTGTTAATAAATTTCTCATGTCCCGGGACGTCAATGATTCCGACTCTGTCTCCGCTTTTCAGATCAAAATATGTAAATCCGAGATCTATGGTGATTCCTCTTCTCTGCTCTTCTTCCCACCGGTCTGTATTTCTCCCTGTCAAAGCCTTGATCAATGTTGTTTTGCCGTGGTCAATATGGCCGGCAGTACCAATAATGATATTTTTCATATATGATAGCCTTTCTATTTACCTTGTAATAAGGCAGTTTTCTTCAAAAACGTTATATTCTTTCAATTGCTCCACAATTGTCTTAAAGAATCTTCGTTCTATTGTACGTAGATCGATCACAATACGGTCATTGATCGTTCTCGGAATCACCGGAACCGGAAGATGGCGCATCCGCTCTTCCAACTCTGCAGTGGTAATGCAACGCGGTTTTACCGTAACCGACATACTTGGAATCCGCTCCAAAGGAAGAGAACCTCCTCCAATCTGCGCTTCACATGCTTCTAATGCAATATCTGCATCCAATTTTGCTGCTTTCAACATACGTGCAAGCGTTTTCGCCTTTTTCGTCACTTCTTCCAAAGATTCCGTGATCATCCGAAGCACCGGAATATTCTGAATCGCCTTCTCTTCCGATAAATAGTCACGAAGCACTACGTCTAACGTAGTTGCCGTAAACTTATCGATGCGAAGTGCTCTTGTCAGTTGATTTTTTTTCATACGATCAATGTATTTCTTTTTGCCTATAATGATTCCAGCCTGCGGTCCGCCAAGAAGTTTATCCCCACTAAAGCAGACAACATCCGCCCCCGCCTGAATGGATTCTTGAACAGTAGGCTCATGTTCCAATCCGTATTTTGCAAGATCGATCAGAACACCACTTCCCAAATCTTCTACTACCGGAATATCATATTTTTCTCCAAGTGGAACCAGATCTGCAATCGGTACAGTATCTGTAAAACCTACGATCCGGTAATTGCTTGTATGTACTTTGAGAAGCGCGCTTGTCTCCTCCGTGATCGCATCTTCATAGTCCGTAAAATGCGTCTTATTGGTTGTTCCTACTTCCACAAGTTTCGCACCACTTTGCTCCATTACGTCCGGGACACGGAACTTTCCGCCGATCTCCACAAGCTCACCACGGGATACAACTACTTCTTTGCCTTTCCCCAATGTGCTTAATATCAACATAACGGAAGCCGCATTATTGTTTACCGCCATAGCTGCCTCGGCTCCGGTAATTTTACACAACAATTCTTCAAAATGCGAATAGCGTTCTCCTCGTTTTCCTTCTTCTAAACTATATTCCAAGTTGGAATATCCTGTGGCAACCGAAGCCACATACTTCATGTGTTCCTCACTAATCGGTGCACGTCCAAGATTCGTATGCAGAATTGTTCCCGTACCGTTGATTACCGGACGCATATCCGGTCTGTGTATACCGACCACATGACGTTCAATATTCTGCACGAGATCGTCGGTACGTTTTACTGCTTCTTCTTCATTATCAGACGATTTTATGAAGTTTCGCAGTGTTTCCATCTCCTCACGAATCACCTCTACAACGATCTCTCTGCTATAAAGACGAATCATATTCTGAATGCGCTCATCTTCTAACAACACATCCACTTTGGGTATATTTCGAAATAAAATATTTTTATTCATTTCCGTTCCTGTTATCTAAGGCGAATCAGTTTATCGCCTTTTTCTACTACCTTTCCTATAATAGATACTTTTGTATCCATCTTCTTCTCTTCAAATTCTTTCATGATATCATCCACTTCCTCAGGTGCCACACTGATCAGAAGACCTCCGGATGTCTGCGGATCATAAAGAAGATCAATAAATTGTTCTTCCACCTGAGTCATATCAACCTGATGACTGGAATAACCACGGTTTTTGTAAGCTCCTGCCGGAACAAGTCCCATTTTTGCATAAGAAATCGCATCTGTTACATAGGCAATATCGTGCACATTAATTTCAAATGTCACATCACTTGCAACCGCCATTTCCACGCAATGTCCCAAAAGACCAAAACCTGTAATATCCGTACATGCTGTTACGTGATGATTTTCCACTACCTCTTTTGCCTTTTTATTCAAAGATGCCATAGAAATGGTTACTTCTTTGATCGCCTCTTCCGAAGCCATCTCTGCCTTGATCGCAGTGTTCACAATACCATTTCCAATCTGCTTTGTAAGAATGAGTACATCTCCCGGTTTGCAACCGTAATTTTTAAATATTTTATCAGGGTGTACAAAACCGGATACACAAAGTCCGTACTTCGGTTCATCATCCTGTACAGAATGTCCTCCTACCAGTACAGCTCCTGCTTCTTTTACTTTCGCAGCGCCGCCCGCTAAAATTTCTCCAAGAACCGCCGGATCCAGACAATTCGGAAATCCAACGATATTGAGTGCAATCTTCGGCTCCCCGCCCATAGCGTACACATCACTCAAAGAGTTCGCTGCTGCAATTTGACCAAACATATAGGGATCGTCCACAATCGGAGTGAAGAAGTCAACCGTCTGAATCAGTGCAATGTCATCTGTCACTTTGTAAATTGCTGCATCGTCTGAAGTTTCTATGCCTACTAAAAGATTGTCATCATGGAATTTTGGCAGCTTACCCAACACTTGGGCAAGGGTCTCAGGACCTATTTTAGCGGCTCACCCTGCAGTCTTTGTCATCTGTGTTAATTTGATATCTGATTTCATATACGCTTCCTCTCTCCTTTCTTTCTATTATTAAGGCTGAATAATTTTTGAAGCACCGGACATTGTCTCCACAATGCTGTACATATTTGTGACAGAACCTACTGCAAGTTTATCTGTGAGTCCGTAGTAATTCAGGCATGTTCCACAAGTCATGATTTCCACTCCCTGTGCCTCTAAATGTTTCAAATCTTCCAAAGAGTCAGACCCCTCTGCTGTAAGGGTTGCCCCACCATTGTAGAAAAGCATTGCTTTCGGAAGTTTGTCTAACTGTGTAACTGCGAAAATAAATCCTTTGATCAGAACTTTGCCAAGCTCATCATTCCCTGAGCCCATACGATCTGATGAAATCACAACTACTGTGTTATCTTTTCTGTCAGATGTGCAATCTACCTCTTCTTCTGACGGAACAATTGCCCCATTCATCTGAATTGTAATCTTAAATTCTTTGTCTGCAACTTTCTCCGATGTTACAACTCCGCCTTCACTTGATGCCATCTTTGTCACATTCTGAACTGCAATCTCATTGTCTACTAACACTTCAATCACTTCAGGACCTGTAATCTCCTGCATCGCTTTTTTGGTTTTAATTACTGGAATCGGGCAATTGTCACCCATTGCATTTACTGTTACCATGTTTATTTCACCTTTCTATCTTTCATAAATTTGGAGATCCCACCTTCCACACTTATAGAAACATTCTATCACCGTTTCGACAAAAGGTAAACCTCTTTTTCACTCATAAAAGAGATCATAAAAGAGATTGCGCAAAATGCGCAATCTCTTACTTTTCTTCATACTCTGTTGTGCTGTCACGCACAATCAATTTCGGTTGGAAGGTAATACACTTTTTAGAGTTCACTCCACTGTCAATCTCACTAATAATCTGCTGTACAGCCTCAACCCCCATATCGTAAACCGGTTGGTTCACACTTGTGAGTGGCACATCTAATATTTCCGAAAAAAATATATCATCATATCCCACAAGAGACATATCTTTAGGTATCAGATAACCACAACGTTTTAAGCCATTATACACTCCATATGCCGACATATCATTAAAGGAAAATATTGCAGTCACTTTCTTTTGAAGTCCTAAAATATATTCCACCGCCTCCACTCCACTCTTTCTGTCATAATTTCCTTCATATATCAGATCTGGATCATAAGAAACCCCAAATTCCTCCAATGCTTCCTTGTATCCTTTTAATCTGTGCTGTGAATCTTCCAGTGCTAAAGGCCCCGCCACACATGCTATATTGCGATGTCCGAGTTCCAAAAGATGTTTTGTTGCCGCATATCCTCCGCTTCTGTGATTTACAATGACAGAACAACACTCTACTTCTTCAAGGAAACGGTCTATCATCACAAATGGAACCTTCAGTTTTTCCATCAGTTTCACACTCTCTAACGCTTTCTTCTTGTCACTATCCAAAGACATACAGAATAGAATTCCATCCACGCCTTTATCTGCCAACACTTGTATATACTCTAAATCTCTTTTATGCATATCATTTGTATTGCAAAGAATCAGATTCCATCCGTTCCTTCTGCACTCGTCTTCGACTCCTTTTGCCAGATTAGAAAAAAAGACGTTACTGACATCAGAAATTACAAGTCCGATTGTCTTTGTTCTTTTCTTTACAAGTCCTACCGCTATCTGATTCGGTCGATAGTTTAATTTCTCTACTGCATCAAATATGATGTCCTTTGTACTCTTTGGAATTTTGTAAGCTTTTCCGTTCAAAACCAAAGAAATTGTCGTTACCGAAAAGCCTGTATAGTTCGCTATATCTTTAATCGTTGTTCTCAATCCGATCTACTCCATCCCATAATTTATATAATGAGTTATTATACATTATTTTCCAATTTTAGGGTAGCTAATATCAAAAATTCGGCATAATAATCTTATATATTCTTTATATTTTTCTATTTCTACATATTCATTCGGTTTATGTGCCATATGTGGTTCTCCCGGTCCAAATAAAAGGACCGCCATCTCTTTGCATCTCCTGGTCAAGATAGAGGCGTCCGTAAAATAATTAATTCCAATCTCTTCCGGTTTCTCCCCCTCCTGCTCCAGACACTCCTTAAAATATTTAAGCCATACATTCTCTTCCACCAGTTCTATTGCCCTACGTTCATTCAAAACCTGCACATCAAATCCAACGCGACGCCCAGATTCCACATACAACTCTTCTCCTATTTTTTCTATTTTCTTTAAAACCATCTGTACATCCAAACCGGGAACCGTTCTGATATCCAGCAAAAATTTCGCACAATCCGGTGTCATATTCGGAGCAACCCCACCATTCACCATTGTAACCTGAACCGTTGCGTTCCCAAGAATATCATGTTCGAAACTTTCGATCCATTCCTTCAAATGAAGAAACATTTCTATTCCATATTCTATTGCATTACATCCCTCCCAAGGGTATGCTCCGTGACTTGTGATACCTTGAACAGAAATTTCTGTCCAAAGGCATCCCTTCTGCGCCACACCAAGGCGACATCCCGTCGGTTCTCCAATCAACAGGAGTTCTGCTTCCGGCATAGCATTCTGTTCTAATATCTTTTCCGCTCCGATTCCGCCTTTCTCCTCATCACACGTGCCTAAAAAGTAAATTGTATTTTCCGGCTTTTTTCCACTCATCCCAATTTCTCCTAAAAGATATACCATGGCCGCAAGACCACTTTTCATATCACTTGCACCTCTCGCATATATCTTTCCCTCTTTTTCTTTCGGAATTTTCGGATCTGTATCCCACTCTTCGATTTCACCATAAGGCACTGTATCCAGATGCCCATTCCAGATAACTGTCTGCTTGCTTTTTCCCGGAACCGTAGCCAACACATTGGCATGCCTATCATCAATATACTGTATTGTTACTTCTACATTATTTTCCTTCAGATATTGATAGATAAATTCCGCAATTTTGCATGCATTATCTTCACCATTTATGCTAGAAATAGAAAGTATTTTTTCCAATAACCACAATTCTTTTGTCATGCGCGTCTCCTCTTCTAAAAAGACTGCCCCATAACCAGGACAGTCGTCTTCTCCATTATTTTACTAACCAGTTTAAGATTCCTCTCCAAATCTTCTTATATTCAGACCATTCACAAAACTCTGGTGGTGCCCAGTGCGGAGCACAGTCTGAGGTAAACACGGCACTTCTTCCTTTGCCATACTCTGCAAATGCAATAAACGGATCTTCACCGACCAACACAGGAACACAAGACTCCGGTTTTGCGATGGTTTTATTATATCCGAGGACCTCTGGCCATTCTCCTTGAATCTCGGCAAGAGATTCATGAGCCTTTACCGTCACTGGACGAATTCCATCACAATGTTCCATTCTATCATCTACTGTCAACACTTCTACCGGAAGCACTTCCTGAACTGCCGTATCATGCCATTTCCCTTTTGCATCCACACCGGAGAATGTCAAATATCCTCCAACCATTAATAGCGCTCCGCCTTCCAAAACATAATCACGAATCACTTTTGCTCTGTCCGGTTTCTTGATACTCTTCGTAAATGTTTCAACCGGAAGAAGAAGTGTATTTGCTCCAATATCAGATAAAATGACACAATCGTAGTTCTTTAATTCTTCTACCGTATAAGGGAACGCTTCTGCCGCAATATGATTCGGCATAAATTCCACTTCATATCCCGCCTCTTCAAGCGCTTCCTTTAACCATTTTTCTCCCGTCTCATATGTTGACGTATAAAAACTGTCAAATCCTTTCACATGAGTTGTGTAACTCATCCATGATTCTCCTGCAAGTAGTATTTTTTTACTCATGATCTTCCTCCTTTTACTCTCTATTTTTCTCTACATTTGCTACGAATTTTGCCATCGTATGATTTAAGATAATGGCAAGAATTAAGATAAATCCTAAAGCTGCAAGCTGCCATACCGAATTAATATTTGCAATTTGAAGTCCTGAATTCATCATTGTAATAATTACAACACCGATCAAAACTCCACCTAAATGTCCGACTCCTCCTGCAACACCGATACCACCTAGTACCGCCACTGTAATTGCCTGCATTTCCATTCCTGTTCCGGCATCTGCTCTCGCTGTCATAAGCCATGAATTGTTAATAATTGCACTGATCGATGCAAGAACTCCTGCAAGTATATAGACATACATTCTGACTTTCTTCTCTTTAATTCCTGTATATTTTGCTGCTTCAAAATTTGTTCCCATCAAATAGACACGGCGTCCGAACTTCATCTTATATACAAGAACAAAGACAAGTACCGTTACCGGAACGACTACAAATAAAATCTGATTCGGTATACCAAACGTACTTTCTAACGACAACATTTTGAAGCTATCCGGGAATCCACTGATTGGAATTCCTCCTGTCAAATAAAGTGCAAGCGAACCATATATATATTGAGTACCTAATGTTGCAATCAATGCCGGAACTTTTGCTACTGCAACCAAAATTCCATTGATTGCTCCAAGTAAAACTCCACATACAAGTGTAATAATTGTAGCAGTAAAAATCCCCGCTCCATTCATGACAGCCAATCCGAAAAATACCCCTGACAAACTCATAGTCGAACCAATTGAAATATCGATTCCGTCACGTCCTGCAATCATTACAAGGGCCTCACCTAATGATAACAATGTTAAAGATGCCCCAAACTGTGTGACTTGCATCAAATTATTCATATCAAAAAAGTAAGGACTGATTAATGACAATACAATAAGTTCCACCACAAACAGCAACAGCAAAAATTTTGTTCTGCTCTTCGCAATAGAAAATGCTATCTTTTTCATGCTGTTACCTCCTTATTTTTCTTTCTTACTTTTCCACTTGTTACTGCATCAAACAATACGGAAATTACAATTAAAAGACCAATAAAACAATTCTCTAACAATGATGGAATTCCGAGTATTACAATGCCATTTTTCAAAAAGGCGATAAACAGAACTCCGGCAAGCGTACCTATTACACTTCCACGCTTTCCGTTTCCTTTTGCACCGGTTCCTCCAATTGTTACAGCTGCAATACAGGCGATTGGAAGATCCGAACCAATTGTCATCTCCACGCTCCCCATTCTCGCGATGTAAAGCATAGCAGCAATTGCCGCAATTCCTCCCGATATGCAATACGAGATCAACTTAATTTTCTTTACATTAATACCACTTAAGTTCGCTGATTGCGGATTGCATCCTGTCGCATAAATATAGCGTCCAAATCTTCTATACATAAGAAAATAATAGAAAACTGCATAGACAGCTATGATCAAAAGCAGTAATACCGGAATTCCTAAAAATTTTGCCCTGGACACTACAGCCCAACTTGGATTCAATCCTGTCAGCCATTTTCCACCAAGTAATGCAAAAATCACAGCTTTCCAAATATTCATAGTTGCAATCGTTACAATCATATCCGGAATATTAAACTTCGCTACTAAAAAACCATTTACAAATCCAACTGCGATTCCAATTCCAATAGCAGTAATTACAATTATAAAAATATTTACTTTTGCCTGAAGCATATATCCAATGACAATTGCGATAACTCCCATCACAGAACCAACGGATAAGTCAATTCCTCCCAGAAGCATCACAATGGTCATTCCAATACTTACCATTGCAATCTCAGCATTATTTTGAATGACTCGAATCATATTATCTACCGTCAAGAAATTTGGTGCTAATATTCCAAACAAAATAATTTCAGCGATCAGTAAAAGGAATGTGACATATTCTCTCCTTCCCGGTTTTGGAACATATTTTTTGAACACTTAGCTCACCCCCATTATTATGCTTCTTCGACTCCACACCAATCCAATAAAATAGATGCTATCATCTTTGTACAAATTACCAGCTCTTCTATTTCTACATATTCATCTGCTTGATGCGCCAGTCTCGGATCTCCAGGTCCAATATTTAATGTTGGAATTCCCACATTGCAGAACCATCCCATATCTGTATGACAGCAAATTCCTTCTACTTTTGAAAGTGGATTTACTTCCTTAGCACTATCTCTTACGGTCTGGAAAAACGGCTGGTCATCCAACGTTTCTCCGCAATCTGCATCAATCAACCATTCAATTTCCGGTACATTATCTTTGAGCCATGGATCTGTCATCGCTACCGCTTTTACATAATCTTCGATTTCCTTTTTAACCTTTGATCCAAGACCATTTTCGTCTTTCTCTGACGGCAAATATTGTGCATTAAAGGTCAATACCGCTCTATTTGCAAACGTCGTCGGGTATTCTCCCGCTTCAAACTGCGCGATGTGAATCTGACACGGAATCGGAAGATACTTATGTTCCTTTCTCACTGACCATTCTTTATTTAGTCTTCTAAAATGTTCTAAATAAAGAGATGCCTTATCAATTGCATCCACAGCTCCTCCGGTCCGGAAATCTCCCTGCTTCAGTTCAATATGTCCGGCCCTTCCTTCGATTGTAAGTTTCCCCCATAGAATTCCTCTACAAAGCGGTGCAATATTTAAATGTGTAGGCTCTGTTATCAGACATCCATCCGCCCGATACCCTTTTGCAACCAAGGCCAATGTTCCCATTCCTCCCGCCTCTTCATCTACAACAGTTCCTATCATTGCGTCTCCTTTTAACCGGATTCCACTTGCTTTGATTGCCTTTAGAGCTACTGTCATCGCAGCAATTCCGCCTTTCATATCTACTGCGCCTCGCCCATACAATTTATGATCCACAATTTCTGCCCCAAACGGATCTTTTGTCCATTTGCTTCCTCTTTGTACTACATCTATGTGTCCAGACATCATCATAGATTTTCCACCACCGGTTCCTTTTAACTTTGCAAAGAGATTTGGCCTGTCTTCAAATGTATGATCCGCATAATATCCCGGCTTTCCTTCATATTTTGAAAGTTCTTGTGCATTCGGATAAGAATATTCTGCCTCCATCCCCATTTCTTCCAGATATTCTTTTAAGACTTCTTGTGCCCTTCCTTCCTGCATATAATCTTTTTCTTCATCAAAATATGGATTCACACTTGGCTCTTTAATTAACTTCTGAAGAAGTGTTACTACTTCATCCTGATTCTTGTCAATCCATGTATAAACCGCCTCTTTTATACTCATACTTTCCTCCTATTCCGCATTCAGATTCAATGCATTTTTCAAGATATCTTCTTCTGTCACTGTTTCTCTATCAAATCTGGCAGTAATTTCCCCTTTATAAAGGGTAATAATATTATCACTCAGTTCCATAACCTCTGGTAAATCCGAAGAAATAACAATGACTGCCACGCCTGACTTTGCAAGTTCAATTACATATTTGTGAATTTCTGCCTTTGTCATAACATCAATGCCTCGTGTAGGTTCATCAAGAATTAATACTTTCGGCTCTTCAAGCAACCATCTGCATATCAAGACCTTCTGTTGACCTCCCCCACTCAGACTATTGACACTGATATTCTGATTTGGTGTCTTAATACTATATTTCTCTATATTATCCTGTACCGTTTTCTTTTCTTTTTTCTTATCGATCATTCCAAACTTATTGGAGAGATTGTCCAAAAAGGACACGCTCATATTATCTCTGACCGGATGAATATCAAATAATCCTTGTGCACCTCTATCCTCCGGTACGTAAAAAATTCTGTTCTCAATGGCTTTATTAATTCCATCTCGCGTAATGTCTTTTCCTTCAAATAATATTTGTCCGCTCTGAGCATTCGTTTCTCCAAAAATAGCTCTCGCTATCTCTGAACGTCCCGCACCAACAAGTCCATACATTCCCAAAATCTGCCCTGGTTTTACTGAAAAAGAAATATCCTGATATGTATTCTCATAAGAAATATTCTTCACTTCCAGTATTGGTTTTTCCCCTTGATCATGAGGCTCATAAACACTCATATTTATCTTTCGACCCGACATTGCCTGAATGATCGTCTCCTCGCTTACCTCCTGTGGAAGAAGTGTTCCGGTAAGACAGCCATCTCTCAAAACAATAATATCGTCTGAGATTCTCAAGATCTCCGGAATTCTATGGCTGATGTACATAATACTTACGCCACGTTTTTTTAAATCCGCTATGATTTCAAATAATTTTTCCGATTCATTATGGCTTAAAATAGAAGTCGGCTCATCTAAAATCAGAATCTTACATTTCTTATATATTCCTCTTGCAATTAAAACGAGCTGTTGGTTTCCAATCGATAATTCACTCATTGTAAGATGAAGAATATCTTCCGACAACCCAACCAACTTCAATGCTTCCCTAGCCTCTTCATACATCCTTGTCCACATAATCGTCTTGTTACGGCTAACCACTTCGTTTCCCATAAAAATATTTTCAAGAACAGACATATCCGCAAAAATATTAGGTTCCTGATATACAATCGATATTCCATGCTTTACGGCATCAAGGGGTGAATGTAGCTGTAATTTTCTCCCCTCAAAATAAAGGTCTCCTTTATCATTTTTCAGAGCCCCCGCAATAATCTTCATCAACGTAGATTTCCCGGCTCCATTTTCACCTATTACAGATAAAACCTCTCCTTTTTTCAGAGAAAAACTTACATTTTGAAGTGCCTTAACGCCTCCAAAAGACTTACTTATAGATTCTGCTCTTAAAATAATCTCTTCTGTCAAAAAATCATCTCCCTCCACAAAAGGGAGTCGAACCATACGATTCGTCCTCCCCTTTTCACTCAATCCTAGAAGTCAAAATCGTTAACATTATCTTTTGTAATAATCAACGGATCACCGAGAAGTAATATTTTATTTTCTGCATCCCATGTTACCGGATTTGATATTCCTTTGATTTCATTAACTTCCTCAAATTCTTTGCCCTCTGCTACCATTTTCCCGGCCCATACAGTCAGATATCCTAACTCTTGAGCATCCCATAAAATAGATTCCTCCATAACTCCTTGTTCAATGAATGGTTTTACAGTAGCAGGAGAACCATAGCCGATTACTTTTACTTTTCCGGCTTTTCCCTCCTGTTGTACAGCCTGTGCTACTCCAGGAATTGTTGAAGAGGCAACAGCTACAAGACCTTTTAAATCAGGATATCTTGTCATCAATTCTTGTGCCTGTTTTAAAGCCTGTTCACTACTTCCGCCTTGTGTATATCTGATATCTACAATTTCAATATTCGGATATTTTTCCTTTTGCTGTTTCTCCATGAAAGAAATCCATGTATTTAAGTTAGTAGCTGTTGATTCTCCTGAAACAATTCCGATCTGACCTTTTTCATCAATTTGAGCTGCCAACCGATCCATCAATGTTCTTCCTAATGCTTCATCTGTTGCCTGTGCTACATAAAACTCACGTGTACTATCTGGAGCGTCTGAGTCACTCGTGTAAACAGGAATACCTGCTTCCTGTGCCTTCTCGATATATGGGTTTGTAGAAGAACTGTCTAAAACAGAAAGCGACATTGCATCCACACCCTGTTTAATTAAACTGTCCATAATTTTTACCTGCTCTGTGGCACTTGCCTGGGTAGCTCCTGTATAAAGGAATTCTACCCCTAAATCTTCTGCCGCCTGTTGACCGCCTTTTTCCATCGCTGTAAAATATGGAATTCCGATTAACTGTGGAACAAATGCAATTTTTATTTTTCCATTGTCTTCCGTTTCCTGCTTGTTTCCATCATTCTCCTTTTGTTTTTCACTGCTGCTTCCGCACCCCGCTAGCATTCCCATTGTCATTGTTGCTGCCATAAAAATTGCAACAGCTTTTTTCATCGTGTTTTTCATTCTTATCCTCCTTTTCTTTTTGGTAAAACGTTTTTCCAATTGTGTAAAAAAAATAAATCTCTTTATTTTTTTCTTGTAACTTGATAATAATACAACTTTTTATGTTTGTCAATATGCATAATATTAACATTTTAATTATTATTTTTAGTGCATAATGCATAATTTTCTTTCTTCTTTTATATTTATCTTCTTCTTTCCTCTTTCAGTAATGTTTAAATAAATCGTTTTTCCATTTACTGTTCCGCTTTTTCTTTACTTTCCTCCCCTTCTAACCTATAATAGTATAGAAAATACAGATAGTTATGAGGTAATATATATGTGGATAGCAGATGGCTGGAAAGATTATGAAGTAATAGACTCCTCAAAAGGAGAAAAATTAGAACGTTGGGGTGATTACCTTTTGGTTCGTCCCGACCCACAAGTGATTTGGGATACGCCAAAGACTCACAAAGGATGGAAGAAAATGAACGGACACTATCACCGCAGTAAAAAAGGTGGGGGCGAATGGGAATTTTTCGACCTCCCGGAGCAGTGGCAGATTCACTATAAAAATCTGACTTTCAACTTAAAACCGTTTAGTTTTAAGCATACCGGGCTCTTCCCGGAACAGGCAACCAACTGGGATTGGTTTTCCGAAAAAATCAAAAAAGCAGGGCGTCCAATCAAAGTTCTCAATTTATTTGCCTATACCGGAGGCGCCACTCTCGCGGCTGCGGCTGCCGGAGCTAATGTTACACACGTTGATGCTTCCAAAGGTATGGTTGCATGGGCAAAAGAAAATGCAGTTTCATCCGGGCTCGCAGATGCACCGATTCGCTGGCTTGTAGATGATTGCGTAAAATTTGTGGAACGAGAGATTCGAAGAGGCAATCACTACGATGCCATCATCATGGACCCACCGTCTTACGGACGCGGACCAAAGGGTGAAATCTGGAAAATAGAAGATGCGATTCATCCTCTGGTAAAACTGTGTACACAGATCCTCTCCGACGAACCGCTTTTCTTCCTCATCAATTCTTACACGACAGGACTTGCTCCTGCGGTGCTTACTTATATGTTGGCAACAGAACTGAAAAAATGGAATGGTACTGTAGATTCTCAGGAAATCGGACTTCCGGTATCTTCTAACGGATTGGTACTTCCTTGTGGAGCTTCCGGGCGTTGGGAGGCAAAGTAGAATTTTATATTATCAAAAACGTTTCAAATTGCACTAAAACTTTAGCACATAGGAAATCCACCCAAAGTCTTGACGGACTGGGTGGATTTTCTCTCTTAGCATTCCTACGTTCTTCCAAAGATTTTATCCTCTCGCTTCCATCCGTAGAATCGCAATCGCCTCATCCAACGAATGCAGCACTTTCCACGCACGCATTCTTGTCTCTTCATCCGGCTCCACTAAGTCCGGAACCATAATCACATCAATGCCTGCTGTTGTTGCAGATTTCACTCCTGCCGGTGCATCTTCAAAAGCAATACAATATTCTGGCGCGATACCAAGCATCTCGGCACTTTTCCTGTATATCTCCGGATCCGGCTTTGATTTCGTCACCATATCTCCGAACATACACCCATCAAAATATTGGAAAATCTCTGCTTTTGTCAAAATGTCCACTGCGTATTCTCTTCTTGAAGACGTTACAAGCCCCACTTTATATCCCATCTGTTTTGCATAAAATATCAGTTCTTTTGCTCCCCTCTTTAGCGGAATTCCCTCATTCTCTGCCACTTCAAAAAATGCTTTTCTGGAAAGTGTCTGAAACTCTTCAAAAGTAAATTCTTCCCCTAACGTCTTTTTAAAATATTCCATTCTCCCTTTTACATTCATGCCGAGTGTGTGATAAATATGTTCTCCTACCTCTCCATACCCAAGAAGCCTTCCCGCCACATTCCAGGAATGCTGTACCACTCTTTCTGAATCCAAAAGAAGTCCGTCCATATCAAATAGTAATGCTTTTATCATCTGTATCCTTCCTGCTACTGCAAATTTTTTAATGTCTTTCGAATATATGAAATCGGAAGTCCCACAACATTGTAGTAATCTCCCTCTATCTTCTCAATATACGGTGCAAATTTTCCCTGAATGGCGTAGCTTCCTGCTTTATCCCGATGTTCTCCCGTTGCAAGATATGCCTGGATCTCTTCTTCTGTCATAGAATCCACAAATACCTTTGTTCCAATTGCTTCGTTCACAATCGTCTTATTTCCATTTTCATCAAAAGAAAGAATTGTTATACCCGTGTATACAAAGTGCACATCTCCTTGTATCCCTTGAATCATGGAAAATGCGTCTCCATCGTCTTTCGGTTTCCCCAGGATCTTTCCTTTATGGGCAACCACCGTATCCGCACCTATGATAACAACATTTTCCCGCCCTATATTCTTTGCGATATCTTCTGCTTTCAAAAGTGAAAGTTCTTTTACAACCTCATCCGGCGCTGTACTATGATAAATCTCTTCTTTCTGGCTTACCTTAATCTCAAACGTATACCCTGCCTGCTCCATAATTTCTCTTCTTCTCGGCGAACCGGAAGCTAAAATAATCTTCTTTTTCATCACTCATTCTCCAACCTTTTCAACTTTTTTCTAATCTCTTTGCAGATTCTTGCAGCTCCTTTTCTATCAATATGGATTGTAATATCTGCCGCACCTTCGTAACTTTCCCGGCGCGCCTCCATCATTTCCCGGATTGCTTCCACATTTTTCTTTCCTCGCAGAAGCGGACGTTTGTTATCATATTTCACTCTTTCTAAAATGGTCTCCGGACTCGCAGTGAGAAGTACAATATTTCCGTTTTTCTTCATTTCCTTGATATTCTGTTGCCGCAAAACGATTCCTCCCCCACAGGAAACAACAAAATTATCTTTCTCCTGTATCTCAACGAGAAACTTTGTCTCAAGATCACGAAAATATTCTTCCCCGTATTTTCCAAAAATTTCCGGAATGCTCATGCCTTCACGCTCCGCAATCAGCTCGTCCATTTCTATGATTTCCATATGAAATTTCTCTCTCATACACCGGGCCACAGTGCTTTTCCCCGTCCCCATAAAACCGATCAAAAAGATATTTTTCATTTCAAGCAGTTTTCCTCTCTCTAAATTTCATTTTTGTACCATGACCGCCAAGTAGTCACGGTGACTCCGGCAGATACGCAATGGTATATTGTGCGCTTCGTCCCATTATACCATGTTCCTTTTTCTTCGGCAATTGTAAAAGCCCCGGTTCATCATAGACCAGGGCTCTACATTTCATATATTTAGTTGATTTTTTCCGCCATATGGCATGCCACAAAGTGCCCGCTTTCTAGTTCTCTCAGACTTGGACAAGTTTTTTTACACTCTTCTGTCGCATAAGGACACCTTGGTGAAAAATGACAACCCTGAGGAACATTCAAAGGACTCGGAAGCTCCCCTTGCAATTTCATTCTCTGACGTTCTCTTGCTTTGTGCGGGTCCGCCACAGGGATTGCTGACAATAGCGCCTGAGTATACGGATGTAATGGTCTCTCATAAAGTTCATTACTTGTTGTTACTTCCACAAGATTTCCCAAATACATAACACCGATTCTTGTACTGATATAGCGTACCATGGAAAGATCATGGGCTGCAAAAAGATATGTCAGTCCAAATTCATTCTGTAGATCCTCAAGCATGTTTACAACCTGAGCCTGAATTGAAACATCCAGTGCCGCAATTGGCTCGTCACACATGATAAATTCCGGATTCACCGTAAGCGCCCTCGCAATTCCGATTCTCTGACGTTGTCCTCCCGAAAATTCATATGGAAATTTTATTAAATCCTCCTGCTTCATTCCCACTTTATTCAAGAGATACTCCATGCGCTCTCTGCGCTCTGCTTCCGGCATTCCAATCTGTTTTAATGGTTCATTTAAGATTTCTTCCACATTCCAAAACGGATTCAATGCGGAATACGGATCCTGGAAAATAATCTGCATTTTGTTCTGAAATTCTTTCATCTCCGCCGGTTTTGCATTCGTGATATCTCTTCCTTTGTAACTCAATTTCCCACCTGTCACATCATACATGCGGATTAACGTTCTTCCTAACGTAGATTTCCCACATCCAGATTCTCCCACAAGACCAAAAGTTTCGCCTTTGTAAATGTTCAGTGTTACACCGTCTACCGCTTTTACATACTGCGTCTTTCCTCCTAGGAACTTTTTGACAGGAAAGTATTTTTTTAAATTCTCTGCTGCGATCAATATTTCTTGATTCATATTCTTTCCTCCTACTCCTGCGCATTCAAAAAGCACATAGAACGATGTGTTTCGCTAAACTGATGGTACTTTGGCATCTCATTTTTGCATTTCTCATTTGCATACTCGCACCGTTCAGCAAACGGGCAGCCCTTTGGCGGGTCAATGAGTGATGGAGGAAGTCCTTCGATAGACTGTAATCTCTCTCCCTCTTTCAGATCAAGAGACGGAATTGCTCTTAAAAGCGCTTTCGTATATGGATGTTTCGGATTGTAAAAAATCTCATCAGCCGTTCCTGTTTCCATGATCAATCCACCATAAATAATTGCAATTTTGCTGCAGACCGTTGCCACAACACCCATATCATGCGTAATCAATACAATCGATGTCTGATATTCCTCCTTCAGTTCCTTCAGAAGATCAAGAATCTGAGCCTGAATTGTTACATCCAATGCCGTAGTCGGCTCATCTGCGATCAGAAGCTTCGGCTCACATGCAAGCGCCATTGCAATCAGAACTCTCTGACGCATTCCACCCGAAAATTCATGCGGATACTGTTTTACACGTTGTTCCGGCGTTGGGATCCCAACCTTCCCAAGCATCTCAACTGCCTTTTTCTTTGCCTCTTCTTTACTACATTTGCTATGTCTTAAAATGACTTCCTCAAGCTGTTTTCCCACTTTTAGAAGGGGATTAAGCGCTGTCATCGGATCCTGGAAAATCATCGTCATATCTTTTCCTCGCAGCTTCCGGTATTCTTCCTCGCTCAGACCAGAAAGCTCCGTTCCATTCAGCTTCATACTATCGCTTGAGATTTCCGCATTCTCCGGGAGAATACCTAATACCGCCTTCATTGTTACGGATTTCCCGCTCCCGGATTCTCCCACGAGTCCAACAATTTCACTTTCTCCTACAGAAAAACTAACTCCACGCACTGCCTGGACTTCCTGTCCGCGACTTTTGAAAACTGTTTTTAAATTATTGATTTCTAATATATTTTTACTCATTTTTCTCACCTGCCGTTATCTTAGGTTCTACAAACACTCTGAGCACATCACCAAGTTTATTAAAAGAATACACTGTAAGAATGATCAAAACACCCGGAAGCACTGCCATATAAGGTGCTTTCTGTAGATACTGCTGTGAACTCTGTAAAAGACTTCCCCAACTTGACATTGGAGCCGCAACTCCAAGCCCAAGGAAACTAAGCGAACTTTCCACCATAATGGCACTGGCAATTGCTGCTGTCGCCGCTGTAATAATGGTAGGAAATACAGATGGGAGCACATGCTTTAGCATAATTTCAAAAGAATTAACGCCGATAAACTTTGCATATTGCACATATTCTCTTTCTTTTGCAGAAAGCACTTCCGAACGCACAAGCCTTGCTATTTCCATCCAGCTAAATAAGCCAATTACGATAATAATAGATGTGATCCCCCGTTTAAACAAGAGCCCAACTACTGTAACCATAATAATCCATGGAATGGAAGAAAATACGTCTACAGCACGCATTAGAATACTGTCAATAATTCCTCCAAAATATCCCGCAATTGTTCCGACTGCAATTCCTATAATAATGGAAGTCAACATTGCCAGAACTCCTACAACAAGCGACACTCTTCCTCCGTAAAGTACACGCATCAAATAGTCTCTTCCCATTTCATCCGTTCCAAACCAATGAGCGGCAGAAGGTCCCTGCAGCTTATGCGCCACATCAATTGCATCCGGATCTACATTGATAAATACAACAAATATGCTGACGAGAATGATAGCGATCAGATAAACTGCTGCGAAAATCGCCTGCTTATTATGTTTAAACTCATAAATCACATTTTCCAGTCTTCGATTTTTCTTCTTCATACCCTCACCTCCTACTTCATGGATTTGATACGTGGATCTACAAGACAATAAAGAATGTCAGAAAGCAGATTTCCTAAAATAACAAGTGTTCCGGAGAGCACAAGCACGCTCATAACAATTGGATAATCCATTGCCTGTACCGCTTTTACAAAATACGGTCCGATTCCCGGCCAGGAGAAGATGGTCTCTGTAATCACAGCTCCGGTTACAAGCATCGGCAGCGCCATTCCAAGTTTTGTCACAAGTGGGATCAGAACATTCTTTCCTACATGCTTCAAAAGAATTTCCGCTTTCTTTGCACCGAACGCCTGCTGCACAATTACATAATCTTCTTTCAGTTGGCTGATTGTGGAACCACGCACATAACGGGTGAGATCCGGAAGAAATCCGATGGTCAGCGCAATATAAGGCATTGCAAAATGTTTCATATAATCCGCAAAAGAATTTTCCAAACCGATTGTATGCATGCCCATAATCGGAAAGATTTTAAATTTGTATCCAAGCAAATATATCAGAATCATGGCAAACCAGAATGTCGGCATGGAAATTCCAACAGAACAAAGTCCGTCAATCAGCTTATCCTGCCATTTATTCTTATGACTTCCGGCTGCAAGTCCTAAAATAATGGACAGAAAATATGCCGTCAAATAAGCCGGTAACACAAGCTGGATCGTTGCCGGAATACGTATTTTCAAATCATATTTAATACTTGTATGAGAGAGCAGGGAATAGCCAAAATTCCCCTGAAGAATATTGCCGACCCATCGCCCGTACTGGACAATGACCGGGTCATTCAGACCATATGCTTCTCTTTTTGCTTCGACTTCTGCCTTTGTCATATCCGGTGTGGTGATGGAATCAATCGCATCATAGGGAGCGAGATTGATTAGGCCAAAACAAATGATCGTAATCAGAATTAACAGCGGAACTGCCTGCAGAATTCGTTTTCCAATGTATTTTAGCATCTTTTTTCTCCTTCATTTTCATGGAAGTAACAAAATGAAGAAGGGAAGCAGACGACTCGCTTCCCTTCTTATTACTGCCTACCTCATTTCAATTTTACTTTTTAACCATTATTTCAATTTTAATTTTGACATATCTCCAAATGTGTAAACCGGCACAAGCCCTGCATCTTCAATACCGTCTACGCGGGCACTCGTAACAAGTGTACGTAAGTTTGTTCCAAATGGGTAGAAAAGTGCTTCTTCTGAGACTTTCTTCTGCACTTCTGCATAGATTTTCTCTCTTTCTGCCTTATCCAATGTTGCATTTCCTTTTGCAAACAGCTCGTCAATCTCACTGTTATGATAATTCATCATATCATCTTTCTGAGTTGAGAACAGCATAGAGTACATATCCGGATCTACGCCCATTACATATCCGCCAAGGAACATATCATACTCTGTATTGTTAAGATCATATGCCGCTTTCATGTACGCAGCCTGGTTCATTCCTGCAAGTTCTACCGTAATACCAATTTCTTTTAATTGTGCCTGAATTGTAAGCGCCTGATTTGTCTGTACCGTATCTTCTTCTACATAACAGATTTTTAAGTTCTTCGCACCATTTGCTGTAAGCTCTTTGGCCTTCTTTACATCCTGATCCCACTTTTCGACATCTTCTGTATAGAAAGCATTTGTATAAGGCAGGAAGGAATATCCAAGTTCAAAGAATTCCTCGTCGCTATATCCTGCAAGCATAATGTCTTTTCGGTTCAACGCATAGAGGATACCTTCTCTATAGTTCTTATCTTTCATACTTTCTGCCATTGGATTCAAACGCATGTAAGCAACGCGTCCTTCACTGTAGTTTGTAATATTGAAATTGTCGTTATCCTGAAATGGCTCCAACAGATCCGGAAGGCCGATCCATGCATCCACTTCCCCGTTCTGCAATGCCAATGTAGCCGTATCATCTTTCTCAATTACACGGAACACCACTGTATCGATAGAAGCTTCCCCGTTTGCATAATTTGGATTCTTCTTAAATTTCAGGTACTGTCCTGTTTTATATTCCTCTAATGTATAAGGACCTGCTCCTACCACTTCTTCTTCCAACATATTAATGTCAAATGTATTCTTTCCTTCAAAAATATGTTTTGGAAGAATACTTGCTTCTGAAGTAAGAATCTCTGTTACACTTGCACTTACAGAAGGAAGTGTAAATTTCACAGTAAGATCATCTACCTTTTCTGCTTTGATCGGCTGTCCGTCAATATATAAATTCTGATTCTCTGCATTGATGGAGTCATATGTGAATACAACATCATCTGCTGTAAGTGGTTCCCCGTCACTCCATTTCAAACCTGATTTCAACTTCATTGTATATGTAAGTCCGTCATCTGATGCTTCCATACTTTCTGCAAGAATATACTCTGTCGTTCCGTCTGGATAAATATAATAAAGCGGAGAGTACAGAAGATGACAAGCCATCAATCCAAATCTGTCATCTGCTGTAAGCGGATTCAGTGTATTCCCCGTATCACCGCCGATTGCATATGTAAAAACACCTTCGGTTCCTTTTGCGGTTGTTGATTTGCCTTCTGCTGCAGCTTTTGATTTTGCTTCTTCTTCCGGATCAGATGAACCGCATCCTGCAAGAGCACCTACTGCCAGCGCTGCACAAAGCAACAAACTAACAAGTTTCTTTTTCATTTCTTTTCCTCCTTTTTGATAAAGCGCACGCATTTGTTTTGCTTTCATTACCCAAAGCAAACTCTTTCAATAAAGCGTCCGCTTTGGGTAACCATGGAATTATTATAGAGAAACTGATTAGTCATGTCCAATTGATAAATCCGATACACTTATTGGAAAAATCTATAAACCTATTTTTATAGATTCCTTGCCGCGAGCTGCGTATCCCCACACGAAGTGTTTTTTTGATATAGGATTCCGAAGGAATTTCCTATATCAAAAAAAGATTGCGTTACCGCAATCTTCTTTCAGTGGACCTGAGGGGAATCGAACCCCTGTCCGAAAGCCCGTCCATTCAGGCATCTCCCATCACAGTCATCATTTTTACATTCCCTTGGCCGGCCGCCTAATGACGGGCTTCCGGCTTTAGTAGCTTCATAAATTCTTCCATTCCCTCAAAGCTTTGGAAACGAAGTGCCCCGCAAGGTCGAAGCCGGACTCTTAAGCAGCGGGTGACTTAAGGCCGACTGCTGCCACTAGGCAGCGTACGCTAAATTTTCGTCTGCGTTTATATTTAATTACGGATTGTTACGCGGTCCCGTCCCGCGGATGGCTTCCCAAACTTCAAAACCCCCGTCGAAACCAGTACAAGCCCTGATGCTTCAGTGTTGTTATGGTTTGCAGACTCAATATTATTATACGTTTCACGGTAAAATATTGTCAAGGGCTATTTCATCAAAACATTTTCCTGTCTATTCAAGACCGAGTATTTCCGATAATACTTCAATGATGATTTCATTGGTACATGATTTTACATACCCCATCATATGCAATGCAATCTCATCTTGTTTCTGTGCTTCTGTCAGAGCTTCGTTATGCTTGGTCTGATCAATAAGCTGTACAAGCTGAGGTGTCAGTTCCTCATACATCTCTACTGTTGTTTCTGTCACAAGTTTTGACAGTTCTTTTTTTGTTGTTGGTACCATAGTATTCTCCTAACCGAAATTGCGGATTTTAAATTCTCTTGCCGCCTCTCTCTTCTGATCTTTCTTTGCAATATCTTCGCGCTTATCATATAGTTTCTTACCTTTTGCAAGTCCGATTTCTACTTTCACAAGGCTTCCCTTCAAATATACTTTCAAAGGTACAATGGACATTCCTTTTTCCTGTGTTTTTCCCATAAGTTTATGGATTTCTGACTTATGGAGTAAAAGTTTTCTCACACGAAGAGGATCTTTGTTAAATATATTTCCTTTCTCATAAGGACTAATATGCATTCCGTAGATAAACATTTCTCCGTTCTCGATTCGGATAAATGACTCTTTGATACTGCATTTCCCCATGCGCAAAGACTTCACCTCGGTCCCATGAAGCGCAATGCCCGCTTCATAGGTATCGAGGATAAAAAAGTCATGATATGCCTTCTTGTTATTGGCAATTAATTTCACATCTGTCTTTCCCATACTGATTTCTCCTCTTTTATGGTTATAATCATTTGAAACTTACTGCAAAACGAACTCAAAATCAATGGTTCTCTGTAAGTGATCCACACCAATGGCTCTCACTGCCACTGACTGACCAAGTTTATAGACCTTCCCGGTATGTTCTCCTACCATTTCATACCGTTCTTCATAATAATCATAGTGATCATCATACATATTTGTCACATGCACCAGACCTTCAATCGTATTCGGAAGTTCCACATACACTCCCCATTTGGTAATACTGGATATCACTCCATCAAACGTTTCTCCCAATCGTTCTTCCATATATTCCACTTTCTTAAGCTTCACAGTCTCTCGTTCCGCTTCTTCAGCTCTCCGTTCCCTCTCACTGGACTGCTTTGCCACTTTCTCCAAAATCGCAGTATAATGGCTTCTTCTGTCCTCATTCATACGTCCCCGCAGATTTTCCTTGATGATCCGGTGAATCTGTAAATCCGGATAGCGGCGAATCGGTGATGTAAAATGGCAATAATATGGTGCAGCAAGTCCAAAATGCCCTGTATTCTCCGGTGTATATTTCGCCTGTTTCATAGAGCGCAGTGCAAGCCTGCTGATCATAGTCTCTTCCGGAGTTCCCTCCACTTTTGCAAGGAGCTTCTGTACCTCTTTCGGTCTTACCTGATTATTGGCAATGTGAATTGAATGTCCGAAATTATTAATGAAAGTTGCAAGCTTCTTCATCTTTTCCTCATCCGGTGCTTCATGCGTACGATACACAAACGGTATCTCCTGCCAGAAATAGTCTTCTGCCACCGTCTCATTGGCAGCAAGCATGAAGTCTTCAATGATTTTCGTTGCAACGTTTCTGTCATAAGGTTTTATATCAATCGGATGCCCATCCGTATCCAGTATCATCTTCGTCTCCGGAAAATCAAAATCGATGGAACCACGTTTTTTACGTCTTGCCCTTAGAATTCCGGCCAGTTCCTCCATCAATTCAAACATCGGCACAAACTCACGATATCTCTCACATTCCTTCGGATCTTGTTCTTCCAGAATCTTTTTCACACTTGTGTAACTCATTCTTTCATCTACACAAATGACAGATTCCGCGATCTCATGATCCACAATCTCTCCTTTCGGATTTACAGTCATGATACAGCTCAATGCCAATCTGTCCACACCTGCGTTCAAAGAACAGATTCCATTGGAAAGCGCATGCGGCAGCATCGGTATCACACGATCCACAAGATATACGCTTGTTCCACGTTCATACGCTTCTCTGTCAAGAGCGCTTCTTTCCTGCACATAGTTTGTCACATCCGCAATGTGGACGCCAAGAATATAGTTTTCTCCATCTCTTGTAATCGAGATAGCATCATCCAGATCCTTTGCATCTTCTCCGTCGATGGTTACCGTCTGCCAGCTTCGTATATCCTTTCTTCCCGCTATGTCTGCCGGAATAATGGAATCGCCGCACCGGGCCGCCTGATTTAATACTTTCTCCGGAAATTCCACAGGAAGTTCATAGCCTTTGACAATCGACATGATATCCGTTCCCGGATCATTGACATGCCCGATGATCTCCACCACTTTCCCCTCTGGCTTCTTATTCTCTCCACCATAGGAAGTAAGCTCCACCACAACCTTATGTCCTGTCACCGCTCCCTTGGAGCGTTCCAACGGGACAAAAATATCTTTGATAAATCTGGAATTATCCGGCAGAACAAATCCAAAATTCTTATTTCTTTGAAAATATCCTACAAGCCTCGTTGTCCCGTGGGACAATATCTTCATAACCTTTCCTTCTCTGCGTTTCCCTTCTGCGGAAGGCTTCAACACAACTTCCACACTATCTCCGTGAAACGCACCATTTCTGTCATCCTCGGAAATGAAAATATCCTCTGTATCGTTTTCCAAAACAACAAATCCAAAACCTCTCGGATGCGCCTGGTAAACTCCGGTGATGGTCTTCGCCTCACCTTTCACATATTTCCCCTTCTGTGTGACTCTGATCTTCCCATCAGCTTCCAGAGACTCCAGTACCTTCTTCAAATCTCCTCTTGCCTCCTTCGGCACCTGCAGCATGATTGCAAGTTCCTTCAGCTTCATCGGCACGTAGAAATCATCACAGATAAAATCATAAATCACTTTCTTTCTCTTCTCAAATGTACTATCCAATTTCGTCTCCTTTCCTAAATGTAGAGTAGGTTAGAGGGCTTCTGCCCTCTTTCCCCTCATCAAACCGTGCATGAGGTTCTCCCTCACACGGCTTTC
>JAJBSL010000010.1 GCA_020540725.1 Lachnospiraceae bacterium EP-SM-12S-S03
GAAAGCCGTGTGAGGGAGAACCTCATGCACGGTTTGATGAGGGGAAAGAGGGCAGAAGCCCTCTAACCTACTCTACACCTATTCCTCTGATAGGTTTCATACTTATTTTAATAGGGCTTAAAAGCTTTTTGTAGGAGATGCATTATGAAAAAAGAATTAAGGCAATTGTACTTTATTGGTGTATTCATAGTCATAGGTTGTATATTAGGTTGCTTCTTTGCAATTAATGAAAGCAATCAACTTCAAGATCCTGAATTTCTTGCACTTTTACATAGTAAAAATATGACAGTGTCAGAACCGATGGGTATTACTAAAGGTGTTATTTTATGTGGATGGCTTTTTTCTGGAATAGCAACAGGTATAATTTTTTACAAAGCTATAGCAAAAAGATGGTTTACATCAATGGCACCTAAAATATTATTGGCGATTATAACATTTCCATTTTTTGCATTCGTTGGAGCGATAGGAGTAATTCCGTTTGTTGTTTATAAAGCAATTAGAATATGTAAAATTAAATTACAAAATTAGAGCTTAATTTGAGTATAAACTTGATGAATATTTGTAAAGGAGATATTTTCGGAGTTTGATTGCTAATAGCAGAGTGAAAACGTTCAAAATTGTAGGTATGAATGTATTTCCCAATCGCTTTCCGTGCTTCACGGATATTGGCATACTGAGTCAGATATGCTTCCTCGTGCTTAAAACTGCGAAACCATCTTTCATTCATAATGTTATCCGCCAACGGCTTTTTTCATCCATGTTCTGACGAATCTGGTTCTCCTTGAGGAAATTCATATATTCATTGCTCGTAAACTGACATTCCTGATCGGAATTCAGGATAACTGGTTTTGATGTTTTAAACGCTTTTTTCAATGCATTGATAACCATTCTGGTATCCAGGGTATCATCAACTTCCCAACCTACAATGCAGCGGCTATACCAGTCGATTACAGTTGTTAGATACAGGAATCCACGCTTGATAGGGATATAAGTGATATGCCAAAGAAATGTTACGCTTAAACATAGAAAATGCAAGGAAAATAGGAATTGAAAAATTATTAGTAACATGTGATGTTAAAAATGCAGCCAGCGAAAAAACAATACTTGCAAATGGTGGAAGCTTTGAGAAAATAATAGATGTAGATGGATGCCAAATGAAAAGGTATTGGATTACTGTTTAGGTTGCAAATTTTTATAACAGCAGATCAGGCGGTCGCAAAGCGATCGCCTGATTTCTCTATATAGTATTCTATTTAGTCATACTGGTTCATCCATTTGATAAGTTCTACGCAGTAGTCATCGTGTCTGTCTACGAAGCAAGTATGTCTTGCACGCTCCCAAAGGATCCATTTAGAGTTTGGAATTCCGTCAGCCATTGTTTTAGCAACAAGTGGAGAGCAAAGATCTGAAATACCGCTGCAGATCAGTGAAGGAATTTCGATTTCACCAAGTCTGTCGATGTACTCGAAGTCTCTAAGAGTTCCTGTAGGTGCGAATTCATTTGGTCCCCATCCTTCAACATAAGATTCAGAACCGGATTTTTTCGGTCTCTTGCAACATTCCGGAGCATCTTCGCCGAGCCAGTAGTTACAATATCTGTCCATATATTCAGCTACAGCCGCATCGTAAGCTTCACCTGTGAAATCACCGGTTTCGAGCGCATGGTTGATTGCATCCTGCATATCCTGTGGCATCATCTTAATACGACGAAGACCTTCGCGTTCCCAAAGAGAGCTGCTTGGGTGACCGCTTGAAATGATGAAACTCTTAACACCCTGTGGTTTGTAATCGATTGCGTAAGCAATCTGCATCATACCACCCCAGGACTGTCCGATGATATGACATTCATCCAATCCAAGATGTTTTCTTAAAGCTTCAAGCTCATCTAACCAGACTTTCTGGTTCCAGAGTTCCGGATGCCCGTCAAGATAAGAGTTACCACAACCGATCTGGTCGTACATAACGATCATACGATCGTCCTCATCTGCAACGTTATCTAATACCTCATAATAATTGTGAGTAGAACCTGGTCCGCCGTGAAGACAGATTAAAGGTACCTTTCCATTGTTTTTTCTTTCACCGACTATTCTATAGTATGTCTGATAGCCAAGATATGGCATATAGCCTTCTGTAATTTTTGCCATGATTTTCCCCTTTCTGACAAGTTTTTCACTAACTATCATTATAATACATCTTTGTGAAAAATGCATCAATTTTCTTAATTGTTTTTCAATTTAATCCCAAACGTCAACTTTCGCATATACTGATACAAAAGATGCCAAATGAATTGTTTCGTGCTGCGCACGCCCAAAATTTTGCCCATATTTGGATATCGTGTGGCGCATGCCCCAATTTTATCCACATATCGGGTCGGATCATAAAGGCAAAAACCACTGATGTGCAAGCACAACGTGGTTTATAACCTTCTGACCCTGGCATCATACAAAAAAATAAGAGGGGAAATAAGCAATGGAGTTATGTCAATATTCTTGCCGATGTAAAACACGCTATTTTACAATTGAAGCGATACAAATTCCAATCGTGTATAACAAATATGGAGATTATGACCCGGATGGACTTTTGTACGTGTTGGAAGAAGATTCACAGAGAATACAGGAGGAGGCGGTTCGTAGATTTCAACAGATGCCACCACAGCCTTACGAGGAAGTGCAGCCGCTGGTGCTTCGCGTGAATCTCGGTGATACTGTAAAGGTACGGTTTCGAAACCGATTGGATCGCAGATTGTCCATTCATGTGCAAGGGTTATCCTATGATGTAATGGATTCGGATGGTACCAGTACGGGATTTAATCCGGACAGTACAACAAATCAGGAGATTGTATATACCTGGTATGCCGATACAGAAGGCGTTTTTTTGTTTCATGATATGGCGGATTCCAGAAGCAGTGAGGAAGCTACGAATATCCACGGACTTTTTGGTGCGGTGATTGTAGAGCCGCCGGAAGCAAAATGGTTTCATCCACAAACAGGGGAAGAAATTAAAAGCGGGTTGATGGCAGATATTTATCCGCCTGGAGGGCCGGCGTTTCGCGAATATTCGGTATTCTTTCATGATGAACTGGAGATTTTGGATAAGAACGGGAACACGCCGATAGATCATCGGACGGGATTGCCATCTTCTACGACGGCGATCAGTTATCGTTCCGAACCTATGAGAAATCGAATGCCACTGACTCATGATCCGACTGATTCCGGTGAAGAGATTTCCATGAGTTCCTGGGTATATGGGGACCCGGCGCCGCCGATTCTTCGGGCATATGTAGGAGATCCGGCGAAAATTCGTTTGATTCATGGAGGAATTAAGGAAACACATGTGTTTCATCTGCACAATCACCAATGGAGATTGGAATCAGACAATCCGGTTTCCACAATTATTGATTCGATTACGATAAGTCCGCAGGAATGCTATACACTGGATATTTTGTATGGGGCAGGAAGCAGAAACCGGGTCATTGGTGATGTGATTTTTCACTGCCATCTGTATCCGCATTTCCACGAAGGAATGTGGACTTTGTGGAGAATTCATGATCGGTTGGAGGATGGAAGTGGAAAACTTCCGGACGGAACTTTGATACCGACACTTTTGCCGTTAAAGGATAGGGAACGGCCGCCAAAGAAAGATGCGCTGCATCCGGGGTATCCGAATTTTATTTGCGGAGAGGCAGGTATGCCGCCAAGGCAGCCGCCTTGCGGAGTATTGGATGCAGAAGGAAATGTTATAGTATACCCTACACCTTTAGAGGCGGCGAATTTTGTGGAAAATGCAGTTCCGGGAGCGCTATATACGGATACTTGTCCTTGTCATACGGCGGAAGAGTGTGAGAAGATAAAAGTATTTGAAATTGCACTTGTACAAGCGAAACTTACGTATAACCAATATGGTTGGCATGATCCGGAAGGCCGTTTTTTTGTTTTAAAAGAAGAACTGGAGCGTTATGGAGGTTTGAAATCCTATATTCAAATGGTGGAGGAGCAGAAAATACAAGTCGAACCACTAGTAATACGTGCGAACGCAGGAGACTGTATTGAGCTGCGTACGACAAATCTGCTGCCGGAATTTCTGGAGGAAAATGCATTTCAGCTGAAGACAAGAACGGATATTGTAGGGCATCATGTGCATTTGGTAAAATTCGATACGATTACTTCTGACGGTGCGGCAAATGGATGGAATAACATTGCGGGTGCAAGAAAATATGAAACATTGGTAGAACGATTCTTTGCAGACGAAGAACTACGAACCGTGTTTTTCCATGATCATTTGTTTGCGAATGCACATCAATTGCATGGCATGTTTGGTGCGTTGATCATTGAGGAAGCGGGAGCTACATTTCACGATATATGCAGTGGAGAAGAACTGCGTTTCGGGACACGAGCAGTGATTCGTAGGAGAGATGGTTCATCATTTCGAGAATTTGCGCTTTTTGTGCATGATTTTACATTTTTGTTTGATAAGAATGGAGATCCACTGAATCCACCGGAAGTTCCGGGATCCCATGATGATCCGGGAGTAATGGGGATTAATTATCGTGCAGAACCAATGCGGGAGAGATTAAAAAGAGATGGTGATCCGGCATATATTTTCAGTTCCTTTGTGCATGGAGATCCGGCAACCCCTGTTCTGGAAACCTATCCGGGAGATGAACTGATGATCCGGTTGATAAATGGGGCGCATGAAGAACAACACGTATTGAATATCACAGGAATGTCATGGAATAAAGAAGTAGCAGATCAGAAATCTCCGTTGGCAGCTTCTCAGACCATTGGAGTTTCAGAGGCATTTAATTTAAATATCAAAGAATCATATCAATCCGGAGATTATCTATATTACTTCGGTGGAACGGATGATATATGGCTTGGACTATGGGGAATTATTCGGGCTTATGATAAATATCAGAAATGTTTGAAACCACTCTGCAAAGGAAAAGATATGATTCAGCCGCTTCCGTTGTGTCCTGGGAAGGATGATGTGATAAGACGGTATGAAGTAGCGGCAATTCAGACGGAATTGGTGTATAACCGGTATGGAGATCATGATCCCGACGGATTGATTTTTGTTCCTTTGGAAGATGCGGAACGTGTACTTTCGGGCAAGTATACTCCGAAACCTTTGATATTGCGTGCAAATGTGGGAGACTGGCTGGAAGTTACTTTGCATAATATGTGGAAATGTCCGGTGCCTTATTTTGATTATCCGAAAGTACCGCTTGATTTGCGGCATAAACCATCAAGCAGGGTTTCATTAAATCCGCAGTTTCTGCAATATGATCCCATCTGTGACTCGGGAATCAATGTGGGGTATAATCATAAGGAACAGACGGTTGGCATTGGTGAGAGCAAGCGGTACTTGTGGAAAGCGGACCGTGAGTACGGTTCCTGTATATTGCAATCATTCGGGGATATGCGGAATCATAGATATCATGGATTATTCGGGGCAGTCATTGTAGAACCGGCAGGTGCGCAGTGGTATGAAAATTTCACAAAAAGAAAGAATCCATTTGCAGAGCAGGCGGTAATAACAGCACCGGGAATGGAAAGTTTTCGGGAATTTGTATTGTTTATTCAGAATGGAATCAGGCTTCTGGATGAAAAAGGGAATCTGATTCAAACTGCGGCGGCAGATAGCGAGGAGCCGGTTGATGCAGAAGACACAGGAGAAAAAGGTTACAATTATCGGTCGGAACGGTTTGCCAACCGATTGTCCAGGGATAAACGTGTGTGGAAAATATTCAGCAGCAAGGTGCATGGAGATCCGGCAACACCTGTATGGAAAGCTTATTCCGGAGATCGTGTGATTTTCCGAACGATGATGCCGGCGGATAAACCGAGAAATGTATCGCTGACAATTCATGGACATTTGTGGAGGGAACAGCCAAAGGATGCCTTCTCCAGAGAAATTCCGCTGCAAGGGGGAATCAGTATCGGGAATCGGTTTGATATGGAATTGAAAGACGGAGCATCATGTCCGGGGGATTATCTATATCGTTCAGGAAGTTTTGGATGGGATGTGGAATCGGGAATGTGGGGGATTTTCCGCGTAATGAAACATTCGATCCGGTGCAAATGTAAAGAAATGTGTGGAAAGATTTTTGGTTGTATGAAGTAAGAACATTAGAAAAAACACTTTGTGTAAGAATGCGCAGCTTGCGAAGCGGAACTTCGTCTTATCAGACTTCTACGATCCGCTTCGGTCTTTGCGCATCAGCGCACGTTTTTTGTAAGAAAATATTGACCAACGGCTTGATATTGTGCATTATAGACCGTGTGGTCAATTTATTGGAGGGCTAATATGAAACAACAAGAGAAAACAAAGTTAACAAAGGAAAAGATTATCCATGCAGCGTTGAAAGAGTTTGGAACGAAAAGTTATGAGATGGCATCTTTAAATACAGTGTGCAGTGAACATAATATATCAAAAGGGCTGATTTATCATAATTTTAGAAATAAAGACGAGCTTTATTTAGAATGTATCAAAATCTGTTATACCCAAATGATAGAGAGTATAAATAAAATACAAATAGCATCGATTACTGTGGAAGCACAATTAGAACAGTTTTTAAAATCCAGACAGGAATTTTTTGCAGAAAATCCATATTTGGCAAACATATTTTTTTGTAATCTGCTTACGCCACCGGAACATTTACAAAAAGAGATCAGTGAACTGTGCAGTGATTATAACGAAGCAATTAAGAAAAAATATCGTGAGCTTTTGTCAAACTTGGAGTTAAGATCTGGGATTTCTATTGAACAGGCTATAGACTATATGATTATGTTTCAGGAAATGTATAACAGCTATTTCCGGACAGTTTATTCGAAAAGTCAGGATATATCCAAGCTAATTGATATACATGAAGAAAGTATAACCGGTCTTTTGAACCTGGCATTGTATGGAATCGCTGAAAAAGAGAAAGTTTATAAAAAGTAAAAGGACAGAGGAGATTTTGAGATGATAGTAATGTTGATCAAATTGATTTTATCCATCATACTGGCTTATTTTATGGGGAAATTAGTCTCTAAAATAAAATTGCCGGCTATTTTGGGATGGCTTTTGGCGGGAATGATTTTGGGACTTCATGCAATATCTATTATGAGTCAGAACATTTTGGATGCCGGTTGGTATCAGGTGCTTGTTCATATTTTAGAGTGTGCAGTAGGATTGATGATCGGTACGGAACTGGTTTGGAATAAAATAAAAAAATCAGGGAAATCCATTATAATTACGACGTTAACCCAATCTCTGGGAACTTTTTTCGTAGTTTCTTTGGTATTTGGAATTGTATTTTATCTTTCAGATATTCCGGTGTATTTATGCTTTATTTTTGGAGGAATTGCACTTGCGACTGCACCTGCACCAGCCTTATCGATCGTGCGTGAATTTAAAACCGATGGGCCGGTGACAAGGACTTTAATCCCTATGGCAGCTCTGGATGATATAGTAGGATGCATTGTGTTTTTTACGACAATTGCAATTGTTGCCGGAAAACTTTCGGCTGGCGCATTGCCAGCCTACATGATCGTATTGATTGTGGTGCTGCCGTTAGTCATCGGTATTGTTTGCGGATGGATTGCAGGACTTTTCTTGAGAAAAGATAGGAATGACAGAATTACAATCTGTTCTTTGATCATTACAATCATATTGACTTCTATCGTAGGGTTCATTTTCAACGATTATATCATGCCGAAACCAGTTTTGAATTTTATGCTGATCGGTATGGCGTTTTCAGCCACATTTTCGAATATGATGAGTGAAGAAAGATTGGAAAATATCATGCGGGTATTTAACCCGGTTTTGGGAATTGCAATGATCATTGTAATTCTGAATTTAGGAGCACCTTTGGATTATCATCTGATTCTGGGAGCTGGTTTATTTACTGCCGTTTATATTGTAGCACGTGCTTGCGGGAAATATTTCGGTGCCTATTTCGGAGCTGCGATTACGAAATCACCGGATACGGTGAAAAAATATTTGGGATTTACTTTACTTCCGCATTCAGGAGTATCTCTGGTGTTTACGGGAATTGCTGTATCTGTGTTAAGTGGTCCGGATCCGGACTCTGCTAAGATTATACAGGGAACGATTGCTGCAGCAGCAGTAATTAATGAGATCATCGCTGTCGTTATGGCGAAAAAAGGTTTCGAGTGGGCGAATGAGTTTGAGCAGGGAGAAAGTGAAGAAGCAAATTAATCCGGACGGTTTCACAGAATAGGGATTTTGACATATTATGTAGGGAAATGAATAAAAGAAGAGGGTGTTGATATGACAAAGAATTCAACATGCGATCATCAGGTGGATTATTCCACAATTCCCGGTGATAGGATTTTACCATTTGTATTTTCCTTAAATATGGATGATTCCGTTTTCTATCCTTCTCAGGGAGAATACCAGAAATTCTGTTACGATATCATGGGGGTTGGACAGGACACATCCCAGTATGCAGATCTGAGTCATTTTCTCTTTGGTATCTGCGAGAACATTAAAGAAAAGGATATTGCGGAAATTACGGTTTCCATTAACGGAGATCCTCAGACTGTGGTATGGGGAGAGAATGTGGAAATAAAAACACAGGATAAGACAGACAATCCTACGGGTTGTATCGGTCTAAAGTTTGATTTTCCGTTGAATAAGGTTCTGGGAATTATGCGGGTATGCATTTCTCTGAGAAATCCTTATAATATCGGGCCTGTAAATGTGTGTCTGTATGGCGGTGGAACAACAGCGACAGGATTGGCAATCTGTGGTCCGGTGTGCGGAGGTAATGAGCCTTGTGAGTCTACCTTCTATCAGAAAGAGACCGTTTGTGTGCCTGTGAAAGTGACTCCGTTTGCGAAGCCCGGAACGGCGAAGGCAACTTGTTGTGGTGAGCCGGTTGTAAGGCCGGGAGCACAGTGTACCGGAAATCAAGAATCGTGTTCGTTTACGATTACGCAGAACCTCTGCGTGGAAATTCCAATTTCGTTTGGTGCAGTAATCGAGACAGGAAAGGCGGTTGTCCGGTGCGGAGATGTTTCCGAGACAGAATGTGATTGTTCTGAGGATATGCCTGAGAGAACAACGATAGAGCAGAGAAATGAAGAGATAAAAGAAAGACGTTTTTTCAACAGATAGAAATGGAATAGAGTATATGTTAATGGCCGGAGGCAGATAGGGTGCTTCCGGCCATTAGCTGTTTTTGCCATTTTTAACGGTTTCAATAAAACGAAGGACGTCTTCCGGTGCATTCAGACTATAAAGAATGCCATAAGGAATGCTGTATTCCCAGTTCACAGGAATTGTAATCAGTCCAGGATGTACTTCCTTCCAACATTCAATTGTCAGTAATACATTGCCGGTTTCAGCACAACGATTAAATACAGATAAATCATAAAATTGAGGAGTATCCTCAATATGGATTTGAGGATGATTCTTTTCTAGATCATTTCGCATAAAGTCATTCACTCCGGAGTCACCTCTGCGGACCATCATCAATGTTTCTCCATACAAATCTTCGATATCGATGCAGCTTTTGGATGAAAGACGATGTTCTCTTGACACTGCAATCATTTTCCGATATCTGCCAAGAGGCAGAAAATGGCAGAGTGACAGCCATGCTTTGGAATCACAGACCCCGATCAGAAAATCAAACTTTTCACCAAGTTCTTTGATCTCACATAGAATTCCTTCATGGTCATCTTCAAAAGGAACAAGGTGGAGTTTATAGTCGGGGAAACTTTGATTGAATGTATACCACAGATCCATAAAGGGCTTTGCCGGGTTTAGCAAAGAGGTACCTACGCAGAAGGTTGTGTCATAAGTATGTGTGGCAGCGATGGCGCTGGCAATGGATTTCTTGGAATAATCCATGATAAATCTGGCATCGCGGTAAATGACTTCGCCGGCGGGAGTCAGATGCACACCGGATGTTGTGCGTTCAATGAGTGTCACATTTAAGTGATCTTCTAAATTATTCATTTGTTTCATGATAGCGGTTGGTGATAGATGTAAGATCTCTGCAGCCTTTGTAAAACTTCCACAGTCGGCAACTGCAGTAAATGTGTCAAGTAGTGGGTGATACATCGTCTTCCTCCTTTGTGATTGTATAAACTTTTGGTTTATACAATAATAACATATCGGAGATTCCGGGTCAAGAAACAGAGTGCTATACTTTAGGCAGATGAAAGGAGGCGGTACTGAAATGGCCAATAAATTGGTGGTCTTTTACTCAAGGGCAGATGAGAACTATGTAAATGGTATGATAAAGACATTGGAGATCGGAAATACAGAAATAGTGGCAGGCATGATCCAAGAGTTGACGGGAGCAGATCTTTTCAAGATTGAGCAGGTAAAGTCCTATGCGAAAGATTATAACGAATGCATCGCACAGGCACAGGCGGATCAGCAAAGGGATGCCAGGCCGGCATTGAAAGGATATCCGGAAACACTGGATGGATACGATGTAATCTATCTCGGATATCCAAATTATTGGAGCACAATGCCTATGGCTGTCTTTACATTTTTGGAGCATTTTCAGTGGGAAGGCAAGACGATCAAACCATTTTGTACACATGAAGGAAGCGGAATGGGCAGCAGTGTGCGTGATATAAAAAGTTTATGTCCCGATGCAAAAGTTGAGAAAGGACTTGCAATACGCGGAGGGAATGTAAGACAGGCAAAAGAGGAAATAGAGAATTGGATTTAACAGGAGGAGGCAGGAGCATGAAACAGGTATTGATCATTTCGGCAAGTCCGAGAAGAAACGGAAACTCAGATATTTTGTGCGATCAATTTGCACAAGGGGCGAAAGAATGTGGACATCATGTGGAAAAGGTATTTCTTGCAGAAAAGCAGATAGGGTATTGTCGTGGATGCGGAGTCTGCAATACGACCCACACGTGTGTCCAAAAAGATGATATGGCAGAAATCCTTGATAAAATGGTAAAGGCTGATGTGATCGTTTTAGCAACACCGGTATATTTTTACACAATGGATGGACAGTTGAAAACATTTATAGACCGTACCGTTCCGAGATATACTGAAATTACGAACAAAGATTTTTACTTTATACTCACAGCGGCAGATACAGAAAAAGAAAACCTTGCACGTATCATGGAGGAATTCAGAGGATTTACGGAAGATTGTCTCAGTGGAGCAAGAGAAGCAGGTATTATTTACGGTGTCGGAGCCTGGGAAAAGGGCGAGATCAAAAGGACGCCGGCATATGAAGAAGCTTATGAGATGGGGAAAAATATATAGACAGAACACAGACAGGAGGAATTACGATGGAATATGTAACATTGGCAAATGGTGTGAAAATGCCGATTTTAGGATACGGCGTTTATCAGGTGACAAAAGAAGAATGCGAGCGCTGTGTGCTTGATGCGCTGGAGGCAGGATATAGACATATCGACACGGCGCAGGCATACTTTAATGAGGAAGAAGTCGGGGCTGCGATAGAAAAATCCGGTGTGCCAAGAGAAGAGGTTTTTCTCACGACAAAAGTATGGCTGGAGCATTATGGATATGAGCAGGCAAAGGCATCTGTGCTGGAATCACTTCGCAAACTCAAAACGGGCTATATAGATCTTTTCCCACGGGAACTGGCAAAGATTACAGGCATTGGATATTCGACAATCAAAATATCATTTGATATCCTGTGTCTGGCTGTAACTGCAGGAATGACCGGGCTGTTTCTGGGAGATTTGAAAGGGCTTGGAATCGGCACCATTCTGGCGGCATTTACAATGGGAAAAGTGATCGGAGGAATCGGCGACTGGTTGGACAAACGGATGGAGTTTGTTTCCTTTATTGCGGAGAAAAATTAGAAGTGAGGTGTGCAGGATGGGAAAGTTTGTGATTGGCGTTACTTATACGGTAAAACCGGGATTGAGGGAGGAGTTCATGCAGAAAGTTCATTTGAATCAGCCTCATATGGAGCTGATTAAAGCTATGAAAAACTCTTATGTAGTGGATACTCATGTAGAGGAACATTTCTATGGTACATTATGGAATCAAAAATTGAAGTATCTGGATATGCTCAGTGCATTAAAATCGGTTGAATAAAGAAATCCAACGAGACACGAATGACGTTTTGTCATTTCAGTGTCTCGCTGTGGTTTAAGACGGATGTGCTGTAAAGGAACAAAACATCCTGACTTTTAAAGTCGATCAGTGATGGAAGAGAATAGCTTGGAAGGTAGCGGATATCCAATAAAGTGATTTTTTTGTATCCCGTAGCCAAAAACGGTGCAATGGAACTTCCGAAAGAATCCCGGAAAATAATCAATTCCCGATTGGTCTGTGCAGACGGATTTTCAATTGTAATATAAGACAGAGATCCCGATAAGAAAAGTTCATACGGATCACGGCCTTCCCCTTTTTCAAAATCATACATGGAAATCTCGCGGTTATTTTGATGGTCAAACACATGGCATTTTTCAAACGCAGGATTTGTCAGGTAATAGAGTGGTTCACCGGAAAGAGAACGAGCTGACTGTTCTGCATAAGCACCGCGAAATGTTTTCGTAAATTGATGTTTGTCAAAATCTTCTGTGATAGTAACACCCATGGAATCGGCAAGATGATTTGCAACATCCGTGAGATGCTCCTGGCGCCAATGTGGATCCGTCTGGTAATAATCTTTGAAATCCAAAAGAGATGTAATATCGATATAGTGCATCTGTGGATTTTCATTCTGCATTGTCTGGAAAAATTGAGGATAGTCCATTGCCAGTACAGAAGGATCTTTTTGGAGAAAGTAGTTTTTATCCGGAATGATGGAAAGGTAAATATTTTCCGTATTTCCCTTCAAACAAGTTTCATAAATGCGTTGAAACACTTTGGAAGCATGTTCCAAAGACGCTTCATTCATTGGGTATTCCATGGCAATTACCGAGTCATTTTTAAAATACAAGCCTTCCAGATCAGATTTACGAAGTAAATCGAGAGAAATACCAGAATATAGTCGGCGGAACGATTCCCGAAGAGGAAACTGGTCTACCGCATAATCATCAAACTCTTTCATAAATTTTCCGGAGAGCAAGGTGTCTGCAGTAAACTTTGGAAACTGCTGGAGAGGACGTCTTTCACTTAGAGAAATTTTGTCTGCCGGTTTTATGAAACATCTGATAGAAAAAGAAAATATCAGAATAGATACGGCAAGAATTACAAATCTGTTTTTCCATTGATTTGACATGCAGAGTTCCTCCTTCTAAAATCGAAAATATAAAAACGGATTGTAAGAATCCTGAATGAGATATGCGTTTACCATCAACATGAGAAGAACAAGGATAGCAGGTTCCAATATGTTGAGAAGGCGGTTTGCCCGAGGTTTTTCTCGAAAATTTTCTATTAGTTGTTTCGGAAGCGAAGTTGTACCAATGGCGGAAATCATCAGTGTAAGGCTGTAACTTCTTAAATAATAGAGAAACTCATTTGACACAAGAGGCATAGTTCCACCGGTAAACATGATTTTTAAGGATTCAAAAGCTTCGTTTATGGAAGAAGCATTGAAGATTACAAAGCTTACAGTTACCGCAAGTATTACATAAATGTGGGAAAAGATCGTATGTTTTTGCAAAAATGTGGATAACTTTTCTTTTTCCGCAATAAGCAAAAGTGCAAACAACATTCCCCAAATGACAAAATTCCAGGAAGCGCCATGCCACAATCCGGTCAAAAACCATACGATTGCAATATTCAGGAACCAACGGGGCTTTTTCACCCGATTTCCTCCCAATGGAATATAGACATAATCCCGAAACCAAGAACCAAGTGTCATATGCCAACGTCTCCAAAATTCCGTAATACTCTTGGACAGATATGGGTAATGGAAGTTTTCTTGGAACCGGAATCCAAAGATATTTCCAAGGCCGACCGCCATATCGCTGTATCCGGAAAAATCAAAATAGATTTGCAGTGCAAAGGCAAATGCATAGAGCCAGTAATACAAAACAGAACGGTCTGTGGAATTTTGAAAGGTATTGCAAAGTTCTCCGAGGGAGTTGGCCAAAAGTACTTTCTTGGATAATCCGAAGATGAACATCCGAATTCCAAGTGCAGTTTTCTCTATAGAATGTTCCCGGCTTTCAAGTTGTAATGCAATATCTTTATACCGCACGATTGGTCCTGCAATCAGTTGGGGGAACATGGATACATATGCGCCGAATGAAATCAAATTTTTTTGTGCAGAGCAATCATTCCGATATACATCAATCAGATAGCTTATAATCTGAAATGTATAAAAACTAATCCCGATCGGCAGTGTCACATGAAGCAGAGGCAGCGAAAGCCCCAAAGCATTGATGTTCTCGATCAGAAAATCTGCATACTTAAAATAGATCAGAAATCCCAGGTGGATACAACAAGAGGCAGCTAACATGAAGCGGGAATGACGTCCTTTTTCAATGAGCAGCCCCTCAATGTAGCCAAGCAGGATGGAAAGAGCCATCAGAAAAATATAAGTCGGCTCTCCCCAGGAATAAAATGCCAGGCTAAATAAAAGTAAAATAAGGTTTTTGAACCGGAATGGTACGCAAAAATAACAAACCAGCACGAGGGGCAGAAAATAGTATAAAAATGGAATACTTGAAAATACCATATTACAGATTCTCTTCCGCTAAAATTTCCGCAGATGGATACTGCTTCGTCAATTGTGTTTTGAAGTATTTTATAAGGTCTGCATTGCCAAATGCAGAGACAATGTAATCGTCGTTAATCTGAGCGAGGAAAAATACCTCGGGAAATCCGCACATCCACTGATTGTTCAGCACAGATTCTTTTAAAGAATCCGAAAAGGTATCCAGATTGTCTGGATCAGACAAATGAAAGGCGGATCCGGTAAATGTATTTGCGTTCATTGCGTGAATCAGACTTGCGGCATCATCAATCAATCCGGCATCATCTTCCGGGACAATAAGCAGGGAACGTAAGCTTTCCGTATCTTTGACATCAAATGTTCCGGGTGCATTATCTGTCGAATGGTTCGGATCTCCGCCCATTGCTGCAAACTTGTTCTCCTCTGCATAGGAATTCCAAACGGTTGTCAGAATTTCGGAAGCATCTTTGACAGATGTGGTGTCACTGTTTTCAGTTTGTTTTTTTGCACAGCCTGCCAATGAAACTGTCAAAAGGAAGGCTAACATGAGAGAAAAAAATTTTTTCATAACGTCTCCTTTTCTATGATTTATTTTGTGCTTCCATTGTAACAGAGTCGGAAGAAAATAGCCAGACTATTCGATTTCGTCTACCTTCCAGGCAGAGCTTTTGACAAGGCTCATATTTCTTACGAAATGGATGAGGCAGCAAATCCCCATAACCATTATGGCAACAACAACCCATCCAAGGCCAAGAGAATAGAGTGGAAGAGTATGGAAAAGTCTGCTTACGATGCCAAGATGCAGCCCGATATTTTCCACTGCATAAACGATGCTGACGACTCCCACAGCGCCGATGGTACATGGATAAATGAACGCGACATTTTTCAATGCGCTATCGCATAATCCCAGAACAATCAGCATAATAGAGATCGGATAAATCGCATCCAGCACCGGAACGGAAATACTTAAAATCATATCCAGTCCCTGATTGCAGATCAGGAACGAAAATCCCGTAATCAACAATACCCATTGACGATAAGAAAGCTTATTTGTCAATGTGGAAAAATACTGTGAAATGGAGGTGATCAATCCAACACAGGTGGTCAGACAGGCCAATGTAAAGATTGTTGCCAGGAGAATAGCTCCGGTATCACCAAATAATTCATGAACGATGCAGCGTAAAGTCCAGGCTCCGTTTTCCTGGATCGGGAACACACCGGAAGATCCCATTCCCATATAAGCGAGAATCAAATAAATGCAGGCCAAAATTGATCCGGCAAAAATTCCTGTCATAATTGTATATTTCATAACGCCTTTTTTTCCTTTGACACCAAGACCACTGATTGTAGTGGCGATTACAAGACCAAAGTTCAAAGCGGCAATGGTATCCATCGTCAGATATCCTTCTAAAAATCCTTTTACAAGAGGATTGGTGCGGTAACTTTCCTGAGCCGGTGAAATATGTACCGTACCCTTGGCTAAAAAGCTGAAGAATACGAAGAGAAGTAGAAATAATAAAGTCGGGGTTAAAAATTTTCCGATTCGTTCTACTAATTTATTTGGGGTCAAAGCAAGCCAGCCGGCGATGATAAAGAATACCAAAGAAAACAGTAACATAAATACAGTGAGATTAGCTTCTTTTGGCATATAAGGGGCAACCGCCATTTCAAAAGGTAATGAGGCAGCTCGCGGGATTCCAAGTCCCGGTCCGATGGAAAGATAAATTAAAATGGTAAATGCGATGGCAAATTTAGGGTTGACTTTTTGTGCAAGTTTTTGCAGTCCGTCAAATTTAGCAACAACAATTACGCCAAGGACAGGCAAGGCAACGGCTGTAATTAAGAATGTTGCAATCGCAAGAGGCGTTTTGCTGCCTGCATTTTGTCCCAAAAACGGAGGGAAAATTAAATTTCCTGCGCCGAAGAAAAGGGAAAACAGCATAAAGCTTACCAATAAAATCTGTTTCTTTTTAAGTTTCATAGTAGTCCTCCTTAGATAAAAAGATTGTGTGGAACGAAATTCTTGCGCGAGTGGTTTATTACATAGCATTTAATTTTCCTATGCAATAAAAAAACCGCCCTTATCAAAAGGACGATTGTTCACCGTGGTACCACCTTAATTCCTGAGAAAATCTCAGCTCATATCCGCATCCTCTAATGCGTGTCACCTATAACGTGGCTTTACTCCGGCGCTCCTACTTTGTTTCAGTTTGCTTCTCAGGGATGATTTTGTCGTACAGGTTCATTAGCAGTTTCCACCAACCACTGCCTCTCTGAAAAATCCGCTGCAGATTACTTGTTCCCATCAAATGAATTTCGTGGAATTGTTAAATTGAGTGTATTATAGAACATTGGAAGAGAATTTACAAGAACTTTTTTGAAAAAATCTTTCGTTCTTTAAATTGTTAAAGTTTTGCAGAGGTATTGCGTTTCATTTTATACAACAAATTTTTCACAAACAATTGATTTTACATTTACTTGTGGATATACTATCTGTGAGATGATATGCGGAACCATGAAGTGGAACCGATAGGAAATAAAAGATAAGAAGAGGAGTACATTATGAGAATCACAAACGATATCATTTATGCAGGCGTTAACGACCATCAGGTAGATTTATTTGAAGGCCAGTACATTGTGCCAAATGGAATGGCATACAACTCTTATGTTATTAAAGATGAGAAAATCGCAATTATGGATACAGTGGATGCAAAATTCACACACGAGTGGCTTGATAATCTGGAAGAGGCGCTGCAAGGAAGAAAACCGGATTATCTGATCATTCAGCATATGGAGCCGGATCATTCTGCAAATATTCACAACTTTATGAAAATCTATCCGGAGACTACAATTGTTGCCAATACAAAGACATTTACCATGATGCAGAATTTCTTCCGGGATATGGATTTTGAAGGAAGAAAACTGGAAGTGAAGAATGGAGATACATTAACACTCGGAAAACATGTACTTACATTTGTATTTGCACCGATGGTACATTGGCCGGAGGTTATGGTAACATACGACAGCACAGACAAAGTTCTCTTCTCAGCAGACGGATTTGGTAAATTCGGTGCGCTTGATGTGGAAGAAGACTGGGATTGTGAAGCACGTCGTTACTATATTGGTATTGTTGGGAAATATGGTGTACAGGTACAGAATCTTTTAAAGGTAGCTGCAACACTGGATATTCAGGTGATTTGTCCGCTTCACGGACCGGTTCTTACAGAGAATCTTGGACATTATATTGAAAAATATAATATCTGGTCTTCTTATGGTGTAGAGTCAGAGGGGGTTGTGATCGCTTATACTTCTGTGTATGGAAATACAAAGAAAGCCGTAGAAGTTTTAGCAAATAAATTGAAAGAAAAAGGATGCCCGAAAGTGGTTGTCTGCGATCTTGCAAGAGAAGATATGGCAGAGGCGGTAGAAGAAGCATTCCGTTACGGAAAACTCGTACTTGCGACAACAACTTATAATTCAGAGATCTTTCCGTTTATGAAAACATTTATCGATCATCTGACAGAGAGAAATTATCAGAACCGTACCATCGGTCTGATCGAAAATGGAAGTTGGGCGCCACTTGCAGCAAAAGTGATGAAAGGAATGTTCGAAAAGAGCAAGAACATTACATGGCTTGAGCATAATGTGAAGATCATGTCTTCTTTAAATGAAGAGAACATGGAACAGTTGGAAGGCATGGCATCTGAGCTTTGTGAGGAATACATTGCACAGTCTGAAGAAAGAGCAAACAAAAATGACATGACAGCGCTCTTTAAGATTGGTTATGGTTTATATGTTGTAACTTCCAATGATGGAACAAAAGATAACGGATTAATTGTCAATACGGTAACACAGCTTACAGATAATCCGAATCGTGTGGCTGTCAATATCAATAAGGCAAATTACTCACATCATATCATCAAGCAGACTGGTGTGATGAATGTGAACTGTCTTTCTGTTGAGGCTCCGTTTGAAATATTCCAAAGATTTGGGTTCCAAAGCGGACGTACAGCAGATAAATTTGAAGGCATAAAACCACTCCGTTCTGATAATGGACTTATTTTCCTTCCAAAATACATCAATGCATTTATGTCTCTGAAAGTAGAGCAATATGTAGATTTGGATACACATGGAATGTTTATCTGTACAGTAACAGAAGCACGTGTTATGAGCAACAAAGAGACTATGACATACACATATTATCATAATAATGTGAAGCCGAAACCGCAGACAGAAGGAAAGAAAGGATTTGTCTGTGATATTTGCGGATACATTTATGAAGGAGACGTTCTTCCGGATGACTTTATCTGTCCGCTTTGCAAGCACGGAGTAGCAGATTTTTCACCGATAGAATAGCAGAAATTGAATAGAAAACGTACATTGTAATACCCCGCCGAACATGTTAAGATAGAATCAAGTCAGCATGAAAGCGGGGTATTATTATATCCCGGTTAGGAGGAAATGGATGCGGGAAGCAGTTTTATTGATTAATTTTCAAGATAAAGAGAGACTGACAAAAATGAAATATCTGTTGTTTTCCATGAAGATGCGTATGGTGCAGGTTAGGGAAGAAGTGTATCTGCAGTCCATCGGTTATTTGGCGGGAATGAAAGATATGGAAAAAAGTCTGGAAAAATATAATGGAGAAGCTTTGGGGCAGGAAATGATAGTTTTTGCAGGACTTGGGGAAGGCAGGCTGAATCAGTTACTTGGAGGGATGCGAAAATCCGGAATACGGGTGGATTATAAAGCGATTCTGACAGAGACGAACCGAACATGGACAGTGCCGGAATTATACAAAGAGCTGGCGGCGGAGCATGAATCTATGCAGAAAATGAGAGAAGGAAAATAACAATAAGAACAATGAAAAAGGATGAACAAATGAGGATATTAAGTATTACCGCACAGAAACCACATAGTACAGGAAGCGGGGTTTATCTGACGGAACTTATAAGAAACTGGCAGGATATGGGATGTGTACAGGCGGTAGTAGCTGGAATTTACGAAGAAGATTACGCGGATTTTCCGGAACATGTCAAATTTTATCCGGTAAAATTCCATACAACGAAGCTTCCGTTTGCCATTACAGGTATGTCAGATGAGATGCCTTATGAAAGTACACGGTATTGCGACCTTACACCGGACATGGTGGGGAAATTCCGGGATCGATTTCATGATGTTATTGAAAAGGCGGTTCAGGAACTGGAACCGGATTTGATCGTCTGCCATCATCTCTATCTTTTGACGGCCATGGTAAGAGAGTGGTATCCGAATCGGAAAATCATTGCAGTGAGCCATGGATCGGATCTGCGGCAGATTAAGAAAAATCCATTGGAGCGGGAGTATATTAAGAAGCAGATCGCAAAACTGGATCGGATCATTGCACTTCAGAATGCACATAAGAAGGACATACGAGAGATTTTCGGTGTTGCGGATGAAAAGGTATATGTGGCAGGCGCAGGATATAATGATAAAAAGTTCTTTCGGAAAGAACGAGTAAAGAAACCGTATTTTCAGATTGCATTTGCAGGAAAAGTATCGGAAAAGAAAGGCGTATTTAGTCTGATACGTGCACTGGATAATCTGACATTTGCACCGGATCAGTTGAAAGTGAAACTTGCAGGGGGGTATGGTACAAAGGAGGAGTATGAAGAAATTCTGAAACTGGCAAAAGAAAGCCGCTATGAAGTAGAATTTCTCGGAATGCTCAGACAAAGTGAACTGGCAGATGTGTTACGGGAAAGCGACGTGTTCGTATTACCGTCTTATTTTGAAGGACTTGGGCTTGTGCTTCTTGAAGCTATGGCGTGTGGCTGTAAGGTTGTATGCTCAGAGATTCCGGGTGTTACCGAGTGGTTTCGGGAAAACGTACCGGGCTGTCGGATTTCTTTTGTAAGGCTGCCGGCAATGGTGAATACAGATGAGCCAATGAAAGAGGAACTTCCGGAGTTTGAAGCAAGACTTGCATCTGCGATCCGAGCAAAACTTATGCAGAAAGAGGAAGAATATCCAAATTTAGAACAGATATCGTGGAAAGGGATCAGTGCAAAAATCTTGCAGATTGTGGCTGAGTAAGAGGTGTAGAAAATGTTTATTGATATGCATATGCACGAATCGAGATATTCGAAAGACAGTTTTTTAATGCTGGAGGAAATGGTGGAGATTGCGAAAGAGCGTGGACTTGGTGCAATCTGCATTACAGACCATGATGATATGGGATTGAAGGAGTTTGCGGCAGAATATTCAAAGAAAGTAGATTTTCCGATATTTGTAGGGATTGAGTTTTTCTCTCTGCAGGGAGATATCGTGGCTTTTGGAATCGAAGAATATCCAAAAGAGAGGGTAAGTGCCCAGGAGTTTATTGATCTTGTGAAAGCGCAGGGAGGAATTTGTTTCGCGGTACATCCGTTCCGAAATAATAACCGTGGTCTTGAGGAAAACTTAAAGACCGTGCAGGGATTGGACGGAATCGAAGTTTTAAATGGAAGTACACTTCCGGAGGCAAATAAGAAAGCTGCCGATTATGCGAAAGAATTGGGGAAAATCACGGTGGGTTCCAGTGATTGCCATATTCCGGAAAAAATCGGATTCTTTGCCACATATTTTCCGGAGGATGTAAAAACGCTGGAGGATATGATCCGCGTATTTCGAAGCGGTGGATGTAAGCCGGCCTATTACTGGGAAGGCGAATATAAGATATGGGATATGGAAACACCGATTCACAAACCATTTTTGATAAAGTGATAAAAAGAGTCCGGGGGAAGTTTTTTATATAAAAAGGGGGCTGCACACTTGCACAGCCCAAAGGAGAAAAATATATGAAAAACGTTTAAAAAAACGGAATTTTTAGTCGAAGTCCAACAATCATAAATAACATTGTTTAAATACGACTGTTGTCTTCATTTCTTTCATTTGATACGTTTAGTATAACGGATGATTATGAGGAAACTGTGTCAGAATTAGAAAGGAATTATTAAAATTCTAAAGATTTCCATAAGAAGTCCGAAAGAGGGAGTGTACTTAGTACATTCCCTCTAATACGTTCACGATTTCGGCGAGTCCGTCTCTGTCTTCTTCATCAAATCTTGCAAGAACCGGACTATCGATATCCAAAACTCCGATTACTTTTCCATTTGCGTGGATTGGGATTACGATTTCCGAGTTGGAGGCAGAATCGCAGGCGATATGTCCCGGAAATTCATGTACATTTTTGACAAGCTGAATTTCATCTTTGGCGACCGCAGTTCCGCACACCCCATTTCCGGACTTGATTTCCACACAGGCAGGATTGCCTTGAAATGGTCCAAGAACAAGGATATCTCCTTCTAAGAAATAAAATCCAACCCAGTTGATTTCTTTTAGTGCACTATTCAGAAGGGCCGAAGCATTTGCCAGGTTGGCGGTAAGGTACGGAACTCCGTCAATGAGTGCAGTGAGTTGTGTTTTCAGCAAACGGTACATGAGCGGCTTTTCTGCCGGATAAGTGGTAGGTTTGAATGCCATATGTATTCCTCCGTAAAATTATGATTTTTTATGAAATGATTATAACAGATAACAGGAATGATGAAAATAGTCTTGACATATATAGGCAGACTATGTATTATATAGGATAACTATATAAGAGGAGGAAAAACTATGGCAGTTGACAAAACATTAATATCAGGAAGTGTTACCATGCTTCTGTTGAAATTGTTATCAAAGAAAGATATGTACGGATATGAAATGATATCTACATTAAGAGAGAGATCGAATCATGTATTTGAGCTAAAAGCGGGCTCATTATATCCTCTCTTGCACAGTATGGAGGAAAAAGATCTGGTGACAGCTTATGAGCAGGAAGTGCTTGGAAAAGTAAGAAAGTATTACCGTTTGACAAAAGAAGGAAAGAAGGTCCTGAAAAACAAAGAAGAAGAGTGGAAAGAATATACGCAGGCGGTAGCTGATGTGATGGTGATACTGGGGGTGTAGGATATGGAAGAATATTTAGAGACTTTACTTGAACAGATTCGTTGTAAAAAAGCCCATGATCTCGTGCGTCGGGAAATAGAAGGCCATATGGAAGAGCAGATCAGTGAAAATATGGCAGAAGGAATGACACGGAAGGAAGCCGTAGAAGCTGCGGTGAAAGATATGGGAGATCCGGTAGCAACGGGGGTGGAGTTGGATCGGATCCATCGGCCTCAAGTGGAGTGGAGACTTGTGCTGGTGGTTGCAGGACTCACTCTCTTTAGTTTGATTGCGCACTATTTTATGGCGCGTGATTGCCAGGCTATGGGAAATTATTCCTGGAAGAGCGAACTGATAGTTAGTGTATTGGGGCTGATACTGATGGGATTTGTGTATAGACTGGATTATACATGGATCGGTCAGTATGCAAAATGGATTGGGGGAATTTTCTGTGGAAGTATGTTGGGGAGCATATGGTTGGCAAGACCGATTCATGGAGCAAGGGCTTATGTGAATTTCGGTTGGACAAGTATTTCTACGGTATTGATTTTGCATTTATTTGTTCCGATTTATGGAGCGATTTTATTCCAATATCGTGGGACGGGAAAACAGGGACTTTTAAAGTCTGTTCTGTGGATCATAATGCCCGTAAGTCTTGCGTTCGGAATACCCAATATCGGCTTGGCTATGATGATGGGAGTTGTTTTGTCAGCTTTGTTGTCCATTGCTGTATGGAAAGGGTGGTTTCAGATTTCCAAAAAGAGATTTCTATTTCTGTACTAGGGTAGCCTTCTTATTTTACCGCTGCTCCTGTTTGAAATACTTTTGAAATTTTCGCTATTTCAAAATTCAAAAAATATGAATCTGCAGTTTTATTTGGGAGATTTACCGAATGGAATTTACTCAGCACAAGAGTTACTTACAAAGATGATAACGGGAAGTCACTGGATTGGAAGTACACATCTGGAGGATTTGGAACAATTACCGTCTGTAGTTCATACGTATGTGTTAACATCTATGGCAGCATATTATGGAGTAGTTATAGCAATTGTGGCAGTTGGAATCCTTCTTTTTATGACCGCCAAGATTTTTTCCATTGCAAATCATCAGAAAAATCAACTTGGTCAGATGATGGGATATGGATGCGGATTTGTCTTTCTGAGTTTGATTGTTTCGAATGTAGCGATGAACCTTGGAGTTACTGTTTGGTCATATGGAGATTTACCATTTTTATCAGCCAGTGGAAGCACAGCATTGGTATCTTACCTTTTGATGGGAATTGTACTCAGTACTTACCGGTATAAAAATATTTTGCCTTGCCATTCAAAGAAGAAAAGAAAGGTTAAAATCAGAATAGAAGAAGCATAAGAAATTTTTGAAATGGCATGGTCTTGGGGGCCGTGCCATTTGTGCGAGTGTAAGGTGAAAAACACTTGGTTGAAAATTCCTTGTAAGGCTTGAGAAAAGTAGTTGCACAGCAGGGCGGAAGCGTGTAACATATGAGATATGAGAACTTTCAGCAAAAGAGGAGAAAATAGATGACGAAAAAACAGTTGGCACTTGAAGTGATCGAGCGTTTGAAAAAGGAATATCCGGATGCAGATTGTACTCTTGATTATGATCAGGCATGGAAACTATTGGTGAGTGTCCGGCTTGCAGCACAGTGCACGGATGAACGCGTCAATATTATTGTGGAAAAACTGTATGAGAGATTTCCGGATGTAGAGTCTCTTGCCAATGCCGATGTGGATGAGATAGAGGCGATTGTAAGACCGTGTGGGCTTGGGAAAAGTAAGGCCCGGGATATCAGTGCATGTATGAAAATATTAAGAGATAAATATGATTGCCAGATTCCGAAGACATTTGACGAGTTACTGGCACTTCCTGGGGTGGGGAGAAAGAGCGCGAATCTGATCATGGGGGATGTATTCGGGCAGCCTGCAATTGTAACAGATACGCATTGTATCCGTCTTACAAACCGAATCGGCCTTGTGGATGGAATAAAAGAACCGAAGAAAGTAGAGATGGCATTGTGGAAGATCATTCCGCCGGAGGAAGGAAGCGATTTCTGCCATAGGCTTGTATATCATGGAAGAGAAGTCTGTACGGCAAGAACAACACCATATTGCGAGAAATGTTGTCTTGCAGATATTTGTAAGAAAAGAATTTAGTGAATCAGAGACTGTGGTTTAACAGGAGTGGGAAAAACTATGTTGAAATGTGAGTATATCGTAGAGCGAATTGATGGTGATTATGCCATGTTGCGCAGAGTGGATGAGCCGGATGCTGAACTTAAGATGACAGCAAGAGCGTTACTTCCGCCGGAGATTACAGAGGGAACAAGGCTTCTGTATGAAATGATGCAGTATGAAATTATAAAATAGTATAAAGGAGAAAACAAAATGAGCAAAGAAGTTTTGGCAACAGTAGCAGGAAGAGAGGTTACACAGGAGGAATTTGATGCATTTTTGGCAAGCGTTCCGAAGGAACAGCAGGCATATATCAGTAATCCGAAATTCAGAGAACATTGTTTGGATCAGTTGACATCTTTACATATGTTTGCGCAGATGGGAGAGGACTTAAACCTGGATGAGACAGAAGATTTCAAAAAAGCTTATGAGAATGCAAAAAGGGATATTCTTGCACAGATGGCAATGAGAGAAACTCTGAAAGATGTCACTGTAACAGAAGAGGAATTGAAAACTTTCTATGATCAGAACCAGCAGCAGTTTAAAAAGGGTGAAACGGTAAATGCAAAGCATATCCTTACAGACTCTGAAGAGAAATGTCATGATATTTTAGAAGAAATTGTAAAAGGTGAAAAGACATTTGAGGATGCAGCAAAAGAATTTTCTACATGTCCGTCAAAGGAACGAGGTGGAGATCTTGGAGAATTTGGAAAAGGGCAGATGGTAAAAGAATTCGAAGATGCGGCATTTTCCGCAGAAATCGGTCATGTGGTTGGGCCGGTAAAAACCCAGTTTGGCTATCATCTCATCAAAGTTGAGAAGAAAAATGAGGCTTCTGTGGTAAGCTTTGAACAGATTAAAGAGAACTTGAGAACAAATTTATTACAGCAGAAACAAAGCACTGCGTATAATCAAAAGGTAGAAGAATTAAAAAAGAAATATATGTAACCAATTGGGGACGTAGCAAAATGTGACTTTGCTACGTCCCCAATTGAGTTTTGTGGTGTCCCTAATTGCAAATAGCTCTGTCCCTTTTTGAAGTTAAAAAAAGGGTAATTGTAGCTTCCAGTGCTCTTTGGGATTTTAGCGAAAGAAAAAAGATATGTGCGAAAACTGGAATCTTAAAATAGAGAATTGGATATAAAAAATGCTTGGAAATAGTGGATTTTTGAAATTGCTTTATGATAAAATGAATAAAAAGGGACAGGGCTCTAAACAAAAAGGGACATATCATTTTTAAATTGGGGACGTAGCATAATGTCATTTTACTACGTCCCCAACAGTGAAAGGAAAGATATTATGAAAGCATATCAGTTGAAAATACAGATTCAGAATTCGCATCCACCTATATGGAGAAGGATTATAGTACCGGCAGGTTTATCGTTTTCACAATTAAGTATCCTGCTCAATGAAGCGATGGGCTGGTGTGGCTATCATCTTACCAGTTTTGAATTTTATCACCAGAAGATTCGCATTGAAGAAAACCTGGAAGAGTACGACATGTGGGGATGGGACGAATATGAAATGTTGGAAGCCGGGGAGACGCTGATAGATGAATTTCTGGATGACGAACAGTGGTTTACATATATTTATGATTTTGGCGATTATTGGAAGCATCGGGTTACTATCGAGAAAGTGCTGACAGACTATGAGAATCATTATGCGCAGGTTCTGAAATATAAAGGTGATACGCCATATGAAGATTGTGGTGGGCTTTCAGGATATTATGAGTTGTTGGAAATATTGGACGATCCGAAAAATCCAGAATATAAAGAAATGAAGGAATGGACAAAGAATCATTTTACAGAAGAATTTGATCTGGAGAGGGTAAATGCGAAGTTGCGCTCATTATATTTGAGCGATAAAGTAAGTGGTCCGATGACACAAAAGGAGATTTATGAAGAAATCTTAACGAAATCTTGTCCGTTTAGAAAAATAGATGTAGAAGCGGATTTACCATTTACAGATACGAAGGATTGGGAAAAATCGGGAGACGAAGTGGAATGGACGTTTCGTGATATGGAAAATGGTGTAAAAAATATTACACTACGAGAGATTTTAGAAGAATGTACGAAAAAAGAACTCGTTGAAACAGCAAAAATTTTACATTTATCGGGGTATTCAAATTTAAAAAAAGAGAAACTGATCGAGCATTTGTGTGTAGATTTGTTGGATAGAGATGTAATGCGGAAATATTTTCGGTTTCTTAGCAAGTGTGAGATAGAGCTTTTGGAAGGCAAAGAAAATCATGTGGAGATTGAGTTTCAGTATGAAGGATATGATACATTGCTTGCAGTTGGTTATGCGTTATATCAAAGTGATTGGGCAAAGGGATATGTGGTCATTCCGGAGGAAGTGAAGAAAGCATATTTCCGGAATTGTGATGATGAATGGAAAAAGGAAGCTGTGTGTGCGAAAGAATTATTGATGTATCTAAACTGTGCAGCAGAAATATATGGTGTTTGTCCGATGAAGAAAGCGTTGGAATTATATCAGAGAGATACCGGGAAAATAGAAAATGAGTTCGGAATGATTCGATTTTATGAAGATGTTCCGGAGAATAAAAAGTTATTTTATATAAATGAAGCGAAAATTGTATTGAAAATGATTGGTGAGAAAAGCATGATCCAAGAAATTTTGTCTATGCACAAAAATTTTGATTATTATGATCCAACTATGGAGGAGATACAACTTCTTGGAACAAAGGGCTATTTTTTATTTGATCGAGAATTGAATCAATTAAAGAAATTCTTTTTAAAGCATGGCGAAGAAACGACAGAGGATGCAGAAGATCTTTGTAAGCGAGTCCAGTTTTTATTCCGCATCGGGGGACAGATTGATGATGTTATGGGAATGCTGGAAGAGTGCTTTATGGGATTTGAAGAAGTTGTTATGAATCAAAAACAAATGAACGCACTTTTGGAAAAGTTGTTTCAGGTAATGCAAACAACGAGAACCTTTGTATTACGTGGACATTCGCCAATGGAAGTTATGCCGGAAATAGCAAAAGTAGTGGAAAAACAAAAAAGTGAAAATAATGTTATTCCATTTCCAAGAAAACAGTAAGAGGGAGCCGGTGTAGGTGTGTTAGCATATGTGGTGAGATGTTACAATTCATTCAAGAAGGTAAAAATGATACAATACTGTTGATTTTCCATACCTTTAAGCCGTAAATGAAATGGTTGGTCAGGAGCATATATTATGATTATTCATACAGGAAGTCGGACGGATATTCCGGCATATTATAGCAGGTGGTTTTACAACAGAATAAAAGAAGGATATGTTCTTGTGAGAAATCCCTACTATCCGGAGCAGGTGATCGGCTATCAGTTAAACCCTAAAGTGGTTGATGCCATTTGTTTCTGTACAAAAAATCCAGAACCTATGCTTGACCGACTACATGAAATCTGTGAATTTCAACAAATCTGGTTCGTGACGATCACTCCGTATGGAAAAGAAGTGGAACCGTATGTTCCGGATAAAGAAAAAGTCATGAATTCACTGAAAAGGCTTTCAAAAGAAATAGGTGCACGCAGGGTGCACTGGAGATATGATCCCGTATTTATTCATGAAAAATATACGGTGGATTTTCATATACAATGTTTTGAAAAAATGGCAAAAAACTTAAGCGGATATGTAAGTTCAGCAGTGATAAGTTTTATAGATTTGTATCAAAAGACAAAGAAAAATTTCCCAAATGTGAGAGTGGTAACAAGAAAAGAGCAGGAAATTTTAATGGAAGCTTTCGCAAAAACAGGGGAGAAATACGGAATAGCGATAAGAACTTGTTGTGAAAATAAAGAATTTGCGAAATATGGGGTAGATGTATCCGGATGTATGACGCAGCAGGTAATGGAAAAATCCCTGGGATATTTGTTAAAAGTGCCAAAAAGCAAATCGGTAAGGCAGGAATGTAACTGCCTTCTTGGAAATGACATCGGTATGTACAATACGTGTGGTCATGGTTGCCTTTACTGTTATGCGAATTACGACAGAAAGACGGTATGCATAAATATGAAACAACATGATCCGGAATCCCCGCTTTTGGTAGGAGTACCAAAAGCCGAAGAAAAAATAAGCTGGTCAAAACAGGAATCCTATTGTGATGGACAGTTATGTTTCGATTTATTCTAACGTGGAGATTCCGGTTTTTGTTATGTTATGCAGAATAAATTCCGGCTACAGTAATTCTCTTGATAAAACGCGATAGGCCCAGGGTTACGGTTTCTTCTGTACGCTCTGGGATGCGGCGGATAAATGCGTGGCCAAGCTCGTGATCGATTTGCTGAAAACCATCATTTTTCAATACCGTTGCTTCGTCTGTGTCGACAAATCTTGCCGATACCTCTAAACGAGAACCGCCTCATGTATGGCACATCATAGATGTAATTAAAATGTCTTTGAATTTATTTTCCTTCATGTAATCTTTTAATCGTTGGTCTAATTGTATCTTCATAATAAAATCTCCTTTTGTTTTTTCTCAGTATAGTTTTTGTTGATAATAAGTTCTGTAATCAGGTCACAAAAGAGAAAAAGTCTGCTATAATAAGCGGAGAAAATATGGAAGAAGAATAGGAGAAATGAATCATGAATCAAACGATTTATCTGGCAGGAGGCTGTTTTTGGGGCGTGCAGGCATACATGAAAAAATTGCCCGGGGTCATTGAAACGGAGACAGGATATGCAAATGGGAAGACAGAATATGTGACATATGAAGAAGTGTGCAAAAAGGATACGGGACATGCAGAGACGGTGAGGGTGGTGTATGATCCGGAAATATTGCCTTTAGAGATTCTTTTGAAAGCGTTTTTTGAGGTTGTGGATCCGACGCAACTTAATCAACAAGGCGGCGACATCGGGACGCAGTATCGAAATGGTGTGTTTTATGTGGAAGAAGAGGATAGGGCAGTTATCGAACAAATGATAGAATATTTGCAAAAAATAAATCAGAAACCAGTTGTGACAGAAGTAAAACCGCTGGAGAATTTCTGCGCTGCGGAAGAATATCATCAGCATTATCTGGACAAAAATCCGACGGGATATTGTCATATCAATTTGTTTGATGCGGAAAAATTTATTCGTGAAAATGGGTTGGAAAAATAGGGAAAGACGATGACGGACAGAGAAAAGGAATTGCAGCAATATTTGGAAGGGCTACATGCTTTTATGCCGGAGCCGTTTTGGAAGCTGGCAGAGATTTTGGAACTGCAGGCTTTGGAACTTTGTAAGGCAAAGAATGGAAAGGATTATCTGATCCCGTATATGTTGAATGATGCGGTGGAGGATTATCTGATCTTAAGAAATGGAAGTATGACTGGTGAATATCTTCCGGAAACCAATGTACTTTTCCCGGCACGGATTGTGGAGGAACCGCAATATTTGGGGAATATGGAAACGGTGTATGTTCTTGTGATTCGTCAGGAAGGGGGAAATACGTTCACTCTTCGTTTTGATGGGATAGAGGAGCGTATCCAATGCTATCAATATCACAGGATCGGTCATTTCTGGGTAAAAGGGCAGGAGCAGTGGAGACAACTTGTGTATATGGTGGGGATAATTCATGACAAATATGAATATATTGGGGAAAATGTTTGCAATGAGAAAGAAATTGCACTGATGCCTTTGATTGAATTTCCGCCGTTCCGGTTCTGGTCACCTATTCATGAGTCTTTGGATGAGAAATATCCATTCACTTATGATGGAATAGATGCGATGAAAGAGATTGCGAAAGAAGCCGGAGACAAAAATTATGCCCGGATGATTCGCGTTTACAGAAAATTCCCAAATCCATTTCTTGGGAAATTGCTTTGTCGTAGGTTGGCACTTCCGAAGAGTGAAGCGCTCTACTGCTTAATCCAACAGAAACTAGAAGAAGCCTCAAAAGAGTATGGGATCCGAGAATACGAATCAGGGTTGAATGGGGAAATGGACAGAAAGCGCGCAGAAATTGATGGGTTACTGCATGAAAAAGGATTTTATGGACAGTATCCGTATTATGAGAAAGAGGAAATGCGGGTAGTGGTGACAGAAGAACATCCTTTTACAAGAGAAGAGTTTGAGTATGAAGACTATGAATTTCGAATGAAGTTCATGGTTTCCAAAGTGGAAAAAAGACGTTTTCGCGGATGGAATAGCGGATTTTTCCGCGGAGATGGCAGACAAGGCTATATTGTGGAGGACATAGAGGAGCTGTTTTGACCGGAGGAGGAAAAATATGAATCATAAGGTTGAAATTTTGAGAACAGAAGAATTTCATGAAAAGGAACCACAGATTTTTCGAAGAATTTATTCCGGAGAGAAGAGTGGGAAAATACGATTTTGTAAGGCGGATAGATATAAAAATGCGGTTACGGGAACCTTTGCGATTCCGGATAAAAAGCATCCTTCCGAAAATAAATTTACATTTGGATATTATATGGTCAATGAAAAGCTGATTTTTATTGATGATGGTGATACCGTAAAAAGAATCATGCGAGGTATGCATGACTATGAAACAACAGAATTCTTTTTGTTTGATTTTATGGAATATATTTTGAAGGAAGATTTAATTTATCTCCAGCAGTATGAGGAACGGCTGGCTAAAATGGAAGAAGAGCTGCTGGAAGGAAATATGAAAGAATTTGACCGGAAAATCTTGCTGGCAAGGAAAGATTTGTCTGCGTTGAGTTCTTATTACGAGCAAATTGAGGATGTGGGCGAAGTACTTCAGCAAGATGCTGCCGAGCGTGGAAGTGAGAGGGGAAGTTTTCTTTTTGGTTTATTTTGCAACCGGGCAGGACGGCTTTATACAATGGTACAGGAATTAAAAGAATATTCCATGCAACTTCGGGAAATGCATCAGACACAGATCGATGTACGGCAAAATGAGATTATGAAAGTATTGACAATTGTTACAACAATTTTTATGCCACTTACTTTGATTGCGGGGTGGTATGGCATGAATTTTAAAAATATGCCGGAGCTTAAGTCGCCTTATGGCTATGCAGTAGTAACGGTTGTATGTGTTTTCATTATTCTTGTGGAAATTTGGTTTTTTAAAGTAAAAAAATGGTTCAAATAGAAAGTGGGAAATCGATGGAAAAAATAAATTTGACATGTCAGGGCTGTAATAATCATTGCCCTTTGGAAGTGACAGTGGAGAAGGGAAGAGTAATAAAAGTGGAAGGAAACTGCTGTCACAGAGGAATTGTAAGTGCGAATACGCAGATAGAACAGAGAATGAAGAAACCGGACGCAGGAGCATTTACAGGAGAAAAGAGGATTTACTGTACCGGATGTGGGAATCGGTGCGATATGAAAGTCACAATGGAAGATGGACTCGTGAAGTCACTAAAGGGTGATGGCTGCCGACGTGGCATTATCAGCGCAAGAAAGCAGTTGGAGGGAGTAAGATGAGAGCGTCAAATTGCGAAACGTGTATGAATTATGAGTATGATGAAGAGTACGAATACTATGTCTGCATAAAAAATCTGGATGAGGATGAGATGTATCGGTTTGTAAAAGGGGAATTTTCTGATTGTCCATATTACCAATATGGAGATGAATATCAGATTGTAAGGAAGCAGATGTAATGAATATGGTACTCAGCTAGATCTGTAGGAAATTGTGAACGATAAAATGGAGAAAAATGAATTATACATATATAGTAAAATGCAGCGACGACACATATTACACTGGTTGGACGAATGATCTTAACAAGAGGATTCAGAATCATAATGCTGGAAAAGGTGCGAAATATACGAAAACAAGGCTTCCGGTGGAACTTGTCTATTACGAAGAGTTTGCAACAAAGCAGGAAGCCATGAAAAGGGAATATGCAATTAAGCAATTAAAAAAATGCAAAAAAGAAGAATTAATCTTAAGTTGGGGACGTAGTAAAATGTAACTTTACTACGTCCCCAACTTAAGTTTGCCCTGTCCCTTTTAGCAATTTTTAGCATTTTGCATATTATAATAGTGGAGGGATGATTATGATACAAAATATATTTGGAAAGCCTGAGGCGTATGCGCAGGTGAGAGGGAGCATGCAAAATGCGAAAATCCATGGGAATATTTATTTTTATGGAATGCATAATGGGACATTGGTTATTGCAGAGGTTTATGGACTTCCGAATACAATAGAGAAAGAGAATGGGAATTTCTATGGTTTCCATATCCATGAGGGAGAAAGTTGTACGGGCGATGAGCAGGATCCTTTTAAGAATGTAGGTGGACATTATAATCCTGAAAAAGAAACGCATCCGAAACATGCAGGAGATTTGCCGCCACTTCTTGCAAATGATGGAATTGCCTGGAGCGCAGTGTACACAGATCGATTTTATCCGGAAGATGTTGTTGGGAGAACTGTGATAATACATGGTATGGCGGATGATTTCCATACACAGCCATCCGGAGATTCGGGGATGAAGATTGCTTGTGGAGAAATTGTAGTTTAGTACAAATTATAGTACGAATTAGTCAGTTGGGGACGTAGTAAAATGCAATTTTACTACGTCCCCAACTGTACCGATTGTTTGCTCCAATAATAGTTATTGCCGATCTGAACAAAAAGGGTAAGCAGAATTAAAGTACAAAGAGAAAGCGATAGAGGCTATGATATACAAAAAGCATTCAAATTTGTATGGAGCTTGTGTGTCCATGTTTGCGAAACAAATATGTATTGCTACTCGTTTTGTTTTATGAACATTATTCTAAATACATCGCTTTTATTTTTTGAATCTCGGTTTCGCCAATTCCATATTCTTCTTGCAAATATGTATGGAAATCTGTATATTTCTCCCCGATGGATTGAATGGAACTTAACAGATATTCTTCTTTTACATAGAGAAGCTCTTCGGCACCTGGGAAATTTCCGGTTTTCTTGAGAAAGGTTTCGTTTTCTTCTCTTCGGTAATCATTGCTTAACATGTAGTCCCTTAGAATGATTCCGTCACTAACGCCAAGTGTTTTTAAAATAAGATAAGCGCAAAATCCGGTACGGTCTTTTCCGGCGCTGCAATGAAAGACAAAAGGGGTGTCTCCATTTAACAGAAGATCAAACATTTTCTGATATGCCGGATTATGAAACGGAAGTAATTTATACACATCCATAATATAGGAAGAAAGCCTTTTAAGCTGACCGGATTTTATCAAATCCTCCATGTTAAAGTTTCCTTGATACGAATCTGTGATGGAAATGGCACTGCACTGTATATAATTGCATCCGTCAGGAGCTTCGTTTGGAGCGGCGGCGGCTTCTTCGTTACTTCGGAAGTCTAAAATATACTGTATATGTAATTTCTGAAATTGTTTTCTCTCTGCATCATCTTGAAAATGAATCGGAGAACTTCTGTAGAATTGTCCTTTTTTTACATGATGGCCGTCTTCTGTCGGATATCCTCCGATATCACGAAAATTTGTGATATGAATTCCTTCTACAAAGTTAGGAAAAGTGCTGTTATTTCTCAAAATATATCACCTCACTTGTTGGATTTGACTACCATTTTACTCCGATAAAAATCATTTTACAATTTGTTTTGAAGGGTTTTACAGATGGGAGTAATAAGTGGATTCCCGATTTTAGATCCGATTGCCAGTATTGTTGTAATCTGTATTTTTATCGGGAAGGCTTCCTATGGCATTTTCAAAGATGCCATCGATAAGATGGTGGATAAATCCTGCGATCCGGAAACAATCACGGCAATGGAGCAACTGATCATGAAACAGAACGGAGTGGAACGGATTGATATGTTGCAGACCCGACTTTTTGGGGCAAAAATTTATGTGGACATTGAGGTGGCCGCCGATGGAAAACTGACGCTTGCGGAAGGTCACGATATTGCCCAGGAAGTGCATGATGCAATAGAAAGAGAAATTCCTCTTGTAAAGCATTGCATGGTGCATGTTAACCCGGCATAAACCGCGTGGATCAGGAGATATTCTAACTGAAAATTTGTATGTGTACATCTTGAAAAATAGTCGAAATCCATTGTTTCTGATTTGGAATTTCGGCTATATTTTTTGTGAAAATTTAACATTTTTTTGGAGGTAAAATAAAACAAGTAGAACTTGTATCGTACAATTGTTATAATGAAGATAATGAAAATCGTTGAAAGAAACAAGGAGGAATCGTTATGGGTTGTGATACGATCAAACAATGTATTCAGGCGGGAAACGCTGTGCTTGGTATTGAATTTGGTTCAACAAGGATCAAGGCGGTTTTGATAGATGAGAGCCATGGGGTAATTGCATCCGGATCTCATGATTGGGAGAACCGATTCGAGAACCAGATCTGGACATACAGTTTGGAAGATATCTGGACCGGGCTTCAGGATAGCTATCGGAAAATGGCGGAAGATGTAAAAGATAAATACGGAATTGTACTTACAAAGTTAGGAGCGATCGGGTTCAGTGCCATGATGCACGGATATATGGCATTTGATCAAGATGGAGAATTACTCGTTCCATTCCGTACGTGGCGAAATACGATGACGGAGCAGGCTGCAAAAGAGCTTACGGAGTTATTTGACTTCAATATGCCGCAGAGATGGAGCGGATCGCATATTTATCAGGCGATTCTAAACGAAGAAGAGCATGTGAAGAACGTGGCGTTTATTACGACGCTGGCCGGCTATATTCATTGGAAACTGACAGGACAAAAAGTACTTGGTGTGGGAGATGCATCTGGCATGTTCCCGATTGATTCTAAGACAAAGGATTGGAATCAGGAAATGCTTGCAAAATTTGATGAAACAATCGCACCGAAAGGATATCCGTGGAAGATTGAACAAATCCTGCCGAAAGTTCTTGTGGCCGGAGAACAGGGAGGAAGTCTGACAGAAGAAGGTGCAAAACTTCTGGATGAATCAGGAAGCCTGGAGGCAGGAGTACCGGTTTGTCCTCCGGAAGGTGATGCAGGAACGGGAATGGTTGCAACAAACAGTGTGAAAGTCCGTACGGGCAATGTGTCTGCGGGAACAAGTGTGTTCAGTATGGTAGTGTTAGAAGAAGAACTGAAAAAAGTACACGAGGAAATTGACATTGTAACGACTCCTTCAGGTGATGCGGTGGCTATGGTACACTGTAACAACTGTACATCCGATTTAAATGCCTGGATAAATATTTTCAAAGAGTTTGCCGAAAGTTTTGGAATTAAAAATGTAGATATGAATCAATTATTCGGAACACTTTATAACAAAGCATTGGAAGGAGACACAGATTGCGGTGGACTGCTTGCATACAATTTCTTCTCCGGGGAGCCGGTAGTGGGATTTGATGCAGGACGACCATTGTTTGTGCGTACACCGGACAGCAGATTTAATCTTGCCAACTTTATGCGGGTAAACTTATATGCCTCTTTGGAAGTTTTAAAAGTGGGTATGGATATTCTTTTAAAAGAAGAAGATGTGAAGCTGGATGAGATTTACGGACATGGTGGTTTGTTTAAAACTCCGGTTGTAGGACAGAGGATTCTTGCAGCGGCACTTGATACTGCGGTAACAGTTATGGAGACAGCAGGAGAAGGAGGCGCATGGGGAATTGCAGTGCTTGCTTCCTATATGAAGAATAAAAGAGAAGAGGAAGCTTTGGATGCATATTTAAGTGACCGTGTATTTGTAGGACAAAAAGGTGTGACCTTCAGTCCTCTGGAAGAAGATGTAGAAGGATTTAATACATTTATTAAACGGTTTAAGAGTGGACTTGCCATTGAAAAAGCGGCGGTTAATGCACTGAAATAGGAATCGATGTTTTGCAAAAAAACCTTTTCAACACTGATATTTTGTATTATAATAGGACGGTAGTAATTCAGAATAGACTCTGGAGGTAAGAAGGGATAAAGATGGAAAGAAAAGTAGGTACAATTTCAAGAGGTATTCGCTGTCCGATTATCAGAGAAGGAGACAATCTGGCAGATATCGTGGTAAATAGTGTATTAGAAGCAGCAGAAAGTGAAGGATTTGAGTTAAGAGACAGAGATGTAATTTCTCTTACGGAATCTATTGTTGCAAGATCACAGGGTAATTATGCTCCGATCAGTGCAATTGCAAGTGATGTGAAAGCAAAATTAGGCGGAGAGACAATCGGAATCATTTTCCCGATTTTGTCAAGAAACAGATTTTCAATCTGCTTAAAGGGTATGGCTATGGGAGCAAAGAAGGTTGTTCTTATGTTAAGCTATCCGAGCGATGAAGTGGGCAATGAACTTGTGTCACTTGATAAGTTGGATGAAGCAGGAATCAATCCGTATAGTGATGTGCTTACATTAGAGAAATACAGAGAACTTTTTGGTGAGAATAAGCACGAATTTACAGGTGTTGACTATGTACAGTATTACGGAGAGATCATCCGTGAAGCAGGGGCAGATGTGGAGATCATCTTCGCAAATAATCCAAAAACAATCCTTAACTATACAAAGAACGTAATCAACTGTGATATTCATACACGTGCAAGAACAAAGCGTATCTTAAAAGCAAACGGTGCTGAGAAGGTATTTGGAATGGATGATATCTTAACTTCATCTGTAGACGGAAGTGGATGCAATGAGAAGTATGGACTTCTTGGATCCAATAAGTCCACAGAAGAAAGCATTAAGTTATTCCCAAGAGAGTGCTTCGGACTTGTAGAAGAGATCCAGAAGAGCATTTTGGAGAAGACAGGAAAGCATGTAGAAGTTATGGTTTACGGTGATGGCGCATTCAAAGATCCACAAGGTAAGATATGGGAGCTTGCAGATCCGGTAGTTTCTCCTGCATATACAGACGGACTTCGCGGAACACCGAACGAAGTGAAGCTGAAATATCTGGCGGACAATGATTTCGCTGATTTGAGCGGAGAAGCCTTAAAAGAGGCGATTTCCAAACGTATTAAGGAGAAAGATGATAACCTTGTAGGCAACATGGTGTCTCAGGGAACAACACCGAGACAGCTTACAGACTTGATCGGTTCTTTATGTGACCTTACAAGCGGTTCCGGTGACAAAGGTACTCCGGTTGTACTTGTACAGGGATATTTCGACAATTATACAAACTAATAAAGTACAAGAGTCTCGGGCATTGCATAGTAAGCGTGCCGCGAGGCTCTTTTTCTGTTATAGCAAATTTCTGTGGAATCAGATAGATATATTCTTCGGTGCGATTGTTGGATGCAGCATATTGAAGCAGAATATAAACTGTGTTATCATGGCTTTAGGGAGAACCCAAAACGGAGAAGATAAATGAAGGAGGCAGCAATATGGTAAATGAAGTAATGAATGTGATTGCACAATATGACCCGGAAGTCGGCAAGGCGATTCAAGCTGAGTGTAGAAGACAGAGACGGAATCTGGAACTGATCGCATCGGAAAATATCGTGTCAGAACCGGTTATGCTCACAATGGGAACTGTTCTTACGAACAAGTACGCAGAAGGCTATTCCGGAAAGCGCTATTATGGTGGCTGTGAAAATGTAGATGTTGTGGAGACGCTTGCCATTGAACGTGCAAAGGAGTTGTTCGGATGCGATTATGCCAATGTACAGCCACATTCCGGCGCGCAGGCGAATACAGCAGTATATGTTGCAATGCTCAAAGCCGGAGATACGATCATGGGTATGAATCTGGATCATGGCGGACATCTGACGCATGGAAGCCCGGTAAATTTCTCAGGGTTATATTTTAACATAGTGCCATATGGTGTAGATGAAAATGGTTTTATCGATTATGATGAAGTGGAACGTCTTGCATTAGAGCATCATCCGAGATTGATCATTGCTGGAGCAAGCGCTTATGCGAGAATCATTGATTTTAAGCGTTTCCGTGAAATTGCAGACAAGGCGGGTTCCTATCTGATGGTGGACATGGCGCATATTGCAGGGCTTGTTGCGGCCGGATTACATCCAAGTCCGATTCCATATGCAGATGTGGTGACAACAACGACCCATAAGACACTCCGTGGTCCGAGAGGTGGTATGATCTTAGCAAATAGAGAAGCTGCCGAGAAATTTAATTTTAACAAGGCCATTTTCCCAGGCACACAGGGAGGACCGTTAGAGCATGTGATCGCAGCGAAAGCCGTAGCATTTGGTGAAGCTTTGAAACCGGAATTTAAAGCATATCAGGAACAGGTTGTGAAGAATTCCAAAGCGCTTGCGGAAGCGCTGAAGAAACAGGGATTCAAACTGCTGACAGGAGGAACGGATAATCACCTGATGTTATTGGATCTGACAAACATTGACATTTCAGGAAAAGAACTGCAGAAGAGATGTGATGAAGTTTATATCACATTGAATAAGAATACGATTCCAAATGATCCGAGAAGTCCGTTTGTGACATCCGGCGTCAGAATCGGAACACCTGCGGTAACTTCCAGAGGTATGAAAGAAGAGGATATGGAGAAGATTGCAGAATTAATCTGGCTTACTGCAACGGACTTTGAGAATAAGGCAGATGAAATACGGGCGGAAGTTGAGAAACTGTGTGCGAAATATCCGATTTATGAATAAATAACAGGAGAAGCGTCTCGGGAAATTATGGTCCCGAGACGTTTTCAATTGTATAGGAAATTGCGTACTATGCAATTTTACACATTACCTATCAGACATTCTAAATATTCAAAGGCTTGTTCCTTTGTACAATTCTGGTTTTTTAAATTACACCATTGCCATATTAGCAGTAGCGTATTGCTGTAATGATCTGCTAATACTTCATTTGGAACGATACTTTTTTCGGCGTCAGAACAAGTGCGAAAAATATTACGCATTTGATTGTTCATAAAGTTCCGAAAACTACTGAACATATAACCGATTTCTGAATTGTAGGTGAAGACACTATGGATTTTTTTCCTATTTTCTTTGCTAAAATCAAAAATGCGGTCAAAAAATATATGCAGAGTTTTGTCGTGCGGCAGATATTGATAATCTTCTAAATGAATTTCTTTGGTCAGCCATAACCAACAGTAATTCAAAAGGTCAAACTTATCTTCAAAATAGTTATAAAATGTAGCTCTTGGATAATTTGCACGTTTGCACAATTCCCCTACCGTAATTTCTTCAAAACTTTTTTCAGAAAGCAATGTAAACATCATAGTTTTAAAATCATTCAAGGTGCGTTTAGCTCCTCGCGTCAATTCTTTGTTAATGTCGTACTTCATCTGTGAACACCTCTTTTTTTACATTTTTCATAATTTGTCCAAATTTGAACAATTCTATTTTTTTGTCTCTTGCATAATGTTTGTTTTTAATTTACCATAACGATGTGATTTTTACAAGTGTCTAAATTAAAACAAATGTTTTTTGGAAGAGAGGTATATATGAAAATAGCAATCATTACAGGAGCTTCTTCGGGATTAGGAGTTGAATTTACAAAGACAATTATAGAGCAGTATCCCAAACTTGATGAAATCTGGGTTATTGCAAGACGGAAAGACAGGTTGAAAAACCTTGCTAAACACAATCCGGATAAAAAAATACGTACGATAGCGCTTGATCTTGGTGTTGATGAGGAATATAGAAAACTGGAAATATTGTTAGCTGATGTAAAACCACAAATTAGTATTCTTATCAATAATGCCGGCTATGAATGCTCAGGTAATTTTAGAGATATGTCTACATCAGATATTCAAAATATGCTTTCTGTCAATGTGAAAGGATTGACTATGGTACAAAGAATTTGTAGTCCGTACTTTGCAAAAAAATTTTATTAAAGGAGCGTTTTTATGATTATTTATTTTTCAGCAACAGGAAATAGTCAATATGTAGCAGAGAGAATTGCGCAAGCAACAGGAGATAGAACAGTTTCTATCACTTCATGTATGAAAAATCACCAATTTCAATTTGAATTTCATGAAAGTGAGTTTTTAGGAATTGTCAGCCCTACTTATTCGTGGGGGTTACCAGAGATTGTAAAAGAATTTTTGCAAAAAATAAATTTGAACAGAAAACCGTCATATATATGGTTTATTGCAACCTATGGCACAACCACAGGGCAAATAGGTAATTTTGCAAATGAAATATTACAAAAACAAAATATAGAATTTTCGGCATATTTTAGTGTGAAAATGCCAGATACATGGACACCAACTTTTAACTTAAGCAATAAAGAGCATGTCAGAAAGATAAATGAAAGAGCAGAACTTCAAATAGATTCTGTAATAGATAAAATTAAAAATCATGCAACAGGAGATTATATGCAAAGAAAAGTTCCCATGCCTATTGCAAAGCGGTTTTACAATATGGAGTATGGTACTATGCGTAAAACAAGTCATTTTCATGTTGAAGATACTTGTATAGGATGTGGTTTATGTGCGAGAAACTGCCCGATTTCTGCCATAGATATGGTCAAACAAAAGCCGGCCTGGAATAGAGAACAGTGTGTTATGTGTCTTTCCTGCTTACACCACTGTCCCAAATTTGCAATACAGTATGACAATAAAACAAAAAAACATGGACAATATGTTCATGCTCCATTATCTGTAAAAAGCAGAGGATAAAAAGAATATATCAGTAAAAGATAAATATTTATCTTTTAAAATATTTATCTTTTACGATTGAGACAGGCATCTCTTTGCCTGTCCACAGTTTGAAGGATGCAGCGCCTTGATAGAGAAGCATATACAAGCCGTTAAAGGTGTTGCATCCGGCTTCTTTGGCCAGGCGGAGAAGTTTGGTTTCTTCCGGATTGTAAATGATATCCGATACGATCAGATCTTTATGGAACATGGAAATGTCTGTGATCAGACTATCGTCTGTGTTTGGCGCCATTCCAACCGAAGTTGTGTTGACAAGTAAGACGCTTTCGGACAGTTCTCGCCGCAGGATATCCGGAGACTCATAGGTAAAAAGATTTAATGTGCAACTTGTCTGTTTTTTTAGCTTTTCGATGATTTCTTCCATTCTCTCATAAGATCTGCTTTTGCCGTTGAAAATGGAAATCTCAGAAACACCGTCAAAGGCGGCCTGAGCAACAATTGCGGTAGCTGCGCCTCCGGCGCCGAGTACGGTAATCTTTTCTCCGATGATATTGAATCCCTCTTCTTTGACAGATTCCATATAGCCGATGCCATCTGTTGTATATCCCGTAAAAATTCCATTGTCATTGACTACAGTATTGACTGCACCGGCAATTTCTGCCACAGGGGAAAGTCTGTCGCAGAGCCGGCACATCAGATTCTTGTTCGGCATAGTCAGATTAAAGCCTCTTATTTTCATGGCGCGTAGGCCTTCTATGGCGGTTTTCAGTTCTGTTGTATTCACATCAAAGGCAAGATACGCATAGTCAAGTCCTAACTGCTGAAAAGATTCGTTGTGCATCATAGGGGAAATACTGTGCGCTACCGGACTCCCGAGAAGACCGGTAAGTGTTGTATGTCCTGTAATGATTTGATTCATAAATTCACATCCTTAGTTTTTCTATCATAAGTAATCGTTCTAAAAATTAGAGTAAAGAGAAAATAAAAACTTGTCAAGGGAATTTACAGGCTGGAGTGGTTTTTTCTTCTTTTTGTAGGATTTAAATAAAAGTCCTGAATTATGGTTGTGATAAGGAAAATGATCCATAACAGCCAAAAGCTATATAACTTCTGGGATAATCCCGTTCCCATAAAAATAAGAAAGCTTCCTATAAGTAAAAGCAAAAAAGTAATTATAATTTTGACGGATAATTTGCAATCTTTGTATTGAGAGATAAAATGTGCGGCACAAAATAGTAAAACATATACGATACCTGTGGCGTAATCACTTTGAGTTTTATAAGAAAGAAAAATGCTCAATAATAAAAGCGAAAAATAAAATACAATATCTTTTTTCATAAAATTTAGATCCCCACTTTCTTTTGATATTTCTATCATACAGTATATTTTCAGAAAATAAAAAAGAAGAAATCTAAAGAAATCTAAAGAGGTAGCAGGAGAATTTACATTTTTGAACATTAGTCCTATGTTTGTTTTCTTAGAAATGCTATAATTTTACTATATATCGGAGAAAGGAATCGGAGACTATGAGTAGGTATAAGATTTTAGTTGTGGATGATGATGCGGAAATCCGGGATGTAGTTTTGAAGCTTCTGGAGAATGAGAATTACGAAGTTGTGGGTGCGGTGGATGGAGAACAGGCATTGCAGATTTTGGATGATTCATTTGATCTGATTATTTTAGACGTGATGATGCCAAAGAAAGACGGAATCAGTACTTGTATTGACATAAGAGAGAAATTCATTATTCCTATTTTGTTTCTTACTGCAAAAAACACAGAATATGATAAATATGTAGGGCTTTCCATAGGAGGCGATGATTATCTTGAAAAACCGTTCTCAAGAGTGGAACTTCTGGCAAGAATTTCTTCCTTACTAAGACGATACCGGGTATACCAAAGAGAAGAAGGAGAAAAGAAAATTTCGGATCATTATATTTGTGTTAAGGATTTGAAAATTGATAAAGCTACAAGTCGGGTATTTCAAAATGACAGGGAGATTCTTTTGACGAATATGGAATATAAACTTCTGCTCTTATTTGCGAAGAATCCAAATCAGATTTTCACGCTAGAGATGATTTATGAAACAATATGGGAAGAAAACTATGATTATTCGATGAACTCTCTGATCATGGTACATATTAGAAATTTAAGAAAGAAGTTGGGAGATACTCCGCAGACAGCAAAATATATTAAAAATATTTGGGGACGGGGGTATTGCATAGAAGATGAAGAGTAGGAAGAACACTCTGACAAAGGAACTGCTGTTATTGTGCCTTTTCTCATTTGCAGTTTCATTTGTTTTTTATAAAGTTGCATTAACATTCGGTGTGACGTACATTTCCGAATATTATAATACCGAAGATCATATTGAAAAACTAGAGAAAAAATATGCCAAGAATCTGCAGAATTATGTGAATGAGTCTGAAATTTATGTGGGAGATTTGAATGAGATTGATGAGTGGGTATTGGCGCAAAACGATGTGTATTTAAAATTATTTCATAATGGAAATCTCGTGTATGACACGCTTTATGGAGTGACGGAGGGTTCTGACATGCCGGAAGAATCGGTAAAAGAATATGGGGAAATGCGAGTTTACTCTATTCATTTTATGGATGGGGAAGCAGAAGCTTTATTATTCGGTTATGATTACAGGATAGAAAGTTATGCAAGGTATGTCATGCTTCTGTTGTCACTTATAGTATTCCTTGTTGTGTTTGTCTATGGTATCAGGAAGAAAATACGATATCTTGTTACGATTAGTCGGGAGGTGGATCGACTTTCTGAAGATTTGCACTATGAAGTTACGGTGCAAGGTGAGGATGAAATTGCTACAGTAGCGAAAGGGATTGATCGTTTGCGGCGGTCGGTAATTGATCAGATGGAACGTGAGAAGAGAGCATATGATACGAATATGAATTTGGTCACATCCTTATCTCATGATATCAAGACACCGCTAACTTCTGTGATCGGGTATATGGAACTGGCAAGAGAAAAGGCAAAACAGGATGAAGAAGTGATACAATATCTGAACATTTCTTTGGAGAAAGCCATGTACTTAAAGCAACAGACGAATGATCTGTTTGAGCATTTCCTTTTACATTCTAATGGATATCAGATTGTATTTGAAAAAGTCAATGCCAATGAGCTGATCGTGCAGATGCTGGAAGAGAATCTGTTAGAATTGGAAGCGAAAGGAGTGCCAGTAAAACGGCAAATTTCGAATATCGCAGCAAGCATTTCCGTAAATGTAAATCTAATCTATAGTGTCTTTGAAAATCTGTTTTCTAATCTAAATAAATATGCAGATTTATCAAAAGAAGTGCAAGTTGGTTATCAGTTAAGAGAAGGTTATCTGGTAGTTTTCATTGAAAACAGCAAAAAAACAGAGAAAAACAAAAATTGGATTTCTACAAAAATCGGACTTGATAATTGCAGGGCGATCATGGGAAAACATAAAGGGAAATTAGAAATAGAAGAGACAAACGAAAGGTTTAAAGTTACATTGTGGCTTCCATATCTTGCATAAGAAAAGATGAGTATTGTATAATAAGGAAATCAAAGAATCTGTGTGGGAGGCAAGTATGCAGAGTATAAAAGTTAGAAATCTTATGATCGGAGAGGGAAGAACGAAGATCTGTGTGCCGATTGTAGGAAGAACAGAACAGGATATTTTGGAGGAGGCAGTGAAGCTGCGGGAAGTTCCGGCGGATATGGCGGAATGGAGAGTGGATTGGTTTACAGATGCTTTTGATCTTGGTGCGGTGAAAGAAACTTTGAGAAAGCTGCGTGAGATTCTTAAGGACATGCCTCTTCTATTTACTTTTCGTACAAGGAATGAAGGCGGAGAGAAAGAGATAGAAGAAGAGGATTATAAAGCCCTTAATATAGAAGCTTCCAAGAGCGGATATGCAGATTTGATCGATGTGGAAGTGTTTTTTGGGAAAAGGACAGGAGAACTGATTGAAAAAATCCATGAATGTGGATGCAAGGTAATTGCGTCCAACCACGATTTTGCAGGAACTCCGTCAAAGGATGAGATGATCCGAAGATTGCTTCATATGCAGAAGCTGAATGCGGATATTTTGAAGATTGCAGTTATGCCAAACAACAGAAAAGATGTGCTGACACTTCTTTTGGCTACGGAGGAAATATACAGCAATCTGGCAGACCGGCCGGTGATTACCATGTCTATGGGCGGGCTCGGAATGATAAGCCGTCTGAGCGGGGAAATTTTTGGATCTGCAGTTACATTTGGCTCCGCAGGGAAGACATCCGCACCGGGGCAGGTGGAAGTGTACGAATTAAAAAATGTACTTGACATGATTCATAAGTCAGTGTAGACTTTAATTATTTAAAGCGTTGGTGTGTGAACGTGGAAGCGGAAGAGAGGTTACGGGATGGAATTGGATATTCAACTGACAGAACATACAAGTAAGATTTATATAGAGAGGGACGCAAGACTACATTTGAAAGATTATGTGAACCTGGATTGCAAGGTGATGGTCATTACGGATCAAGGTGTGCCAAAGCAATATCATCAAGAAATATTAGATCAGTGTGAGAATGGATACCTTTATGTGGCAAAGCAGGGAGAAGGTACGAAAAGCTTTCCGGTATACGAAGATATTTTACAAAAACTTTTGGAATTGAACTTTTCAAGAAAAGATCTGGTGCTTGCGCTTGGAGGCGGTGTAATCGGAGATCTAAGTGGATTTGTTGCAGGAACCTTTAAGCGGGGAATGCGGTTTGCATCCATTCCAACGACAACTCTTTCCCAAATTGATTCCAGCATCGGCGGAAAGGTGGCGGTCAATTTGGGTGAAGTGAAAAATGTGGTCGGAACCTTTTACCACCCGGAGGTGGTGGTGATTGATTTGAATACTGTAAAAACATTGACAAGAAGACATTATCATAACGGGCTTGTAGAAGCGGTGAAAGCAGGACTCATTGCAGATGCAAAGCTTTTTGAGTTATTTGAAAAGGCTGATAACGTGGATGATCATCTGGAAGAGATTATCGTAAGAGCGTTGAAAGTGAAAAAGTCCGTGGTGGAGCAGGACGAGAAGGAAGAGAATCTTCGGAAGATTTTGAATTTCGGACATACGATCGGACATGCCATCGAAAGCATTTACCATTTGGAAGGGTACTATCATGGTGAGTGCGTCGGTATGGGAATGATGAAGATTCTGGAGAATCCCAAGATCAAAGAAAGACTGGGAAGGGTCTTGCTAAAGCTTGAAGTGCCGCTGGAAGCAGAGTATGATACGGATGAAGTCATTGATTTCATTAAGAAAGATAAAAAAGCCAATGGAGATTATGTGACCATTGTACAGGTAGATAAAATCGGGGAAGCAAAACTTCTCCCGGTAGAGATTGAAAGTTTGAGAGGAAAGACATTATGATTATTACATGTAAGAAAAACGCGCCGCAGGAAGAAGTGAACAAGATTGTAAAAAGTTTTGAAAATCAGGGATTGGAAGTGAACTTGATTCAAGGTGCGAATTATAACGTGTTTGGTATTGTCGGGGACACGACAATTGTAGATGAGAGAAAGATCCGCGCCAACAAGTGGATTGAAGATGTGACAAGAATCGGGGCGCCTTATAAGAAAGTAAACCGGTTGTTCCATCCGGAGGACAGCGTCATTGACGTTGCAGGAATTAAAGTTGGAGGGAATGAGAAAATCGTAGTGATCGGGGGACCATGTTCTGTAGAAGGAAAGGAGCAGATCTGCCACCTTGCGGAAGAAGTGAAGGGGGCAGGTGCATGTATGCTACGCGGTGGTGCTTATAAACCTCGTACTTCGCCGTATGCGTTCCAGGGGCTTGGGACAGAAGGGATTGAAGCGATGGTAGAAGCAAGAAGACGGACAGGCCTCCCGATTGTTTCGGAGATTATGAGTATTGATAAAGTCGATGAATTTGTGGAATATGTGGATCTCATTCAGGTGGGTGCGAGAAATATGCAGAACTTCGATCTTCTGAAAGCACTGGGTAAGATTAACAAGCCGATTCTTCTAAAACGCGGCCTTTCCAACACCATTGAAGAATGGCTCATGTCTGCAGAATATATTATGGCAGGCGGCAATGAAAACGTTATTCTTTGTGAACGTGGAATCCGTACATTTGAAAAATATACAAGAAATACATTGGATTTAAGTGTAGTGCCGATCATTAAGCGCAAGAGTCATTTGCCGATCATCATTGATCCGTCTCATGCAACAGGGGATTGGGAACTGGTGGAATCCATGTCTCTTGCGGCAATTGCGGCAGGGGCAGACGGATTGATCGTAGAAGTGCATGATAATCCGGAATGTGCATGGAGCGACGGAGCACAGTCTTTGAAGCCGGAGAAATTTAAAGCGATGATTGAAAAGGGAAGAGTGATCGCGGAAGTAGTAGGACGTGGAATGTAAGGGAGATAGTCTATGATTATTACAATTAAGAAAGGGGCTCCAGAGGCGGAGGTCAAGGACTTGATTTTCTCTTTTCAGGAGAGAGGATTTGAAGTCAATGACTCTCAAGGTACAGATTACCATATTTTAGGTCTCATTGGAGATACCACAAGTCTGGATGAAAAAATGATCGCGGCGAATCCGCTGATTTCTGATGTGACAAGGATCGCGGCGCCGTATAAGAAAGCAAACCGTATGTTTCATCCGGAAGATACCATAGTGGATATAGATGGTATCCGTATCGGCGGCAAGGAAAAAATCGCCATGATAGGCGGCCCGTGTTCTGTAGAGAGTGAAGAGCAGATCGTAAGGATCGCAAAAGAAGTAAAACAGGCAGGAGGAACGATGCTGCGCGGCGGTGCGTATAAGCCGCGTACTTCCCCGTATGCGTTTCAGGGACTTGAGACAGCGGGAATCGAGGCGCTTCTTGCGGCAAAAAAATATACCGGACTTCCAATCGTAAGTGAGCTGATGGATATCGAGCATATTCCGGAATTCGTGGAGCATGTGGATCTGATTCAGATCGGAGCAAGAAATATGCAGAATTTTTCCTTGCTAAAAGCGCTTGGTAAGATCGACAAACCGATTTTATTGAAGAGAGGGCTATCCAATACCATTGAAGAGTGGATCATGTCTGCGGAGTACATTATGGCAGGCGGCAATGAAAATGTCATTCTCTGTGAGCGTGGTATCCGTACATTTGAAAAATATACGAGAAATACATTGGATTTAAGCGTCATTCCGATCATTAAGGAAAAGACACATTTGCCGATCGTCATTGATCCGTCTCATGCAACAGGAAACTGGAAATGGGTAGAATCCATGTCTCTTGCGGCAATTGCAGCAGGGGCAGACGGATTGATCATTGAAGTGCATGATGCGCCGGATAAGGCATGGAGTGATGGAGCGCAGTCGTTGAAGCCGGAGAAATTTCAGTCTATCATTGAAAAAGGAAGAGTGGTAGCTGATGTGGTAGGTAGAAGCTTATAGGAAAAGGATACGCAGCTTTTGGGAAGAAGGAGTACTTTGTAATCTGCCCATGAGCTGCGATTGTATATCTGCGCGAACTTTTTTCACAAAAGAAACATATTTATCATTTATAATGAGTGTAATTATGAAAATTCAGAGGTGAAGCTTATGGATAAATTGAAAATATTAGTGGTAGATGATGAAAGCAGAATGCGAAAATTAGTGAAAGATTTCCTGGAGAGAGAAGGTTTCCGTGTACTGGAAGCAGGAGATGGAATGGAAGCGATGGAGATCTTTTATGAAAATAATGACATTGCCCTTCTGATTCTTGATGTGATGATGCCGAAGATGGACGGATGGCAGGTGTGCAGAGAGGTGCGCCAATCTTCCAAAGTGCCGATCATTATGCTGACTGCAAGATCGGATGAGAGAGATGAACTGCAGGGATTTGATCTGGGAGTAGATGAATACATTTCCAAACCGTTTAGTCCGAAGATTCTTGTGGCAAGAGTGGAGGCGATTCTTCGGAGAACGAATGCGCTTTTTGCAGAAGAACAGTTGGATGCGGGAGGCATTGTGATTGATAAGGCAGCTCATATGGTTACAATTGATGGAAAAGCGATTGACTTAAGCTATAAAGAATTTGAACTCTTATCTTATTTTGTGGAAAATCAAGGATTGGCGCTTTCCAGAGAGAAGATTCTGAACAGCGTATGGAACTACGACTATTTTGGAGATGCGAGAACGATAGATACCCATGTGAAGAAACTCCGGAGCAAAATGGGGGATAAAGGCGACTATATCAAGACGATCTGGGGAATGGGTTACAAATTCGAGGTGTCATAATGAAATATTCGATTAAAAGACAGATGATCACCCTGTTCATCGGAATCATAGGGTTCATTTTTCTTGCGGTTTTGATCGTCAATGGAAATTTTCTTGAGAAGTATTATATTCATAACAAAGAACAGGCGTTGACGCATATTTACAATACCCTTGATAAACTTTTGAATGAAGATGAAGAGATAGATTCGGAGAAACTCAATGAAGCTTTGGGGCCGATTGCGGAGAAAAGTAATGTGGCTTTGATTGTGACGGATGTTTCCGGACAGGCAAGGATTCGCATGCGTACAGATATGGAGAATGAAGAATTACGGGTCCGTCTTCTTGGGTATAGAATGAATATCAATCAGAAGAACAGTGAACTTCTTTCCCAAGGAGATTCTTATGAACTATGGAAAGCGAAGGATCATGTGAATCAATCGGAATACCTGGAACTGTGGGGAGCTTTTTCCAACGGAGATTTATTTCTGATAAGAAGTCCACTGGAAAGTATACGGGAAAGTGTCGGTATTACGAACCGTTTCCTTGGGTATATAGGGGTAAGTGTGCTGATCATCAGTATTATTATTGTATGGTTTTTCTCTAAGAAGATTACAAAGCCTATTTTGGAACTTGCTAATATTTCCCAAAGAATGGCGGATCTTGATTTTGATGCAAAATATACAAGCGGCGGCAGAAATGAGATCGGTGTGCTTGGATGCAACTTTAACAAAATGTCTGAGAAATTGGAGGAGACCATTTCGGAACTTAAGAGTGCCAATAATGAATTGCAAAAAGATATTGAGAAAAAGGATCGATTGGAGCAGATGCGTACGGAATTTCTTGGAAATGTATCCCATGAGCTTAAGACGCCGATTGCGCTGATCCAAGGATATGCGGAAGGGTTAAAAGAGGGGATCAGTGACGATCCGGAAAGCAGGGAATTCTATTGTGATGTCATTATGGATGAAGCGAATAAGATGAATCAGATGGTGAGGAACCTTCTGACTCTCAATCAGTTGGAATTCGGAAACGAAGAAGTGACGTTTGAGCGTTTTGATATTGTGCAGCTTGTGAAGGGGGTATTGCAGTCCTGCGATATTTTGATCCAGCAAAAGGATGTAAAAGTCAATTGTGTGATGGATGAGTCTGTCCATGTGTGGGCTGATGAGTTTAAGACAGAGCAGGTGATTCGGAATTATATCAGCAATGCCTTGAATCATGTGTCCGGAGAGAATATAATTGAGATTAGGGTGGAAGAGAAGGAACAGACCGTGCGGGTTTCTGTATTTAATACAGGCAATCCGATTCCGGAGGAGGATGTTCCGCACATTTGGGAGAAATTCTATAAGGTAGATAAAGCGCATACAAGAGAGTATGGAGGCAATGGAATTGGACTTTCCATTGTAAAGGCGATTATGGAATCCTTCCACCAGGAGTATGGTGTGAAGAATTACGACAATGGAGTGGAATTCTTCATGGAACTGGATCTTCGTTAAGGAATAGAATACAAAGTGAGGAGAAAAGATTATGGGAGCAATTCATAATGACTGGCTGGATGCGTTGAAGGGTGAGTTTGGAAAACAGTATTATGCACAACTGCATAAGAAGGTAATGGAAGAATACCGTACCCATGTGATTTTTCCGCCGGCAGACGATATATTTAATGCATTTCATTTAACCCCTCTGAAAGATGTGAAAGTGGTGATTCTTGGTCAGGATCCGTATCACAATGTGGGACAGGCGCATGGACTTTGCTTTTCCGTGAAGCCAGATGTGGATATTCCGCCGTCTCTCGTAAATATTTATAAAGAACTTCATGATGATCTCGGATGCAGTATTCCGAATCATGGTTATCTGACGAAATGGGCAAAGCAAGGAGTCCTTATGCTCAATACAGTGCTTACGGTTCGGGCGCATCAGGCGAATTCGCATCATGGAATCGGTTGGGAAGAATTTACGGATGCGGCCATTCGTGCGGTCAATGCCCAGGATCGCCCCATTGTTTATATCTTGTGGGGAAGACCGGCGCAGATGAAGAAATCTATGTTGAATAATCCGAAGCATCTGATATTGGAGGCACCGCATCCAAGTCCGCTTTCCGCTTATCGTGGATTTTTTGGAAGTAAACCTTTTAGTCAGACAAATACATTTTTGAAGGAAAACGGGATAGAGCCAATTGATTGGCAGATTGACCCTGTATAAAGAAAATGACAGCATTTTGAACGTTATGGTTTGGAATGCTGTTTTTTCTTGCATAGAAGATTGTTTTGGAATATTTTTGTAGCAAAAACCCATTGAATTTTTGAACTTCGTGTGCTATGATACAAAGAAAATTGAACTTATTGGTTATATTTGAACTTTTGGCATGAAATTGAACTTTTGGAGGAACTATATGAGCGGAAGAACTTTTGCAGACAGATTAAAGCAGGCAATGCACGATTGCGGAATGAAACAGGTTGATCTGGTGAGGACTGCACAGGAACAAGGGATGAAGTTAGGGAAAAGTCATATGAGTCAATATGTAAGCGGTAAGACGGTTCCCAGGGCAGATGTGATGAGATTTCTGGCTTATACACTACAGGTGGAAGAGGAATGGCTTGCAGGAATGAAACCGGAAGATGAGAAGACAGAGGAAACGGAGGAATGCAGCATGCGTGAATTTAAGAAATCGTCAAAGCTGGATCATGTATTGTATGATGTGAGAGGGCCTGTTGTGGAAGCGGCTATGCGTATGGAAGAGGCAGGAACGAATATCTTGAAATTGAACATTGGTAATCCGGCGCCGTTTGGTTTCAGGACGCCGGATGAAGTGATTTATGATATGAGCCGCCAATTACCTGATTGTGAAGGATATTCGGTTTCTCAAGGATTATTTTCGGCAAGAAAGGCAATTATGCAGTATGCACAGATTAAGAAGATACCGAATGTATCAATGGACGGTATTTACACAGGGAATGGTGTCAGTGAATTGATCAATTTGTGTATGTCCGCACTTTTGGATGATGGGGATGAGATTCTGATTCCGTCACCGGACTACCCGCTTTGGACTGCCTGTGCAACACTTGCAGGAGGGAAACCGGTACACTATATCTGCGATGAACAATCGGAGTGGTATCCGGATATTTCAGATATCAGGAAGAAGATTACGACGAGAACGAAAGCCATCGTAGTCATTAATCCGAACAATCCTACAGGAGCTTTATATCCGAAAGAAGTGTTGCAGCAGATCGTAGAGATTGCGAGGGAATATCAGTTGATTCTTTTCGCAGATGAGATTTATGATCGCCTTGTTATGGATGGAGAAGAACATACATCCATTGCCTCCCTTGCACCGGATCTGTTCTGTGTGACCTTCAGTGGTCTGTCCAAATCTCATATGATCGCGGGATTCCGTATCGGGTGGATGGTTTTAAGCGGAAATAAGAGAATTGCCAAAGACTATATTGAAGGAATCAATATGCTTTCTAACATGAGATTGTGTTCCAATGTTCCGGCGCAATCGATTGTACAGACAGCCCTGTGGGGACACCAAAGTGTGGACAGTTATACCGTTCCGGGAGGAAGGATTTATGAACAGCGAGAGTATATTTATCAGGCGCTGACGGATATTCCGGGGATTACGGCAGTGAAGCCCAAGGCGGCATTTTACATTTTCCCTAAGATAGATGTAAAGAGATTCAATATTACAGATGACGTGAAGTTTGCTTACGATCTTCTGACAGATAAGAAACTTCTGATCGTCCAGGGGTCTGGGTTTAACTGGGGACAGCCGGATCACTTCCGTATCGTATATCTTCCGAGAATTGAGGTGTTGGAAGAAGCGGTAGGGAATCTGCGTGATTTTCTGAGTTATTATCGTCAGTAGAAGAAGGGAAAAAGATGCTAAATGAGTGTTTCGTGTTACGAGCTTTCGCAATCCTTCCCTATATACTGGAATCATTATATCGAAATTTTAAAAATACTATTGACATCTTCGTGAAAAAGTGGTTATATGAACATATGAACAGTTATTCATATGTAATGAGGAGGATAGTGTTATGAAAGAACATAAACGAGAAAATAATCACGAAGAATGTGGATGCGGCTGCGGACATGAACATCATCATGAGCATGAAGAGTGTGGATGCGGCTGCGGACATGAACATCATCATGAGCACGAAGAGTGTGGATGCGGCTGTGAACATGAACATCATCATGAACAGGAAGAGAGTGGTTGTGGACATGAGAAGCACGAATTGCGAAGCAAAGCAGAGCATAGAATATATATTTTAGAGAATCTAGGGTGTGCGAATTGTGCGGCTAAGATGGAGAAGAAGATCAAAGAACTTCCGGAAGTGGAGGATGCGGTTATTACATTTGCAACAAAACAGTTGAAGGTTGCCTCTGATCAGCAGGACAATCTGCTTCCGATTCTGCAGCAGATCTGTGCGTCTGTGGAAGCAGAAGTAGTAGTAAAGCCAAAACAGGAAAGTATTCGGGAGATCCGAAGAGAGCAACAGGAAAAGAGAAAAGAGAATCAGGAAAATAAGAAAGAAATGTTGGGGATCGGAATCGGAGCGGTACTTTTTGTTATCGGACTTCTATTGAAGGATGGTCAAAGTACCATTTCGCTTGTGGCATTCGTTACAGCTTATGTGATCCTCGGTGGTCAGATTGTTCTGACGGCAGTAAAAAACCTGGGAAAAGGACAGATTTTTGATGAAAATTTCCTGATGAGTCTTGCTACTTTAGCAGCCTTTGCAATCGGTGAATATGCAGAAGCGGTAGGTGTTATGCTGTTTTACCGTGTTGGAGAATTGTTTGAGCATGTTGCGGTGGAGCGAAGCAGAAGTCAGATCATGGAAGCCGTAGATATGCGCCCGGAAGTAGTGAACAAAGTATCCGGTGACAATGTCACGGTAATTCCTTCGGAAGAAGCAGGTATCGGAGATATTCTTCTTGTACGTCCAGGAGACAGAATTCCACTTGACGGTATTGTTGTAGAGGGAGAAAGTAGAATTGACACGTCTCCGGTGACAGGTGAACCGGTTCCGGTAAAAGTAGAAGCGGGAGCAAATGTTGTTTCCGGATGCGTGAATACATCCGGAATGTTGAAAATAAGAGTGGAAAAAGTGCTGGAGGATTCTATGGTTACAAGAATTTTAAATTCTGTAGAGAATGCTGCGGCAAGCAAACCGAAAATCGATCGGTTTATTACAAAGTTTGCAAGAGTCTATACGCCTTTTGTTGTGATACTTTCCCTTGGAACGGCAATTATTCCGTCGCTCATTACGGGAAACTGGAACCACTGGATTTACACTGCCATCACATTTCTCGTTATCAGTTGCCCGTGTGCCCTTGTTTTAAGTGTACCGCTAGCATTTTTCTCGGGAATCGGAGCAGGATCTAAGAAAGGAATCCTATTCAAAGGCGGTGCGGCATTAGAAGCTTTAAAGGATGTAAAAGCTGTCGTTATGGATAAGACGGGAACGATTACAAAAGGAAACTTTGAAGTACAGAAATGTGTGGCTCTCGGTGTTTCAGAAGACAAAGTATTAAGACTTGCAGCCAATTGTGAGCTGGCTTCTACGCATCCGATCGGACATAGCATTGTAACGGCTGCGAAGGAGAAAGACCTGGAACTTGTAAGACCTGAACGTGTGGAAGAGATTTCCGGCAAGGGAATTAAGGCGGTGTCAGGAACAGAAACTATATTATGTGGAAACAAAGGATTGATGGAACTGTTCGGAGTAGACTTGAGCAGTTATAGAAACGAGCAGTACGGTACGGAAGTTCTCGTGGCGGAAGATGGCGTATTTATCGGTTATATCGTTATTGCGGATACAATCAAAGAAGATGCCGTTTCAGCAATCCGTGATATCAAAGCGGAAGGCGTGCTTACTGCCATGCTGACAGGTGACGCGAAGGGAAGTGCAGAAGCGGTTGCCAAAGAATCCGGAGTTCAGGAAGTATATGCACAGCTTCTTCCGCAAGATAAATTGCAAAAATTACAAGAGATCCGTGAGAAAAATGGGGCAGTGATGTTTGTTGGGGATGGAATCAACGATGCTCCGGTTCTTGCTGGCGCTGATGTGGGCGCGGCGATGGGAAGCGGAGCGGATGCGGCTATTGAAGCGGCGGATGTTGTATTTATGACATCGGCTATGGAAGCAGTTCCGCAATCCATTCGAATTGCAAAGACAACAGCAGGCATTGCTATGCAGAATGTAGTGTTTGCACTTTTTGTAAAAGCGCTTGTAATGGTGCTTGGACTTGCAGGATTTGCAAATATGTGGCTGGCAGTATTTGCCGATACCGGAGTTGCAATGATCTGTGTATTGAATGCAGTGCGTATTTTATATAAGAAATAATCTGTGGGGGCTAAAGGTGTTGACCTTAAGCCCCCGATTTGGCATAATAAAAAGATAAGAAGAAAGAAGGGATAGTTTATGGAAAAAATGGAAGTAGAATGTTGTGACTCTATACATTATCATACACAAACAATTCATAAGGTAGAAGAACATATGCCGAAGGAGCAGACCTTAAATGAACTTGCAGATTTGTTTAAAATATTTGGAGATGCCACAAGAATTAAGATGCTATATGTACTGCTGCAGTCGGAGATGTGTGTGTGTGATCTGGCAGAGATGCTTGGGATGACACAATCCGCCATTTCACATCAGCTTCGGGTGTTGAAGCAGATGAAGCTTGTGAAGAACAGGAGAGAAGGGAAGACCGTATTCTATTCCCTGGCAGACGGTCATATTCAGACGATTTTGAATCAGGGAATGGAACATATTTTAGAGTAAGAGGTAGAAGAATGAAGATGAAAAAATTAGGTATCGTATTCTTGACGGTTTGTGTTATATTTCTTTCCGGATGTGCCAATGCTATGAAAGAGGGAACGGAGCATCTTGAACAGAAGGAATATAGTGAAGCCGTGAAATCATTTGAAGAAGTGATAAAAGGCGGGAAGAATGTGGGAGAGGCATATCATGGACAGGGCATTGCTTACTGGGAATTAAAGGAATATGAGAAGGTGAAAGATGCATTGGAAAAAGCACTGGAAAACGGAGTGGAAGGAACTCCGAACATTTACCAGACTTTGGGAGGTGCATGTATGCAACTGGAAGAATATGACGAAGCACTTTCTTGTTACTGGAAAGGAATGGCCTGCGAAGGTCTGACGGAGGAACAACTTCAGGCAATGCTTTATAATGAAGTCATGGCCTATGAAGGACTGAAAGACTGGGAGGGCGCTAAAGTGAAGATGGAAGCTTATGTGGCGAAGTACCCGGATGATACAGATGCACAGAGGGAAGCCGAATTTTTGGAAACAAGATAATAAAAGTAGAAACGGAATTATAGAAATGGCAGAAATGATAGAGCTGAGAGAAGAAATTGAAAAAGTGATTCTTGTAGGAGTGAGTGTAGAAGATACGGATGACACAGAGAAATCGCTGGATGAACTGGAAGAACTTGCGAAGACGGCAGGAGCTGTGACCGTTGGAAGAGTCATTCAGAACCGGGAGATGATCCATCCGGGAACCTATGTCGGAAAAGGGAAAATCGATGAGATCAAGGAACTTCTTTGGGAGACAGAAGCAACAGGGATTATCTGTGATGATGAACTTACACCGGTGCAGCTTGGTAATCTGCAGGATGCGCTGGATGCGAAAGTCATGGACAGAACGCTGATTATCCTCGATATTTTTGCTGCCCGGGCTTCCACTAATGAAGGGAAGATTCAGGTGGAGCTTGCACAGCTTAAGTACCGTCAGTCAAGACTTACCGGACTTGGGAAGTCTTTGTCAAGACTAGGAGGCGGAATTGGAACAAGAGGTCCGGGAGAGAAAAAACTGGAGATGGACCGAAGACTGATCAAAGGAAGAATTGCCCAGTTGAATCGGGAACTGAAAGATGTGAAAAGACATCGGGAAGTGACGAGAGAACAAAGAGGCCGTACGCGGATTCCGGTTGTAGCTATCGTGGGTTATACCAATGCGGGGAAATCCACACTTCTGAATAAACTAACCGGAGCAGCGGTACTTTCCGAAGACAAACTTTTTGCTACGCTGGATCCGACAACAAGAGGATTGAAGCTTCCGAGTAAGCAGGAAGTATTGTTTACGGATACGGTAGGTTTTATAAGGAAACTTCCGCATCATTTGATCGAGGCATTCAAAAGTACACTGGAGGAAGCAAAATATGCAGATATCATTCTTCATGTGGTAGATACATCCAATCCACAAATGGATGAGCAGATGTATATTGTATATGAGACATTGCGGAATCTGGGAGTAGAAGATAAGACGGTGATCACTGCGTTTAATAAACAGGATCGGGAAGGTGCAGAAACAATTTTACGGGATTTTAAAGCGGATTACACAGTAAGGATTTCTGCAAAGACAGGATTTGGTCTGGAAGAACTTCTTGAGACCATTGAGAAAGTGCTCCGGGAATGTAAGATTGAAATCGAGAGGACTTACGATTACAGTGAGGCAGGAAAGATACAGTTCATTCGGAAATACGGAGAACTTTTGTCGGAAGAATACCGGGAAGAAGGTATTTATGTAAAAGCATTTGTACCAAAAGAAATATATGGGAAAATTTGTTAAAAACGGAGGATTTCTTAGAAATCCTCCTGTTGATTATATAGGAGAAAGAATATGGCACTGCAGTTTGTTTTCGGAAACTCGGGATCTGGGAAATCCCATTATTTACATAATTATATCGTGAAAGAGGCTATAGAACATCCAAAGAGGAATTATCTGGTTCTTGTGCCGGAACAATTTACAATGCAGACGCAGAAAGATTTGGTGATGGCACATCCGGATAAGGGGATCATGAACATAGATGTACTAAGTTTTGGACGTCTTGCTCACCGTATCTTTGAGGAAGTGGGAGGGAATGACCGCACAATTTTAGATGATACGGGGAAAAGCCTTGTGCTGAGAAAGATTGCCGGGGATTATGAGCAGGAATTGAAGGTTCTTCGGGGAAATCTTAAGAAAAGAGGGTATATTGGAGAGGTGAAATCCATTATTTCCGAGTTTGCACAGTACAATGTGGATGAAAAGTCCATAAATCGTGTAGCGGAAAGTGTGGGAGAGCAGACGTATTTATACTGGAAACTGCAGGATATTTCGAAAGTATATCGGGGGTTCCATGACTATTTATCCGAAAAATATATTACGAATGAGGAATTGCTGGATGTGCTCTGCCAGGTAGTAAGGAAGTCAGCTATTTTGGAAGACAGTGTGATCGCCCTAGATGGTTTCACAGGATTCACGCCGGTGCAAGATCAACTTATACGGGAACTTTTACACATTTGCAAGGATGTCATTGTAACAGTGACGATAGATGGGAAGGAAGATCCATATACATTCCAACACCCATACCAGCTTTTTGCACTTAGTAAGCAGATGGTCACATCCCTTGTGAGAATTGCGGGGGAGGAACGGGTTTCGATCAAAGATGCAGTTACGCTATATGGGAGAACGGTGTACCGTTTCCGGGGAAATGAGGCATTGGCCTTTTTGGAACAGAATCTGTTCCGATATTCCCAAAAGACATATGGGAAAAATCAAGGTACTATTTCTCTGCATTGCGGCAGGAATCCAAAGGAAGAGACAGAGTTTGTTATGGGGGAAATCCGGCGTCTAATCCGTGAGCAGGGGTATCGCTATAGAGAGATTGCAGTGATTGCAGGAGATGTGTCGGTTTATGCAGATGATATTCTGAAAGCAGCAGATATTTATGACATACCTATTTTCATGGATTACAAACGCAGTGTACTCTTGAATTCCTTTGTAGAGTACATTCGAAGTCTGCTTGCAATGATAGAACAGAATTTTACATATGAAAGTGTATTTCGTTTTCTGCGGACTGGACTTACTTCTTTTGCAAATGAAGAAATCGATGAACTGGAGAATTATGTGATCGCGTTGGGAATACGCGGATATAAAAAATGGGATGAGAAATGGGTACGAAAATATCCGGGGATGGATACACCCGAACTGGAACGCATCAATGACATTCGCCAACGGTTTGTGGAAATGATCCGGGAAGTGGCCCATGTTTTGAAGAAGAAAAGAAAAACAGTAGAAGAGATTACCCTGGCTCTTCATACATTTTTTATGCAGGAAGATTTACAGAAGAAAGTTCAGAATTATGAGGAGCAATTCACAGAATCGGGGGATTTGTCTCTGGCGAAGGAATATGCGCAGATTTACAGGATTGTCATTGAGATTTTCGATAAGTTTATGGAGCTTCTGGGGGAGGAATATCTGGGGCTTAAGGAATACAACGATCTTCTGGATGCAGGATTGGAGGAAGCGAAGGTAGGCGTGATTCCGCCTGGAATTGATGAAGTAATGGTGGGAGATATTGAGAGAACCAGATTAAAAGATATTAAAGTGCTCTTCTTTTTAGGGGCGAATGATGTATATATTCCGGGGAACATGAAAGGAAGCGGACTTTTATCGGAGCAGGATCGTCAAGTTTTTGAAGAGGGAAAAGTAGCGCTTGCACCGAATGGGAAGGAGAAGGTCTATACTCAGAAATTTTACTTATATCTGGATCTCACAAAGCCGTCAGATAAATTGTATATTTCATATAGTAAAGTGAGCGGGGAAGGGAAAAATATCAGACCAGCGTATTTGATTATGGATATACAGAAATTGTATCCGAATTTACATGTGGAAGAAGTAGAGAGAAGAGCGCTTGATGAAGTAGAATTTACGAAGAAGTCGGCGGTGAAGTATATCATTGCAGGAATCAGAAACCGGGGAGAAGAAATTACGGAGGAATGGTTGGAATTGTATGCCGCTTATAAGAAAGACCCTAAGTGGAATCTTGTAATGGACAAACTGATAGAGGCAGGATTTTACAGAAAGCAGGAAGCTTTGATTTCCCGGGAAGTGGCCAGAAAGATTTATGGAGAGAAGATGGAAGGAAGCGTTACAAGACTGGAGCGCTTTGCCGCTTGTGCTTTTGCGCACTTTCTGTCTTATGGATTGCGTTTGAAAGAACGGAAAGAGTATCGGTTTGAAGCGGTGGATCTGGGAAATGTATTTCACAAAGCCATTGAGGTTTTCTCAAGAAATCTGGTGAAAAGCGGATATACATGGACGACTTTGCCTGAAGAAACGGCAGAAGAGCTGATTGAAGAAAGTGTGGAGGAAAGTATTACGGATTATGGGAATACGGTATTGCAGAGTTCGGCGAGAAATGAATATATAATCACACGCATCAAACGTATGATGCGCCGTACAGTATGGGCGCTTTCCAGACAGCTTGCAAAAGGGGATTTTGTGCCATCCGGATATGAGCTTTCTTTCCGCAGCGGTAAGATTGACCGGGTGGATGTATATGAGACACCGGAGAAAGTGTATGTGAAGGTTATCGATTACAAGACAGGAAGTAAAACGTTCAGTTTGTCTGCGCTTTACCATGGACTTCAGCTCCAGCTTGCGGTTTATATGAATGCGGCAGTGGAACTGGAAAGAAGAAAGCAGCCGGGGAAGAAAGTTGTACCTGCAGGAATCTTTTATTACCGTATGAAAGACCCTATTGTGGCCAAGGTCAAAGAAGAGGAATTGGAAAATGCTATTCTGGCGGAACTTCGCCTGGACGGTGTGGTCAATGCAGATGAGGAGGTGATCCGTCATCTGGACAGAGAATTTAGCGGAAATTCTCTTGTAATCCCTGTAGGCCGCAATAAGGATCAAAGTCTTTCCAAGACATCGAAAGCCTTTCCGGAAGAAGATTTTGAATTGATTGCATCTTATGTCAAAAAGACGGTGGATCGGATTGAAGAGGAGATACGAGAAGGTGACATTGAAGCATCTCCTTATGAAATGGGAACTTCCAAAGGATGTGATTATTGTGAGTTTTACGGAGTGTGTGGATTTGATGAGAGGATGGAGGGCTGTGAGTATAGGAAACTTGGGAAGATGAGTGACGAAGAAGTGTTGGAACATATGCGAGAGGAGATGTAACGGAACGTGGAGTGGACAAAAGAACAACAACAGGTTATCGACCTGAGGAACCGGAATATTCTTGTATCAGCGGCAGCGGGATCAGGGAAAACAGCGGTATTGGTAGAGCGGATTATTACAAGACTTACGGAAGATGCAGAGCCGATCAATGTGGATGAACTTCTGATCGTGACTTTTACAGAAGCGGCGGCATCGGAAATGAAAGAGAGGATTCTTCTTGCCATTGAGAAAAAATTGGAAGAAAAACCGGACAATGTTCATCTGCAAAGGCAGGCGTCATTGATCCATAGTGCGATGATTACGACAATCCACAGTTTTTGCCTTTCTGTGATCCGGGAACATTTCCATACGATCGATCTTGATCCGGGGTTTCGAATCGGAGAAGAAGGAGAACTGAAACTTCTGAAAAAGGATGTGCTGGATGAACTTTTGGAAGAGGAGTATCGGAAAAATGAACCTGCGTTTCTTGCGTTTGTGGAGCGCTATGCTACAGGGCGGGATGATAGAAAACTGGAAGAACTGATTCTGCAAATTTATGAATTTTCAAGAAGTTACCCCAATCCTTCCAAATGGCTGCGCTCTTGCGAGAATGCTTATGAAGTGGAAAGTGTAGAAGATCTTCTGGAGAGTCCGGCAGGAAAACTGGTAACAGAAAACATAAAAAGATATGCCGAAGATGCGGTCTCTTTGTTGGAAGAAGGCGTCCGTATATGCGAAGAACCGGATGGTCCTTATATGTATAAGGAAACTTTGGAATCGGAAATGGAAGGATGGAAGTATTTTCTTTCTTCTGAAAATCTGCTGCATATGTTTGAACGAAGAGGAAAAGCAGAAGGTGGGAAACTGAAAGCAAACAGGGACAAGGGTGTATCCAAAGAACTGGCGGAACAGGTGAAAGACATTCGAAAGCAGACCAAAGCAGTTTTGACGGATATTACAAAGAATTATTTATTTCAAAGCCCGGAAGAAATGGTAGAAGATATTCAGGCCGCAAAGTCAACGGTGAAAGAACTGGTGTTTTTAGTGGAAGAATTTGCAGAATCATTTGAAGGAGCGAAGCGAAAACGTAATCTGATCGATTTTGGTGATATGGAGCAGCTTGCGCTTCGGATACTGACAGAAGAAAAGGAAGAAGAACTTTGTCCATCTCTTGTGGCAGAGGAGTATCAGAAACGGTTCCAGGAGATTATGATCGATGAGTATCAGGACAGCAATCTGATTCAGGAAGCTATATTGACGAGCGTGTCTACGGTGAGCAAAGGAAAATACAATATTTTCATGGTAGGTGATGTGAAGCAGAGCATCTACAGATTCCGACTTTCAAGACCGGAGCTTTTTATGGAAAAGTATGACACCTATGCTCAGGATGAAAGTCAAAAACAAAGAATCGATCTGCACAAAAATTTCAGAAGCAGACGGGAAGTTCTCGACAGTACCAACTTTGTGTTTCGACAGATTATGACAAAAGGTTTAGGAGGCATTTCGTATGATGAGAATGCGGCCTTATATTTCGGTGCGGATTATTATAAAGAAAATACAGGAAATGACACAGAAGTATTGATTGTAGATACCGATATTGAAATGCAGGAGGAGGAACAGGCAGGAGAAACCGCAAGGGAACTTGAGGCAAGAGCTGTGGCAAGAAGAATCAAAGAACTTGTAGGAAATCATACGGTTATGGATAAAGCAACCGGAGAGTTTCGAAAAGTACAATATAAGGACATTGTCATATTGACGAGAAGTTTAAAAGGGTGGACAGATGTATTCACAAAAGTACTGAACCGTGAAGGAATTCCAACGTATACGGGAAGCAGTGAAGGATATTTTGAAACACTGGAAATCGAAACCGTATTAAACTATCTGCGGGTATTGGATAATCCGAATCAGGACATTCCGTTGGCGGCTGTTCTTGCATCGCCCATAGTCGGACTGAACGGAGAAGAACTGGCGCAAATCCGAAGTTTCGACAAAGACTCGTTCTTTTTCCGTTGTGTGAGGGAATATTTTCTGGAAGGACCGGAGGGAAATATAAAGGAGAAACTGAAGGCCTGCTTCCGACAGATAGAATACTTTCGGAGAAAGGTTCCGTACACGGCGATTCATGAACTGCTTTGGGACATTCTGGAAGAAACAGGATATCGTTATATTGCAGCGGCTATGCCGGGAGGAGAGCAGAGAAGTGCAAATATCGATATGCTGTTGGAGAAAGCGAAAGCATTTGAAGGAACGAGTTACAAGGGACTTTTTAATTTTGTGCGATATATCGAGCAGTTGAAGAAATATGATGTGGATTACGGAGAGGCAAATATTGCGGATGAACAGGCAGATACGGTTCGCCTTATGAGCATTCATAAGAGTAAAGGATTGGAATTTCCGATTGTATTTGTTGCCGGAATGAATAAGAAGTTTAATAAGATGGATATCACAAGAGAGGTAGTAGTCCATCCGGAACTTGGGATCGGTGTGGATTGTATCGATCTTGAGAAAAGGACGAAGACGCCTACATTTCTGAAGAAAGCGATCCAAAGAGAGGTACAGTTGGAAAATATCGGGGAGGAACTTCGTGTTCTTTATGTGGCCATGACCCGGGCGAAAGAAAAGCTTTTGCTTATCGGAAGTCTGCCGGGAGCAGAAAAGAAGATTGGAAGTTATGAAAATCTTCAGCATCGACAAGAAGAACAGCTATCTTTCAGCATGCTTTCGGGAGCAGGAAGTTATTTTGACTGGGTGCTTCCATGTTATCTGCGCTATCCCTGGAAAGAAACTTATCACCATGTGAAAGTTGTGGAATTTGAGCATCTTATATCAGAGGATATGTTTGAAACATTGGATACTGTTTATACAAAGGAAATGTTGCTTGATTGGAAGGAAGAACGGGTGTTGCGACAAGATTTCAAAGAAAGGCTGGAAGAACAGTTTGCTTATCTGTATCCCTATGAGAATGCCCGGCAAATGAAATTAAAGTTCACGGTGTCTGAATTGAAGAAGCAACAGTCAATGCCGGAGGAAAGCGGAGAACTATTATATAAGGAAGAAGAAATCATTCCACTGCTTCCGAAAAAGCTGCAAGAAGGAGGCAGTCTTACAGGAGCAGGAAGAGGTACTGCGTATCATAAAGTGCTGGAATTGCTGGATTTTCAGGATCATTATGATAAGGAACAGTTGGAGTTAGTGCTTGAAAAATTAGAAGGAAATAAAAAGATTTCCAAAGAAATGTATAAATCTATCCGATCTTGGGATATCTTGAAATTCCTACAGACCAATGTGGCAAAGAGAATGCGTCAGGCGGCAGGAAAAGGGCAGTTGCACAAAGAACAACCTTTTGTGCTTGGTGTGAAAACATCAGAAGTCTATCCGGGAGACTTGTCAGATGAGATTCTTCTTATTCAGGGAATTATAGATGTCTGGTTTGAAGAAGAGGACGGTCTTGTAGTTCTGGACTATAAGACGGACCGGGTAAGCGAAGCGGAAGAGCTGAAAGAAAGGTATAGTGTCCAGTTGAACTACTATGCCCAGGCATTGGAGCGGCTTACGGGAAAACCGGTCAAAGAAAAAATCATATACTCGTTTGTATTGAGAGAAGAAATTCTCTGTAACTAGAAAGCTGAAGCAGGATATCAAACACATGGCGACATGCATTGTGCGGTATCCTGCTTCATCTTTTGTGTACAGAAAAAATTTAAAATCTTCATAATTTCTTAAATAATATTATATTGACTATATATATTATACATCGTATAATATAGCCATAAAAATAATATTACACAAAATTTACCGAAAGGAGTGGGGACATGGTATTTAATACGGGAGCAGCCCTTCTCGATGCGGTAGTACTTGCAGTTGTGTCAAGGGAGCCGGAAGGGACATATGGATATAAAATCACACAGGATGTGCGCCAGGCTTTGGAAGTTTCAGAATCCACGTTATATCCGGTACTTCGGAGATTGCAGAAGGATGAATGTCTGGAAGTATATGATATGCAGTTTGATGGAAGAAACAGAAGATACTATCAATTGACAGAGAAAGGGATGGCACAACTTAATCTCTATCGTGTGGAGTGGAAGAATTATTCGAAGAAGATCAGTGAGATATTTGAGGGAGGTGCGGAAGTATGAATCGCATAGAGTTTATAGCGGAACTGGAGAAATTGCTGCAGAACATTTCCGCAGAGGAAAGAAACGAAGCAGTTCAGTACTACAGAGATTATTTTGAGGATGCGGGAATTGAGAATGAGCAGCATATCATTGAAGAACTGGGAAGTCCGAGGAAAGTAGCCGAGACGATCAAAGCAGGATTGAAAGGAGGAGATGGAGAGAGCGGCGAATACCGTGAGACCGGATATACGGACACAAGATTTGAAGAGAAAGAGATGCCGGCAAGAACCGGTGAGACGACAGGAAGGCAGAAGGCTCCTGAACAGGGGCAGAAAAAGCCTTGGGACAGCAATGCATTGAAGATTATACTGATCATTGCAATCGTACTTGTGGGAGCGCCGGTCATTCTGCCGCTGGCATTGGCGGTGATCTGTGTCGTGTTAGCGCTTGTGTTATCCGGATTTGCCCTTCTTGGAGGATTGGTGCTTGCGGCAGTTGCAGTTATGGCGACTGGTTTTATTATGGCAGTTACAGGAATTGTGGAATTGTTCTCATTCCCGGCACTTGGTTTGGTGGTCTGCGGAGTCGGATTGATTATGGGAGTTCTTGGGCTTGTAGCTACAGTTCTTCTTGCGAAATTATGCATGATTGTATTTCCGGTATTGTTCCGGGGAATTGTAAACATATGCAGAAGACCGTTTTATGGAAAGGAAGGGAAATAGAAGATGAAAAAGGGATGGAAGATTTTTATTATAGTTTGTGCTTCAGTCTTTGGAATCGGTGTTGTCTTGTGCATTGCAGGATTTGCAGTGGGAATCTCGGATCAGGATGTAAGAGATGCCTTTCGGAATGGATTTACAAAGTTTGGGATTTTTACCGGCCATATCATTACAGACTCGGAAGAAGTTACAAGTATGGAAAGCCAGAAGGTATCAGATGACAACGGGAAAGAGTTCAAAGGGATTCGGAACCTGGACATAGAAGTATCGAAAATTGCGGTTCAGATTAAGAGAACGGATGAACAGAACATTCGGGTAGTAAGCGACACGGTTCCGGAAGCCGGTTTTCAGGTTTATCAAGAAGAGGATACACTCGTGCTGGAGACAGCGGAGGGTGCAAAATTCCGGAATAATGCGGGAACCATTATCATTTATATTCCGGCAGGATGCAGGTTTGAAAGTGCAGAAGCGGACGTGGGTGCAGGATCTTTGGAAATTGACGCGTTATGTGCAGAGGATTTGGAATTTTCCGTGGGAGCCGGGAGCATTGAAGCTGACAGAATCGAGGCGGGAAATGTTACACTCTCATGCGGTATGGGAAGGATAGAACTGACAGCCGCAGGAAAGGAACAGGACTATAATTATGAACTGGAAGTCGGTATGGGATCTGTCACGGTCGGAGCCGGGGAGTTCGGCGGCATGGCAGTGGAGAAGACGATTGATAATTCGGCAGTAAAGAAGATGGATATCGAATGCGGTATGGGAAGCGTAGAAATTGGATTTGAAGATTAGGAGGGAAAGAATATGGAACCGAAAAAATTATATCGATCAAAGGAAAGTCGCATGGTATGCGGTGTGTGCGGAGGAATTGCAGAATATTTTAATATTGATCCAACGCTGATTCGTCTCGGCTTTGTTCTCGGAGCATGTGCAAGTTTTGGAACAATGCTACTTGGATACTTTGTTGCGGCAGTTATTATTCCGGACGAAAAATAAGAAAACTGAATAAACTACAGACAAACGGGAATCCTCTTTCAAAACGAAAGGGGATTTTTGTATGACGAAGAAGAAAGACAGACCGATTCGCTTGGATGAGGTGGAACCGGAGGACATGATGAAGTACGAAATTGCGGAAGAACTGGGGCTTCTTGACAAAGTATTGGAGGAAGGATGGAAGTCGCTTACATCCAAACAAACAGGAAAAATCGGGGGATTGATGACGAAAAAACGCAGAGAATTGGAAGCTAGGGTTGAAAAAACAGAATAAGTCTGCTATAATGCTACACTTGAGAAAGGTAACGGGGTGGTTATGAATAATAAAATTAATGTTTTGGAATTAGAACTTCATAACGACACGGCGAAAGAGGCAATGCAGAAGGTCATGGATTACATGCGCACAGATCCTTTGAATATTGTAGAATTCATAAGTTCGGATTCTCTGCTGCTAAGTAAGGATGATGAAGTGCTTCGCGATAACATTGCGCAGTCGGATCTTGTGCTGACAGTGGAAAAGTCTTTTCTTGAGCTTGCAGGGGTTACGGACAGACGTAGACTTCAGGAAGCAGAGAACGGACTTCTGCTGAAGATGATACTGCATTACTTTCACAAGAACCGCAGCAGGGTGTTCCTGCTTGTGGAATCGGAAGAAGACCGTACCCGTTTGAAAGATTATTTTGAGGGCTATTATTCAGGAATTGACATTGTGGGAACAGAGATCGTGTCGAAAGACAGTTCCATGGATGATATGATTTTAAACTGTATCAACGGAGTGGAAGCCGAATGTGTGATTTCCGTACTTCCGTCGCCTCTTCAGGAAGCATTTGTTGTAAGAAACAAGATTCTTCTAAATGCAAGGCTTTGGCTTGGACTTGGGAAGAAGATGAAGCTTCCGTTGAATAAAAGGGAGAAAAAGCCTGTCAGAGACTTTTTGATAAAGCTTTTTTTGAAGCGGGAGATTGAGAAGGAAAAACAAAAAAGAGGAAATGCATAAAAAAATAGGATTTCCTCTTTATTTTTTTGGTGAATTGTATTAGAATGTAGGTTGGATATACAGTTTTGTAACAATTTTGTAATATACGAGTGCCGTTAAAAAAATAGGAAAAGGAGTAAACATTATGATATCTAATCAAATACTTCAAAATACAATTGAAGGATTGAAAGAGATTACGAAGATGGATTTGTGCGTACTGGACACAGATGGCAAAGTTCTTGCCACTACATTGGCGGAACCGGCAAATTATTCATCCTCTTTAGCCTCTTTTGTAGAATCACCTGCAGATAGTCAGGCGATACAGGGATACCAGTTTTTTAAGATTTTCGATGAACATCAGTTAGAGTATATATTAGTAGCAAACGGCAGCAGTGATGATGTCTATATGGTGGGCAAGATCGCAGCGTTCCAGATACAGAATCTTCTGGTGGCATATAAGGAGCGTTTTGATAAAGACAATTTTATCAAGAACTTGTTGTTAGACAATCTGCTTCTTGTAGATATCTATAACCGGGCGAAGAAGCTTAGGATAGAAATTGATGTAAGAAGAGTTGTGTTTGTCATTGAGACATCTCACGAGAAAGATACCGGTTCTTTGGAACATATGCGTTCTTTGCTTGGCGGAAAAGGCAGAGATTTTATTACAGCCGTAGATGAAAAAAATATCATTATCGTAAAAGAACTTCTGGCAGGGGAAGGATATCCGGAGATGGAGAAAGCGGCCGGGGAGATTCTTGCGATCCTGAAAGCAGAAGGAGAAGACGTACATATTGCATACGGTACGATTGTAAATGATATAAAAGAAGTGTCAAAGTCCTATAAAGAGGCGAAACTGGCACTGGATGTAGGCAAGATATTTTTCGATGAGAAAGATATTATTGCATACAGCACATTAGGGATCGGGCGTCTGATCTATCAGTTACCGATTCCGCTTTGTAAAATGTTTATCCGAGAGATTTTTGAGGGGAAATCACCGGATGAGTTCGATGAGGAGACACTTACGACGATCAACAAGTTCTTTGAGAACAGTCTGAATGTGTCAGAGACATCGAGACAACTATATATTCATCGTAATACACTTGTGTACCGTTTGGACAAGCTGCAGAAAAGCACAGGGCTTGACCTTAGGGTATTCGAAGATGCAATCACATTTAAGATTGCGCTCATGGTAGTGAAATACATGAAGTATATGGAGACACTGGAGTATTAGTGATTAATTTAGGAGGACCTTTATGATTGAATTTAAAAACGTCACGAAAGAGTACACAAAAGGAATTGCGGCTCTGAATGGTGTGAACCTTAAAATTGAACAGGGAGAGTTTGTATTTATCGTAGGAGACAGTGGTTCGGGAAAATCCACACTGATTCGTCTTTTGATGAAGGAACTGGATCCTACATCGGGAACGATTATCGTAAATGGAATGAATCTAAACCGGATGAAACACAGACACATCGCAAAATACAGAAGACATTTGGGGGTTGTGTTCCAGGATTTCCGTCTTTTGAAGGACAGGAATATTTATGAGAACATCGCATTTGCGCAGCGTGTCATTGAGACGCCGACGAGAATTCTGAAACAGAAAGTTCCGGCAGCACTTTCACTTGTAGGACTTGCTCAGAAATACAAAGCATTTCCAAGAGAATTATCCGGAGGGGAGCAGCAACGAGTTGCGATTGCAAGAGCCGTTGTAAATGAACCGGCGATTCTTCTGGCAGATGAGCCGACAGGTAACCTTGATCCGACGAATGCATGGGAAATCATGAAATTGTTGGAAGAAGCGAATGAGAGAGGGACTACGGTACTTGTAGTAACTCATAATCATGAGATTGTGGCAGAGATGAAAAAACGTGTCATTACAATGCAGAAAGGTGTAATTGTCAGCGACGAGAAAGAGGGCGAGTATAAAGATGAGAATTAGTACAATTGGATACACAATGAAACAAGGGGTCAAGAATATTGGCAGAAACAAGATGTTTTCCCTTGCATCAATTGCAACCATGTCAGCCTGCATTTTTATGTTTGGATTGTTTTACTCCATTATCATAAACTTCCAGAACATTGTGAAAAGCGCAGAGGAAGGGGTTGCAGTTACCGTATTTTTTGATGAAGGTGTGGATGAGACCAGAATCAAAGAGATTGCAAACTTGATCAAAGAACGTGATGAAGTAGGACAGATGGAATTTGTTTCCGGTGAACAGGCGTGGGAAGAATTCAAAGGGAAATATTTTGGTGACGCTGAGTATCTTGCAGAGGGATTTGCAGATAACCCGCTTATGAATTCAGATAACCTGCAGGTATACATGAAAGATGTTTCGAAGCAGAAAGAACTTGTAAAATACATCCAGGGGCTGGATGGTGTGCGGGATGTAAACCGTTCAGATACCGTGGCAAAGACATTGTCAGGAGCGAATAAGCTGATCTTATATGTATCTGCAGCGATCATCATTATCCTTCTTGCAGTTTCCGTTTTCCTGATCAGCAATACAGTTGCTATGGGTATTTCCATCCGTCGGGAAGAGATTGCGATCATGAAATATATCGGGGCGAAGGATTCGTTCGTAAGGATGCCGTTCGTCATCGAAGGTCTTTTGATTGGATTTGTAGGAGCGATCATTCCGCTTGTAGCACTGTTCTTCTTATATGAAAAGGCAGTTGCATATGTTTTGACAAAGTTCAGTGTATTAAGCAATTTATTGACTTTCCTTCCGGTAACAGACGTTTACAGAACATTACTTCCGGTAGGAATTGCACTTGGAATTGGAATCGGTTTTGTGGGAAGTTTCTCAACGACACGCAAGCACTTGAAGGTATAGTTTGTTGTTTAAGGTGAATAAATATGAATAAGAAAAGATTATTAAGTTATGCGTTGGCGGCTACACTGTTTGTGAGTGGAATCACTCCGATTACGGTTCATGCGGAGACGATTGAATCCGCACAGCAGAAAGCAAAGGAACTGGAGCAGGAGAAAGCCCAGGCTGAAAAAGAAAAGTCATCACTGACTACACAACTGAATAGTATTATAGAAGACCTGAAGAAAGCGGAATCTGACGTAGAGGCAAAAGAACAGGAGATTTCCGATACGGAAGATGAGCTGACAGCAGCAAGAATTAAAGAAAATGAGCAGTATCAGGCGATGAAGATCCGTATCAAGTATATGTATGAGAACGGAAATTCTGATATGATCGCAATATTGCTTTCCGCAGAAGACATGGCAGATTTTCTGAATAAGGCAGAGTATGTAGAACAGATTTCTGAGTATGACAGACAGATGCTTGTAGAATTTCAGAAAGTCGTAAAAGATATTGAAGAAAAAGAAGCGAAGCTTAAGAAAGAGAAAGAACAGCTTGTGTCTTTACAGGAAAATCTCTCGAAGAAGCAGACAGAAGTAGAGTCATTACTTGCTTCTAAGAAGACGGAGATTTCCAATTTGGAATCAGCCATCGGTGAGAATGCAAAAGTCTTAAACGATTTGATCGCGAAAGCAAAAGAGGCGGAGCGCAGAAGAAAAGAAGCGGAGCAGGCTGCGAAGGATGCAGCCAACCGTAAGGAACAGAACAAGAATAACGGTTCATCAAGCAGTGGAAGCTCTTCTAGTGGAAGTTCAGGCCCATCGGATTCCGTTATATCGGGAAGCGGACAACTGTCCAATCCATGTCCTGGAGCAAGGATCAGCAGTGAGTTTGGACCGCGTAATGCACCGACAGCAGGCGCAAGTTCTTACCACAGAGGAAGAGATTATGCAGCGGCAAGCGGAACACCGATTTATGCATCTGCATCAGGAACTGTTGTTACTGCAAGTTACAACAGCGTTAGAGGAAACTATGTGGTAATTGATCATGGAAACGGCTTGCAGACCTGGTATCAGCACTGTTCAAAACTATATGTTTCCGTAGGTGACACAGTAAGCCGAGGACAGAATATTGCAGCAGTGGGAACAACCGGAATATCTACAGGAGCGCATCTTCACTATGAAGTTCATGTGAATGGTACAGCAGTTGATCCAAGAAAGTATTTATAGAATAGGGCATAAAATATGAGAAATCATAAGAGTTTTTTCAAGGGGGCGCTTTGTGGCGCCCTCGTTATGCTGTTGGCGGTAACAGCAGTTCAGTTTATAGTAGGAAATGGAATCATAGAAAGAGATACTGAGAAAAAATTACATACCATTGAAGAGTTGGTGGATTCTTACTACTTAAGAAGTGATGAAGTAGATGAAAAGACCCTTCAGGGATATGTGATCAAAGGATATGTGGCAGGCTTGGAGGATCCGTATTCCGTATATTTTAATAAAGAGGAAACAAAAAATCTCTACGAGACAACCTCAGGAGAGTTCGGAGGAATCGGTGCGCTTATGTCTCAGAACCGGGAGACAGGAGTTGTAACGTTGTCCAATGTTTATGAAGACTCGCCGGCAGAAAAAGCAGGTTTTCTGAACAATGATATTCTCTATAAAGTGGATGGAGAAGAGGTCAGTGGCATGGAACTGGATGAGATTGTAAAAAAGGTCAAAGGGGAGAAAGGTACGCAAGTGACGATTACCGTTCTTCGCGGAGACGATCAAGAGGAGTATGAAGCGAAAGTTACTCGGGATATCATTGAAGCGCAGACGGTAGACTATGAGATGAAAGAAGATCAGATAGGATATATCCGTCTCTCTGAATTTGATACGGTATCTTCGGAACAGTTTGAAAATGCTTTGACGGATCTGGAAAAGCAAGGGATGCAGGCATTAATTGTGGATCTTCGTGGGAATCCGGGAGGAAACTTAAGCACAGTATGTGAGATTCTGGATGGGATTCTTCCAAAAGGAACGATCGTATCCACAAAAGACCGGGATGGACACGAAGAAAAGTATACGTCTGATGATGAGCATAAACTGGACGTTCCGCTGACTGTTCTTGTAAATGAATCGAGTGCCAGCGCATCCGAGATTTTTGCCGGAGCGGTGCAGGATCATGAAGTGGGAACAATTGTAGGAACTACCACATATGGAAAAGGTGTTGTGCAGAACATTTTTGACTTGCAGGACGGTACATCTATAAAACTTACAGTTTCCGAATATTTCACACCGGATGGAAGAAATATCGATGGAAAAGGGATTGAACCGGATGTGGAAGTGAAGTACGTTTATAACGAAAAGAATCCAACAGAAGATAACCAGCTTGAAAAGGCAATAGAAGTTACAAAAGAAAAAATGAAATAAATGTAGGAAGGGGGTGCAATTTTGCATTCCCTTTTATCTTTTCCTATGATAAAATAAACGTAGTATGTAATTTTACAGAAAGGGTGAAGAACCATGAAAACATTGATTCGAAACGGACATGTACTTGATCCGGCAACGAAGAAAGACGGAATATATGATGTTCTTATAGAGAATGACAGAATCGTTGAAGTTTCTGAACGGATTGAAGCGGAAGCTGATCAAGAGATTCAGGCAGAAGGATGCTATGTCATGCCGGGGTTTATTGATCTGCACGTGCATTTTAGAGATCCGGGACTTACTTACAAAGAAGATTTAAGATCAGGCGGAATGGCGGCGGCAAGAGGTGGGGTTACCACTGTGTGCGCGATGCCGAATACAAAGCCTGTGATTGATACAAAAGAGAAGGTAGAGGATGTACACCGTCACGCAAAGGAAGTCTCCCCGGTTCATGTGATCCAGCTAGGTTCCGTAACGGTAGGACAAAAGGGAGAAGAACTTGCAGATATCAAAGGAATGGCGGAAGCAGGCTGCTATGCCATCAGTGAAGATGGGAAATCGGTCATGAATGCTTCCCTTTACAGAAAGGCCATGAAACTTGCCAAGGAAAATCATATTGCGGTTTTTGCACATTGTGAAGATATCACTATGGTAGAGGGTGGCGTGATGAACGCAGACGCGAAAGCAGAAGCGCTTGGATTAAAAGGAATCTCCAATGCAGTGGAAGATGTCATTATAGCAAGAGATATTTTGATCGCAAAAGAGACAGGAACACAACTTCACCTTTGCCATTGCTCAACGGCAGATAGTGTGAAAATGGTGGAAGAAGCAAAGCGGGAAGGACTTCCGGTTACTGCGGAAGTGTGCCCGCATCACTTCATTATGACGACAGAAGATATAACCGAAGACAACGGAAGGTTCAAGATGAATCCGCCGCTTCGGAGCAAAGAAGATGTTGAAGCGCTAAAAGAGGGATTGAAAAATAACATTATGGATGTAATCGCTACGGACCATGCGCCTCATGGAGAAGAAGAAAAAAACAAATCCATGAAGGATTCGGCATTTGGTATTGTGGGAATCGAAACTTCCGCAGCCCTTACCTATACAGAGCTTGTAGAAAAAGGTGTTCTGACGCCGATGCAGATGGTAGAAAAGATGAGCTATAACCCTGCGAAGATCCTGGGGATCGATGGAGAGAAAGGCTCTGTATCGGAAGGAAAGATTGCAGATATTGTGATTTTTGATCCGAAAAGAGAGTACAAAATTGACAAACACACATTTTTCTCAAAAGGGAAAAATACACCGTTTGACGGATATCCGGTAAAGGGAGATGTAAAATATACCTTGACAGACGGGAAGATTGTGTACGAAAATACATTTTATTAGGAGGAAGAGTAAATGATCAACAAATTAGTTGCCAATATCAAGAAGACGGGAGCACCAATCGTAATAGGGTTGGATCCAATGTTAAATTACATTCCGGAACATGTGCAGAAAAAAGCATTTGAAGAATTCGGAGAAACTTTGGAAGGAGCAGCAGAAGCAATCTGGCAGTTCAACAAAGAAATTGTGGATAAAACTTATGACCTGATTCCGGCAGTGAAACCACAGATTGCCATGTATGAGCAGTTCGGGATCCCGGGTCTTGAAGCATTCAAGAAGACTGTAGATTACTGTAAAGAAAAGGGACTTGTTGTAATCGGAGATATCAAACGAGGAGATATCGGATCCACATCCGCAGCTTATGCGGTAGGACATATCGGACGCGTACAGGTTGGAAGTAAATCCTATGTCCCGTTTGATGAAGATTTTGTAACAGTGAATCCGTACTTGGGATCTGACGGAGTAAAACCATTTATTGAAGTATGTAAGGAAGAAAATAAAGGTTTATTTATCCTTGTAAAGACGTCTAATCCATCCAGTGGAGAATTCCAGGATCGTCTCATTGATGGAAAACCATTGTATGAGCTTGTTGGTGAAAAGGTGGCAGAGTGGGGAGCAGACCACATGGGAGATGAGTACAGTTACATCGGAGCAGTTGTAGGGGCAACTTATCCGGAGATGGGGAAAGTGCTTCGTAAAGTTATGCCGAAATCATACATTTTAGTACCTGGTTACGGTGCACAGGGTGGAAAAGGGAAAGACCTCGTGCACTTCTTCAATGAAGACGGACTTGGCGCCATCGTAAATTCTTCCCGTGGAATCATTGCGGCTTATAAACAGGAAGCGTATGCTAAATTCGGAGCTGAGAACTTCGGAGATGCCTCCAGAGCAGCAGTAGAAGCAATGGTAGCAGATATTCGCGAAAGCCTTGAACAGCGGTAATTTTGAGATTTGGCTGCGTAGGGCGAATGAAAGGAGCAAAACAAATGGCAGAGAGAAGTAAAGAGACTGCGGTCGTGGTTTCGCAGGAAGAGATTGCCGAAGGAATTTTCAGTATGTGGCTTGAGACGAAAGCGGCAGAAGATGCGAAACCGGGACAGTTTATCTCTATGTATACGAACGACGGGAGCAAACTCCTTCCGAGACCGATCAGCATTTGTGAGATTGATAAAGAAAATGGACGGCTTCGCATGGTTTACCGTGTGACGGGAGAAAATACAGGAACAGAACAGTTTTCCAAGATGAAAGCCGGAGACACCCTTCCGGTAATCGGGCCGCTTGGAAACGGATTTCCGTTGGAAGAAGGGAAAGGGAAGAAAGCCTTTCTGATGGGGGGAGGAATCGGTGTTCCGCCGATCCTGGAACTTTCCAAGCAATTAGATTGTGAAAAGCAGATCGTGGTAGGATATAGAAATGCAGACACATTCCTTCGGGAAGAATTCGGAAGGAACGGTCAGGTATACATTTCCACGGAAGATGGCAGTGTTGGGACAAAAGGAAACGTAATGGACGCGATCCGGGAGAATGGACTAGATGCAGATATTATTTATGCGTGTGGACCGACACCGATGCTTCGTGCGATCAAAGCTTATGCAGAAGAACACAATATCACATGCTATATTTCTCTGGAGGAGAGAATGGCATGCGGAATCGGTGCATGTCTTGCCTGTGTATGTAAAACAAAAGAGAAAGATCATCACAGCAATGTGCATAATAAACGTATCTGCAAAGACGGTCCTGTGTTCTTAAGTACGGAGGTGGAACTGTAATGGCAGATATGAGAGTGAATATTGCGGGAGTTGAATGGAAGAATCCGGTAACAACGGCATCCGGAACTTTTGGTTCAGGTGCAGAATTTGCAGAGTTCGTTGACTTGAATCAGATTGGAGCGGTAACGACAAAAGGAGTGGCCAACATTCCGTGGCCAGGCAACCCGACGCCTCGCGTGGCGGAAACATACGGCGGAATGATGAATGCGGTAGGATTACAGAATCCCGGTATTGATCTGTTCTGTGAACGGGATATTCCGTTTTTGAGACAATATGATACGAAAATCATTGTCAACGTGTGTGGAAAATCTACAGAAGATTATTGTGAAGTTGTGGAGCGGCTTGCGCAAGAAGACGTAGATATGCTGGAAATCAATATTTCTTGTCCGAATGTAAAAGAAGGAGGTATTGCTTTTGGACAGAATCCGAAAGCGGCAGAGGAAATTACAAAGGCAGTGAAAAAATATGCGAAACAACCGGTCATCATGAAATTGAGTCCGAATGTGACGGATATCACAGAGATGGCGAAGGCAGTAGAAGCAGGAGGAGCCGATGCGATTTCCCTGATCAATACCCTTACAGGCATGAAGATTGATATTCATAGAAGAGCATTTGCACTTGCAAATAAAACAGGCGGGGTATCCGGTCCGGCAATTAAGCCGATCGCAGTCCGCATGGTATATCAAGTGGCGAATGCGGTTCGCCTTCCGATCATCGGTATGGGAGGAATCGCAAGTGCGGATGACGCAATAGAATTTCTGCTTGCCGGAGCAAGCGCCGTATCTGTAGGAACGGCAAACTTTGTGAATCCGGGCGTAACAGCGGAAATCGTAGAGGGAATTGAAAAATATATGGATCGATACGGATTTCATACCGTATCGGAAATGGTTGGCATCGTAAAATAGCAGAGGAGGAATTATCATGGCAAACTGTGCAATCGTAGGCATCAACTGGGGTGACGAAGGAAAAGGAAGAATGGTGGATCTTTTAACAGAAGATTATGATGTTGTAGTCCGCTTTCAGGGCGGCGGCAATGCTGGACATACTGTGATCAATGAACATGGTAAGTTTGCACTTCATTTACTTCCATCCGGTATTTTCCGCCCGGAAGTTGTAAACATTTTAGGAAACGGCGTTGCGCTTGATCCGGAAAATCTTTGGATCGAGATGCAGGAAGTAATGGCACAAGGAGTTGCTTTAACTCCGGACAACTTGAAGATCAGCGACCGCGCGTCTCTTCTGCTCCCATGGCATCGTCAGCTTGATGAATTGGAAGAGAGAAGGCTTGCGGATAAAAAATATGGATCTACAAAGCAGGGAATCGCACCATTCTATTCAGATAAGTATCAGAAAAAGACCGTTCTTGCAGGAGAACTCTTTTATCCGGAAGAACTGAGAAGTCATTTGGCTGATCTGATGGAGTGGAAGAATCTTACGTTAAAAGAAGTGTACGGTGCAGAACCATATACGATGGAAATGATCGACAAATGGCTTGAAGAAGCGTGCGAGAAAGTGAAACCGTACGTTTGTGATACAGGAGCTTTTCTGAAAGAAGCACAGAGAGCCGGTAAGAGTATTCTGTTTGAGGCTCAGCTTGGTTCCCTCCGTGATCTGGATTACGGAATTCATCCGTATACAACATCTTCTAACACAATCGCAGCATTTGCGCCTGTAGGTTCAGGGCTTCCAAGTGCAAAACTGGATGAAATCGTAGGTGTTGTGAAGGCATACTCAAGCTGTGTGGGAGAAGGACCATTTGTATGTGAAATGTTTGGCGAGGAGGCAGAAGCACTTCGTGAAGCTGGAAACGAATATGGAGCAAAGACCGGAAGACCAAGACGTGTCGGTCCGATTGACATTGTAGCTACAAAATACGGCGTAGAAGTGCAGGCTGCAACGGATATTGCACTGACGAAGCTGGACGTATTAAGTGGAATGGACCAGATTCCGGTATGTACACATTATATGCTGAATGGGAAACAGATTGACAGATTCCCATTCCCGACAGCACTTGCACATGCAGAGCCGGTTGTAGAATATTTCCCAGGATGGAAATGTGATATTTCTTCTGCACGTAAGTGGGAGGATCTTCCGAAGGAAGCACAAGAATATGTCACATATATTGAAAAAGCCATTGAATGTCCGATTACTTACGTTTCCGTAGGACCGGAGCGTGACAGTATTATCGTGAGAAAATAGGAGGGGAAGTTTATGACAAATAAATACGAATCTCCTCTGTCATCACGCTACGCATCTGATTATATGTTAAAACTTTTTTCGTCAGATACGAGATATCAGACATGGCGCAGACTTTGGGTGTCATTGGCGAAGGCGGAAAAGGAACTTGGACTTCCGATTACAGAAGAACAGGTAAAAGAATTAGAGGATCACGTAGAAGACATTGATTATGCATGTGTAAGCAAAAGAGAAAAGGAAGTACGACATGATGTAATGGCTCATGTGTACGCTTACGGTCAGGCAGCGCCATCGGCAGCAGGTATCATTCATCTTGGAGCCACAAGCTGTTATGTGACAGATAATGCAGATCTTGTAATATACAGAGACGGATTGCGCTATCTTCGAAAAGAACTTTTGGGTGTACTTGCAAATCTTTCAGATTTTGCAATGAAATACAAAGCGGTTCCGACACTCGGATATACACATTACCAGCCGGCGCAGCTTGTAACGGTAGGGAAAAGAGCGTCTCTTTGGATGCAGGATTTCCTTTCGGATTTGAAGGAAATTGATTTTGCCATTGAGAATATCAAATTTCTCGGGTGCCGTGGTACAACCGGAACAGAGGCAAGTTTTGTGGAGCTTTTTGAAGGAGACAACGGAAAAATCGATGAGATGAACAGGAAAATCGGAGAAGACTTTGGATTTACAGAGTGTTTTGATGTTTGTGGACAGACGTATCCCCGCAAGGTGGATTCCAGAATTCTGAATTGTCTTTCCTCCATTGCACAGAGCTGTTACCGTATGGCGAACGATATCCGTCTTCTGCAGCATGACCGTCAGGTGGAAGAACCTTTCGAGAAAAATCAGATTGGTTCCTCAGCCATGGCCTATAAAAGAAATCCAATGCGAAGTGAACGAATCTGTTCTTTGGCACGCTATTTGATGGCAGATGCCATGAATGCACCGATGACTGCTTCCACACAGTGGATGGAACGTACATTGGATGACTCGGCAAATCGAAGGATTTCCATGCCGGAAGGATTTTTGTGTGCAGATGCAATATTAAGACTTGCGCAGAATGTTACGGATGGTCTTCATGTGAATGAAAAGATTGTTGAGAAAACAGTGAGAGAATACCTTCCGTTTATTGCAACGGAGAACCTTATGATGGAAGCAGTAAAACGTGGGGGAGACCGTCAGAATATCCACGAGATCATTCGTCAGTGTTCCATGGAAGCAACTGCAAAAATGAAAAACGGAGAAGAGTGTGATCTGCTGAAGAGACTGGCGTGTGAAAAAGAATTCGGACTCACGGAAGAGGAAATGAATGAACTTCTGACTCCGGAGCTTTATATCGGACGCTGCCCGGAACAGGTAGAAGCGTTGGTAGAGAAAATCAAACCATTGCTTTTCGGGGCACAAAGAGAGGCGGCAGATATTAGTCTTTAATTATCATTATAAAAAACCAGCGGTTGTGTTGCCGCTGGTTTTTATACAATAATTGGAAAAAATTTATTTTATTAATCCTAAATAAGCACACATCAGTTTCAATGTGTTTTCAAGTCCGTCAACATGTGTTCTTTCCATTCCGTGGGAAGCGTGAACACCAGGTCCGATGAGGGCTGCGCGTGTGTCGTATCCTGCATGCCATAACGCTCCGGCATCAGAACTGTATCTTGGGTAGATATCTACGGCATAGTCAACGCCATGTTTCTTGGATAATTCGATAAGACGTGAAGTCATTTCGTAATCGTATGGTCCCATTTTGTCTTTTGCACAGATGGAAACCTGCTGTTCTGTGCAAGTTAAGTCGCATCCCACACATCCCATATCTACCACAAGAAGCTCGTCGATATTTTTTGGAAGAGTTGCTCCACCGTATCCGATTTCTTCGTGTACTGAGAAGCAGAAATGTGTTGTGTACATCGGTTTGATATTCTGTTCTTTCATTAACTTTAAGATTGCCAGTTCAAGGGCAGCACATGCTTTATCATCGATAAAACGTGTTTTTAAGAAACCGCTCTCTGTCACAGTTGTCTTAGGGTCGTAACAAATGAAGTCTCCGGCAGAAATACCGAGTGCCTGCACATCTTCTTTGCTATGTACCGGTTCGTCTAATCTGACTGCCATATTATCTGCATCACGCACTCTTGTTTCAGCATCCGGATGTACATGGATGGCAGGAGAAAGAGAAAGGATTGTTCCAGTGTATACTTTTCCGTCTCTTGTGTAGATACGGCAGTATTCACCGTCAAGTGTTGGAATAATAGGACCACCAACAGGAGTGAACATTAAGTGTCCGTCGGATGTAATGGATCTTACCATAAGACCGAGCGTATCCACGTGCGCGGAAAGGGCAACTTCTTTGTCGTTGTTCTCACCTTCTGCTGTAACGATGACATTACCTAAGTTGTTGCGGTATGCCGGATATCCCATAGCCTGAGCGGTCTCAAGAACATGCTGAGATACTTTGTCGGTAAATCCTGTAGGACTATCGATGGCAAACAGAGATTTGGAAATCTCGAGAGCTTCCTGCGCGTATTGATTGAAATTCATAATAAACCCTCCTTGGTTAAAATAATATTTTGTATCTACTATTGTAACATATATTGTTAACAATTTATAGAGTTTTCGTGAAAGTATTTACCTTCTCTTTTCGATATGATAAAATAATATATAGATGCCAGGGGTACAAAGTGCGGAACAATCCGTCGGGCATCTTTTGACCTCAACATATATATTTGGGAAGAGAAGGTAGAATTTATGGCGCGATTACATTATCGGACATTGAGGGAAAATGTAGTAGATGCAATCCGGACGAAGATTCTTAATAGAGAGCTTGTGCCGGGGATGCGGATTATAGAACAGGATATTGCAACGGAATTTGGAATTAGTCGGGGGCCTGTACGAGAAGCGCTTCGTCAGCTTGAGCAGGAAGGCTTGATTGAATATTCAAGGAATGTAGGCTGTTCTGTAAAGGGCGTTTCCATGGACGATGTATATGAGATTTATATGCTTCGTGCATATTATGAGATTTTAGCGGTACGGCTTTGCAGGGGAAAACTTCCGGATAAAGCATTGAAAAGTATGGAAAATACACTGGAACACATGCAGCGTATGAAGTCAGGAGAATTCCGAAGTGTCGCGGAATATGATGTGGCATTTCATGAAGCGATCATTACAAGCGGGGATATGCCAAGACTTAAGAAAGCGTGGGAAGATTTGAATTACGGTGCGATCATAAGTTGTTACATCAGTTATGATGACCGTGATGAGATGATTGAACGACAGTATGAAATCCATAAGGAATTATTTTCTGTCTGTTGCACAAGGGATGCAGATCAGATATGTGAGGCGATCTCCCGCCATTACGGATTGACTATGGATAGAAAGACAGAAGAAAGCGGAGAATTACCGCAGAAATACAATTTCTCGTTGAATATTCAGATTTAGTGGCTTCGGAATACCGAAGCCATTTTTTTGATTGCATAGGAAATTGTCTTCTATGAAATCAAAAGAGAAAAGACAAAAAGTGCGATTAGGCGCCCGTGTATCCACATTAGTGGTTGCACGGGCGTTTATTACTTCGTAACCGCGCGCAGATTGCACGGTTGTGCAATCTTTTTCGCAGTAGTGTGAAAAGAAATAGTATATTTAGATTAGTCTTATGAAATAAAATTACTTTGAAGAGAGAAAGAATATTTCATAAGTAAGTAAAAATAAACAAAAAAATATGTTAATAACATAATATATGCACAAAAATGATAAAAATAATTGACATTGTGAAATAAAGTTTTATAATGAAGATAATAAAGGGGCAGAGAGAACTGTCTTACATTCATTAAAGGAGGAAGAATTATGAAACTCAGAACGGTAATGAAAAAAGTGCTTTCGGTGGCGCTGACAGGAGCTATGGCTTTTTCTTTAGCTGCTTGTGGATCGAAAGAAAAAGCAGAAGATTCCAAAGGAGGAGATGAAAAAGGGGTAACATTGGAATTTCAGCAGTGGTGGGGAGTTGAATTGCCGGAAGGAGCTTTGGACGAAATTTGTCAGAAGTTTACAGATGATACGGGAATTAAGATTGAATTATTAAGTAATCCATATGCTGATACGAAAACACAAATTGCAGCAGGTGCAGCAGCCGGAACAATGGCGGATGTGGTGGGACTTGATGGATCATGGGTATATGATTTTGCAAAGCAAGGTTCCATTTCAAACTTAACGAAACTAATGGAGAAAGACGGATATGATGTTAGTCAGTTGTCTGATCAAATCAAATACGAAGGAAATACATATATGATTCCGGTTGTAAATTTTGCATATCCGTTATATGTCAATATGGACATTTTGAAAAAAGCAGGAGTGGAAAAAGTTCCAACAACATGGACAGAATTTATGGATGCTTGTGAAAAGATCACTTCGAAGACAGATGCGGCAGCTTATGCTATTCCTTTATCCTCAGAGGCTCCTAACGGAATTCAGAACCAGTTTATGAGTTGGGTATGGGCATCAGGTGGTTCCATGCTAAATGAAGGAAAGCCGGGACTAAAAGGGAATGAGACGGTAAAAGCCGTTACAGATCTTTTTAAAGAAATGAGTGAAAAAGGATACCTTGCAAAAGGTGTAAATGCCATGAAAGAGCAGGATATGGTAAATGAATTCCAGAATGGACGTCTTGCATTTATGGTAGATGGTATTTCGCATCTTACACTCATTAAAGAAGAAGCGCCAGATCTTAACTTTGACTATGCGCCAATGCCGGTGAAGGATGGGTATGCTGAAAAGAGTGGTTTGGATGTTGCTAACTGGGGAATCGGGATTGCTTCAAATTGTGAACATCAAGAAGAAGCCATGAAGTTTGTAGAATATCTGATGAGTCCGGAAGTGAATGCAGAATTAGCACAGCTCGCAAATGCATTCCCAGGAAATTCAACATCTGAACCGGATTATTCATCGAATGATGAGTTGTTCAAAAAAGCATATGATATTTTCGGAAAAGGGTATGCGATTAATGAATTTACAGGAGCACCGACATCGGAAGATTTAATGAGAAGTTTTAATGAACAGTTTGTATTGTATCTAGATGGAGATACAGCTTCAGCAGATGAAATGTTAAATGAAGTACAGAAGGCATGGGAGCCGGCATTTGAGTAACCTGGTGGCAAAACAGATCATATTGCAAAGGGACTGTGCGCGTGAAATCGCACAGTCCGAAATATAGAAAACGGAAGGAGTGAGAACAGAGTGACACAAGGAAAAGAAGTGCTTTTAAAAAAGGAGAAGAACAAAGGATATGTAAAAAGACAATTGACACCGTATGCATATCTTTTTCCGACAATTATTTTGCTGTTTATTCTTTTGCTTATACCGATCATTATGGTTGTCTGCTATTCGCTGTATGATAATGTGATTGTTAATAAAAATCCAGTGTTTGTAGGGCTTGAAAACTATAAAACAGTTTTGACGGATCCTAATTTCCATGTGGCAATAAGAAATACGCTATTTTTTGTTGTTGTGAGTATTGTGGCACATATGTTAATCGGAATGATATTCGCACTTGTATTAAACACACGATATCTGGGAAGAAGAACAAAAGGAATTTTCAGAGTCATTTATGCATTGCCTTGGATGTTTACTGCATCTGTTATTGCGATTTTATGGAGAGTAATGCTAGATCCCAATGGTGTCATTAATTATTTGATCCAAACCTTGCATTTAAGTGCGGACACGATTGAATTCCTTGCATCAAGAGATGTTGCTCTGAAATCAGTAACGCTGATTAATATATGGTCAGGTTATCCGTTCTATATGATCAGTATCCTGGCAGGTTTACAAGGAATTTCTATAGATCTATATGAAGCGGCCGCTTTAGATGGTGCTGATTCGATTCAGACATATTTTCGGATTACATTGCCACAGTTAAAACCGATCCTTATCAGTTTGATCATGCTTGATTTTGTGTGGACACTGCAACAATTTGCGCTGATCTGGATGACAACAGGTGGAGGTCCGGTAAATGCGACAGAAACAGTCAGTACCTACATTTACAAGCAGGGATTTAGTAAATATCAGTATTCTTTAGCTTCAACGGGAGCCGTAATCCTTCTGATCTTATGTACGGTCATTGGCATCTTTTATGTCAGACAACAGAAAGCGAGGGATTGAATATGATTGGAAAGAAAAAAGTATGGGTAAAAATTCTGATTGTCATTCTGTTAGCGATAGGTGCAATATGGGCGGGATTTCCGATTTTATGGATGGTATTGAATTCATTCAAACCAAATGCGGAAATTTTTGCATGGCCACCCACATGGATTTCTGAAAATTTTACCTTGGATGCATATAAAGCAATATTTACAAATCCAGAGCAGATTCGTTTCTTTGTGAATAGTTATGTAATTGCAGCATTAGTTGTTGTTCTTACATTGGGAATTGGTATTTTGGCATCTTATGCATTTAGCCGATTTGACTTTCCGGGGAAAAGTGTGATTAATACCATTATTGTTAGTGTGCAGGCGGTTCCGCCAATTACATTACTGATTCCATATTTGAGTTTGATCGTAACTATGAAACTTTACAATACATATGGAGCATTGATATTGACATATTTAATATTTACCCTAAATTATTCACGGAACAGTATCTGAAGCGATAACTGTGCCATGAATCTAAAAATTGATCCATGCAGCCATAACA
>JAJBSL010000011.1 GCA_020540725.1 Lachnospiraceae bacterium EP-SM-12S-S03
GGCCTCCTTATGATAAAATATTTTACCATAGAAGACCTTCTAAAACATTATTTACAGAAAAAGTTTCATACTCTCCTTTTTAAATTTTTCAATCTTACTTGCCGTATAGAGTGTTATTGCGAACAAGCATAACCAAATAATAATTCCTATATTTCCCTTAATACTAAATAAAGGATAGGCACTTACGGCTACGACTATCAATTCAATTAGGAAAACTACACTTATCACATTAAACTTTTTAATTGTTGCTTTTTCTACAATCTCCCTCATCTCCTTTATATCTTCTTTTATAAAATTATCTAAAGACACATTGAAGATATTAGATAAAGTAATTAAACTTTTAACATCTGGACAACTTTTATTTGTTTCCCAGTTAGAAATTGTTTGTCTTGAAACAAATATTTTAAGAGCCAGTTCTTCTTGAGAAATTTTTTGTTGTTCCCTAAATTTCTTGATTTGTAATCCAATATCCATCTTGAATCTTCTCCTTTATTGTATATGAATATAGCTATTTTGTCTGTCAAAAGCCTTTGACATTGCCTTTTCCCCTTGTCAAAATAGTTTTGCATGGCTTAAAACAGAACTTTTTAACTAATTATATCGGTTCCATATATAAGTTACAAGAAAAATATGGGCTCACATTTATTTTTTCATCTGTCCCTGCGGTACATGGTTCTGAGGATTGCCTGCGTTCTGGTTTCCTTTATTCTTCAACACAATATCCTCTGCCTTTACATACCAGTCCACATCTGCACCCGTATAGGTCTTTCTCGATACCGTATAGGAAATTTCCACTTTCATTTCTTCATCATCAGCGATAAAGGTATAATCATTTTCTACACGCTTTCCGTCAATGATAAGCTCGGCGTTTTCTTCCTTTAACATCTGCCAGCCTTTGAGCTGGTATTTTGTGCCTTTTGTAAGTCCGTCTAATTTGACGGTATCAACGATTGTTACCTCTTTTCCTGCAAGGATTGTCTTTTCGCCGTCCTTGCTGGTCGCTGTGGTATGGATAGAGATTTCTTTTTCGTATTCATCAGTCAAAGTTCCTAAATCAATCACAAGATTATTTCTTGATACCACGATTTCAAAAGGTGGGATAAGTTCAAAACCTTTGTTGCTGTCAGAGCGTAATTCCTCAATGATATAAGTATCATAAGGCAACGCACCTTTGCTGCCGTCTGATTCAGAAGTTCCAAACCACACGCCGTCCTCGCTTGTTTTTCCTGCGTTGGTATTGTGCTTATGAGAAGCCCAGTCAGCAGAAGTGGAGAATTACCCGTTATCATCAGTTACCACAACATGACTTTCTCCCGTCGTCTTGCTTGTGATCCTAAAAGGAACATCAGCAAGACGCTTGTGTGTGCCTGCACCGATTTTCACGCCCTCAATATCCCCACGCTTAATCTGATTGTAGATAGAGTGGGCTTCGTCGGTTAAGTCCACGATTTTGCCGTTTTCTGTGATTGCAAAATCAATCGGTTTTGCACCGTCCGTCAAGTAACCGTCGGGAGCTTCACTCTCAACGATATGGGATTTTCCATAAGGTAAAAGGTCTGCGGAAGTAGAAGCGATACCCTCAAGGTCTGTATGAATAGTTTTTACGACTTCATTTTTCTTATAGGACTTGCCCTCAACCAATACCGCATTATCATTTAAGGAAATGATGTCAAAGGCAGTATCTTTCAAGGTAGCACTTCCTTGTGGTTTGGTATCGCCCGTTTCTAAATCTCGTTTCTGGATTTTCACACCGCCACGGATAACTTTATCTGATACGGAAAACTGGTTACTTCCAGATAATACGGCAAGGTCGCCGTCCTCGGTAATCTGCGTTACATATAAGCCTTTTATCTGTCCGGACTTATCGCCAGCCTGCATATATGCACCGTCTAACAAGTAACCGTTTGGAGCTTTTGTTTCCTCAACGGTTAGTGTTCCTAAAGGAAGCACCGCCTTACCGTCCTGCATATAGAAGCTGTCGCCAGATACTTTGTATGCGTCTGCTAATTTTGTAATATAATGGATTGTGCCGTCGCTGTCCTTTTCAGCGATTGTTTTTGTCGTCCATGTACGAGTAGCTTTTTCTGGAAGATTATTCTTGTTGTAGTAACCGTCATAATACTTCCATGTAAACTCCGCACCTGCTAGAGAAGCGTTCCCTTGTGGGTTGTCTTTCTGTGTTTCCATGTCAATTTTGAAAAGCTCAATCAAAGTGTCTGTTACTTTCGGTGTATCAGATACATTCAAGGTCGCTGTCTTTCCAGCTTCAACCTTTAAGGAATATACAGTTTTATCCACTTTATATCCTGCTGGTGCGGATAATTCCTTGATATAGACTGTGCCTACTTTTACCTCTGCAATATCTGTATTTCCATTTTTATCAGTCGCAAGGGTGGCAAACTGTTTCGTGCAGTCCTTATCAGAAAAGACACCATAGGTTGCATCAGCGATTGAATAGTTGGTGTTGTCCTCTGTAATGCTGGCATTACTGGAAATCTTTTGCAATTTCGCATTTCCGACATTCAATTTCGCCCAGAATTGTCCCAACTCCTGCCCCTCGCCAGAGTAGATATAACCGCCACATTCATAGCGTCCTTTATTCTCTTTGTCAAAGGCTTTTGCACCAGCGAAAACTTCAATCCTGCGTTGCCTTTGGTATTTCATCATAAGAAGCTCGCACGTTATCACATTGCCAGCCAAGATGTACGCTTAATCTCTGCCAGACAACAAGCTGTCTTAAAAGGTAATCGTGATTTCTGCTTATTCCGCTGTGGCTGTCTGTGTACTGTTTTACATATTCGATAGATAAGGCAACGTCGCTTATCTGGTCGGCACTCATACGGGTGCTTGCATCAGCTCTGGTCTTGTAGCCGTTCTTAAAATCTGTGTTAATGTCGATACAGTAAGCGTCCTCGCCCTCAACGGTTAAATGTCCCTCATTAAAGGTAGAACCAATCGAACCGTCATTCATTACTTTTTCAACGATACCGACACGCTCTGCACTTTCCGTCCAGTATTGCTTACTTTCTGCATGAACGGGTGTAGTGGTAAAGCAGTAACGACAGTTGCAAGAGCTAAGAAGCCCGTACACAATCGTTTTAACATCTTTTTCATAAATCTAATGCTCCTTTCATTTTTGGTAAAAAAATAGACGCTCATTTCTGAACGTCTTACATTGAAAAGGGATACTTCTTTACAAGTACCCCTTAAATTCAATATTTAATTTGTTGTGTTCCCACACTCTATATCAACAACTACTGAAACATTGATATAGTTTTTTATCTCTTTATTTCTGATTTTATCGCCCTCACTCGTAAAGATGATATGCTTGAAAAGTGCCTAAAATTAAGGATTTCTACATAGTTCGTCTTTGTAGCAAACACACAACTTCCACATGAACCGTATGTACGAACTGATCAACTGCCACGCATTTCACTACTTCATACCCTCTTGCCTGCATCATCTCCAAGTCCCTTGCAAGGCTTGTCACCTTACAGGAAATGTAAACAATTTTATCTACTCCATAATCCAAAATCTTAGGAAGTGCCCTCGGATGAATTCCATCTCGTGGTGGATCTAGCACGATCACATCCGGTTTCTCTTCAATTTCATCCAGCACCTTGAATACATCTCCTGCGATGAATTTACAGTTGGAAAGACCATTGTGCGCCGCGTTTTCCTTCGCCGCATCAACCGCTTCTTCTATAATCTCAACACCAATCACTTCTTTTGCAACCGGCGCCAACATCTGCCCGATTGTTCCCGTTCCGCTGAACAGATCGTATACTGTCAAATTGTCAATATCTCCGATATATTCTCTTACCGTATTATAAAGAACTTCTGCACCTCCTGAATTCGGTTGGAAGAATGAAAATGGTGTAATCTTGAATTCCATTCCAAGAAGTTCTTCGTAGAAATAATCCTGTCCGCAAAGAATTCTTGTCTCATCACTCTGGACCACATCAGAAAGAGAATCATTCAGAATATGAAGAATCCCCACAATCTTTCCTTCCAGATCAAGAGCAAGAAGCTCCTCCACGAGGGGCTGCATATCATGTTCTTCTTGTGTCGTTGTCACGAGATTTACAAGAATCTCTCCCGTCTTATCTCCTCTTCTTAGAAGAAGATGGCGGAGATATCCTACATGCTGCATCTTTTTATAATAGCTGACATTTCTTTCTTGAAAATATCTTAGTACACAGAGAAGAATCTTCGTCATGTCTTCATGCACAAGCTTACAGTCTCCCGCTGTCAGCACATCATAGGTACTTCCTTTTTTATGAAGTCCAAGTGACAACGGACCATCTTTATACTCATCTCCAAAGGAAAATTCCATCTTATTCCGGTAAGCAAATTCCTTCGGACTTGCCTTCACTCCTTCAAAGAGATATTCTCCGTCAATCGCAGCATCCAGAATATCTTTCACCTGTTGTCCTTTCATCCTCATCTGATCTTCATAAGACATTGTCTGGTACATGCATCCTCCACATGCCGGAAAAATACTACAAACGGGTTTTCTTGTCTCGAGCTGCGAATTTTCAAGCACCTCTAAAAGTCTGCCTTCCGCCTTTCCTTTTCGCAATTTATTCACACAAAATTTTATTTTCTGTCCCGGAATTCCGTTTTTTACGATTACATTTCGCCCCTCTTCCGGTACTGTCACAATTCCCTTATTTGGGAAATCTACTTTTTCAATTATTCCTTCAAAAGTCTGTCCTTTTTTCATCTATCATAATCTCCATTCTTTTCTTCTGTCTTTCCATTCTATCAGTTCTGCTTCCTTTTGCCAAGAATTCTATGAAAATCTCCTATATAAAAAGGACGTAGCTTTCTGACCACGTCCTTCATTCTTCATCATTCAATTCTAAACTTCGTCTCCGTCTCCGAAAAACTCATCATCATCAAAATCATCCTCGAAATCTTCATCAAAGTCTTCCAAATAATCCGGTGTAAAGAAAGAATATACTGCATATGCAATTCCTGCTACTGCTGCAACCACTCCGATTACTGCAAGAATCCACAGAATAGTTGTCTTTGCTTTGTCTTCATCTTTCTTGTGTAATAATTCACTTACTTTAGATGCTGCGATAATATCCTCAAATTTGTTGCCCATAGATACACGTCCTTTCTTCTTAATATACGATAGAAATATCATTGCTATCATTATAACACCAATACTTCACTTTTACTACTAATTTATCAGTTTTTATATTTTTTGCAATTTCGCAAATGTGGCAAACATTTTCTTGACACCCACGTTATCAAACTGCACCGTCACCTCATAGTCTCGTCCGCCTGCATTCATGCCAATTACTAAACCTTCTCCAAATTTTATGTGCTTGACACGATCCCCAACATCATAACCCGGACCACCGTTCACCTTCCCAAATTGTTGAACCGGCTTCGGAGTCTGGAATGCCTTTGCATGGAAACTTTGCTTTGCCTGCATATATGCAGTCGGTTTCGGAAGCTCTATTTCTTCTTTCCGGAATTTATTTCCAGTAGAAAGAAGATGCATCGGAACTTCTTTTAAAAACCGTGACATTTTATTATACTGCGTTTCGCCATGAACCATGCGCCTTCTCGCATAAGTCATCGTAAGTTCTTGTTTTGCCCTCGTAATTCCAACATAGCAGAGGCGTCTTTCCTCCTCAATTTCCATCGGGTCATCTGCAGTAATCGTCATATAACTTGGGAAGAGACCATCTTCCATTCCGGCAAGATAAACACACGGAAATTCCAGTCCCTTGGCACTATGCAGCGTCATAAGTACAACATAGTCACTGTTTTCATCTAAACTATCAATATCGGCAACAAGTGCTACTTCCTCCAAAAATCCACTCAGCGTAGGCTTTTCATTCTCACAGGATTCCTCGTATGCAACAATTTTATTCTTCAACTCATCTATATTTTCCATGCGTGCTTCCGCTTCCTCATCGCCTTCTGCTGACAGATATTCTTCATAACCTATCATTTCTATGATTTCATCCATCAATCCGGCAATGCTTGTCTCCTCTGTCCGCTGTTTGAGATGCTCGATCAACGCTACAAAAGACTCCAGTTTGGAAGAAGCGCGGCCAATTCCCGGAATCAGATCCACACTACAAAGCGCATCATAAAAAGAAATTCCACGTTCTACTGCATTTTCCTGTACACGGTTGATTGTCGTTGCTCCAATTCCTCGTTTCGGCACATTGATGATTCTTTTTACTGCCAGATCATCTTTTCCATTGTCCACTGTTTTTAAATATGCAAGCAGATCTTTGATTTCTTTTCTCGCATAGAAATTGACACCGCCAACTACTTTATACGGGATATTCGCCGTCACAAACCGCTCTTCAAACATACGTGACTGCGCATTTGTCCGGTAAAGTATCGCATTCCCATGATATGTGCAGAATCCTTTCTCTACATTTTCCCGAATATCTCCCACAATATATTCTGCTTCGTCATACGCGTTATCAAACTCCCGAAATTTGATTTTTTCACCTTTCCCGTTTTCTGTCCATAGCTTCTTGTCTTTTCTTCCTACATTGTGGCTAATGACCGCATTGGCTGCATCTAAAATATTCGACGTAGATCGATAGTTCTGCTCCAACTTAATGACCTTGGCATCTTCAAATTCCTGTTCAAAGTTCAGGATATTCTTAATATTGGCGCCGCGGAATTTGTAAATAGACTGGTCATCATCGCCAACTACGCAAAGATTCTTATACTTGCCTGCAAGAATACTGATCAGTTTAAACTGTACCGTATTCGTATCCTGATATTCATCTACCATAATATAACGGAATCTTTCCTGATAATACTCCAGCACATCCGGTTGTGTTTCCAAAAGTTGTACTGTTTTTACAAGAAGATCATCAAAATCAAGAGCATTGTTCGATTTCAATGTTTTCTCATACTCTTCATAAACTTGTGCAATTTTCTGTTGTCTGAAATCTCCACCTGCCTGAAGTTTAAATTCCTCCGGTAGAATCATCTGGTCCTTCGCAGAAGAAATCGTATTTAAAAGTGCCCTTTCTTTAAAATTCTTCGTATCGATCTGCAAATACCGACACACATCTTTCATCACCGTTTTCTGATCATCCGCATCATAAATAGTAAAATTATTGTCATAACCAAGTCGATCGATAAATCTTCTTAAAATACGCACACAAGTGGAATGAAATGTACTGACCCAAATACTTTCCGAACCAAATCCCACAATGTTATCCACACGTTCCCTCATTTCTCCTGCCGCCTTATTCGTAAATGTAATGGCAAGAATGTTCCATGGATTGACCCCTTTTTCCTCAATCAAATAGGCAATGCGATGGGTCAACACTCTTGTCTTTCCTGACCCTGCACCTGCAAGAATAAGAAGCGGTCCCTCCGTGTGAAATACGGCCTCCTTCTGTTCTGTATTCAATGTATCATATATACTCATAGTTTTCCCTTTCAATCTTATTATTGTTCTGTCATAATACGCAGTATTTCTTTGTCTGTTTCTGCCATTCCGTAAATGCCGATCCGCGCCATATTCTGAATACACTGTTCCGGACTCTCTGCACAGATTCCATCGCTTATCCGTAATGGTGCATTATGTATTGCAGTAACCGCACTCATAAGCGCAGCCGTCGATCCTGTTGCTACTTTTAAGGCACAGCCAACCTTTCCACCGTCACAAATCATGCCCGTTACTGTTCCCGCCATATTTCGAATGGCATAGCCGATCTGTGCATCTGTTCCCCCAAGCAAGTATGTAATTCCTGCAGATGCTGCTGTCGAGGAAGCCATCACACAAGAACACATCGGGGAAAGTTTCCCAATATACGCATTGATATAGCGGTTCAAAAGATGCGCTAGTGCTAAGGCACGCACTTTCTTTTCCTGTGATACGCCGATAGTATTTGCCGTTTCACTCACCGGAAGGATCACGACCAGCCCTTTTGTTCCTGCCCCCGAGCTGCTCATAGTTGGGAGCGGGCACCCATCCAAACGGCTCTCTGCTGCAGAAGTGACTTTTTCTAGAATGCGTGTAAGAAGATCATTTGACAAAATTGCTGTCCCCGCCTCTGTCCGCAGAGCATCTGCAATTCCAACTCCTGTCTTCTCTGTTTTGGAATATTGTGAAAGCTCCTCATTCATCTTCACTCCATCCAATAAGAAAAGAAGTTTCTCCTCTTGCACCTGATCTACCAACCCACGAATCTCTGCTATCGACATATTTTTCAAATTCTCCACAAGGCTGTCATTCAGATTGCTTCCGTTTTCTTTATCCGCTTCCCAAAGCGTCTCTCCGTTTTTTTGAAGTTCCACTATATTTGTATGTGCATCCCGGATTGTGCAGGAATACTCTGCATCTGCCGCATAAATGGTACATTTTACATACAACTTTTGTTCTTTCTCATTTAAGTACACATGCACCATATCCTCCGCAATAAGCTTGGCAGCCTGCTCGGAAACAGAAGTTGTAATATCTTCTAAAAGTTCCAGTTTTTTCTCCGGGTTCGAAAGTACTGCTCCCAAAGCTGCCGCATGATTCAGTCCCACTTCCGAACAATTCGGAATTCCTGCTGACATTCCGTTTTTGTAAATTCCAGCATTCACTTCCACTTCGATTCTATCTATCAGATTCTTTGACGAATCCTTCATAAGCTTTCCGGCATTCGCTGCACAAAGCGCCACGCAGACCGGTTCTGTACATCCAAGCGCCGGAACAACATCCTTTTTCAATAATTCTATCATCTGTTGTACAGTTAACATTATAGTCTTTCCTCTTCCATCAAAATTTTCCCATTCTACATCCGCTTCTATCATTTTCTCTATCGCCTTATCAGAATACAAAATTCCAAACTTATCCAACGGATTTTCTATTGTATTTTTCTTAAACATATACTCTAGCTTCACTTTTATTATTGCGTAGCTATAAGGTATTGTCAATCATTTTACGTCTCTTTACGATTATATATGTCCTTTCCAGTTGCATTCCTCCTACATGAAACGGTATTTACATAAAAGAACCATCGCGCCCTAGATGAGATATTCATCTAGAGCGCGATGGCTCCTTGCCAATTTCTATTGTTATAGATTCTCCCCACTACTTTCGATCACTTTTTTATACCAGAAAAAAGATTTTTTCTTTTTTCTCTCCAACGATCCATTCCCATCGTTATCCTTATCCACATAAATGAAGCCATAACGTTTTTTCATTTCCCCGGTAGTAAATGATACACAATCAATACATCCCCATGGAGTATATCCCATCAGTTCCACACCATCTAACAGAACAGCCTTCTCAAATTCTTCGATATGCGCTTTTAAATATGCGATACGGTAATCGTCTTCAATCGTTCCGTCTTGCTGAACCTCATCAATTGCTCCAAAACCATTCTCCACAATAAATAATGGTTTCTGATATCTTTCATACAACAAATTCAATGCATACCGTAAACCAATCGGATCGATCTGCCATCCCCAGTCACTCTTTTTGACAAAAGGATTGCTGACGCTTCCCGGAAATCCATCCAATCCATTTCCATCAGCTACTGCATTTGCTTTCACAGCATTCGTCATATAGTAACTGAATCCCACATAGTCTACCTTTCCTTCACGAAGTATTTTTGCATCTTCTGCTTTCATATTGATATGAAAACCTTTTCTATCCCATTCTTTTAAAATGTAAGACGGATATTCTCCTCTTACATGTACATCTCCAAAAAGATATCTGTCGTGCATGGCCAATGTAGAAAACATCATATCTTCCGGATGACAAGAATAAGGATACAACGGAACAAAGGCAACCATGCAGCCAATTTGAAATTCAGGATTAATCTCATGCCCCTTTTTTACTACCAAAGCACTCGCCAGCAATTCATGATGCACCACCTGATACATACACTCTTCCGGATTTTCTTCCTTCGTAAAGATCACTCCGGAGCATGTATATCCAAACAGTGGATATTTATAATTTTTCTGATTATTGATTTCATTGAAAGTCATCCAATACTTTACCTTGTTTTTATACCGCTCCATAACCGTCAATGCGTATTTTACAAAAAAATCAATCAACTTTCTATTTTTCCAACCACCATACTCTTTTACAAGTTGATATGGCATTTCAAAATGTGAAAGTGTAACCACCGGTTGAATTCCATATTTCAAAAGTTCATCAAACAAATCATCATAAAATTGAAGCCCGGATTCATTTGGCTGCTCATCATCACCATTCGGAAATATTCTTGTCCATGCAATGGACGTGCGAAAACACTTAAATCCCATCTCAGCAAATAATTTCACATCTTCTTTATAATGGTGGTAAAAATCTATTGCTTCATGGTTTGGATAATAGCATCCATCTTGCACACCTTCTGTAATTCTGCGATCTACTCCATGCTCTCCTGCGGTCAGAACATCTACAATGCTGACGCCTTTCCCTCCCTCATTCCATGCTCCTTCCACCTGATGGGCGGCAACTGCTCCTCCCCAAAGGAAATCTTCTGGCATTTTATTCATCTGATAACCTCCTAACGTTTGATATACATTACTGCTTCCATCGCATTTTTTTCTTTTCCCGTTTCCATTTCCAACTGTGCTTCGTCCTCCATATTGGTGACAACAAAAATAACAGTGGGATCATATCCTTGTTCTTCTACAAAATCCTTGTTATAGGTTACAAGCAAATCTCCCTTATTGACATGATCTCCTTGTTTTACCTTTGCCTGAAACCCTTTCCCATTCAGTTCCACTGTATTGACTCCAATATGGATCAATGCTTCTATTCCATTTGCTGAAAGGCCTACTGCATGACCAGTAGGAAATATTGCTTCCACAGTTCCATCAAATGGTGCATAAACATTCCCATCCGAAGGAATAATTCCTACACCATCCCCCATTCCTTTTGACGCAAACACCTCATCTTTTACTTCCGATACCGGGATCACCATTCCTTGCACCGGATTAGCAAGTTCAAAACTTCTCTCTGATTCAGAAACTGCACAGCTTGCTTCTTTTGTATTTTCCACTCCAGACTCTTCTACTTGCTCCTCAAATCCTACCAGATACGTCAAAATGACTCCAAGAACAAATGCAATCACAATAGAAAGAAGAAATCCCAAAAACTGCCCCATGTGACCTGCTTTAAAATATGCCGGAATCGTAGCAATACCTGGCATATTGTATCCCCAGGATACTGCCTGAAATCCACCTGCAACTGCTCCTGCCGCCGCTCCTGCGATACATCCGCAGATCATCGGCTTTTTCAATCTCAAATTCACTCCATATATTGCCGGTTCTGTAATTCCAAACAAACCTGTAATTGCAGCCGATGCAGACACACCCTTCATTTCTTTGTCCTTTGTCTTTAAAAATACACCAAATGCCGCCCCTGCCTGCGCAAATACAGCGGATGCCTGAAGCCCTGTAAATGTATCATACCCTAATGCCGCATAGTTTCCTACCGTGACAGGAGTAATTCCCCAATGTACGCCTAATATCACAAGAACTTCCCATAAACCACCAACAATAATTCCGGCAACAATCGGGCTCAATCCATATAAATAGTTATATACTCCTCCAATTGCCCCACCAATTGTATTTCCAATCGGTCCAAATGCTAATAATGTGAGTGGAACCATAATTGTAATTGTAAACATTGGAGAAAATAAATTTCTTACTACAATCGGCAAATATTTATCAAAAAACTTCTGTACATAAGATGCAATCCAAATTGCAAGGATAATCGGAATAACGGAAGATGTATAGCTTAAAAGCTGCACTCTCATTCCTAGAAAATATACCGGATCTCCGGCATTCACCATACTAATATAGTCTGGACAGACCAGTGCACAGGCAATCACAACTGCCGCATAAGTATTTACTCCAAATTTCTTGGATGCCGTAACAGCAATTAGTACAGGCAAAAACGTAAACGCGGTCCATGATATAAAATTCAGAATCTGATATGTCCCTCCTGTTGTATCAATTGCATTTAAAGCCACAAGGATTCCCAATATTCCTTGAAGGATACCACAGGCAGCCAATGTATACAAAAACGGTGCAAAAATACTTGAGATAACATCAACAAGCCTGCTGAACACCCCTACTTTGCTTTTTGATACATTTGCCTGGTTTTCATCTACTGTAACCAATTCCATGACAAAATCAAATGCATCCTTTACGTGATTTCCAATTACTACCTGATACTGTCCGCCTGCCTGTACGGTTGTGATGACCCCTGGAATCCTTGTTACTTTTGTAGAATCCACAATGTTCTCATCTTTTAAAATAAATCTCAATCTTGTTGCACAGTGAGTTACATTTGTAATGTTATCGTTCCCACCTAATTCTTTAACCAGCTCTTTCGCTGTAATTCGATAATCAATAGCCATCTCAGCTACCCCTTTCCGTTTTTTTCACACCGGTGCTTTATGATTTTTATTATATACATTTTTTAAAAAGTTCCTAGTACATCAGTAGTTTTAGAAAATTGTATGAATGAAAAAAACATGTTTCATTCACGAAACATGTTGTATCTCAAAATTATTCCAACCGCCTCCCTATTATTTCCAGCAAATAAAGAACAGGTACCTGTGTTGTAATATTGTATTCTTCATGAACCAAACGCCTGCTGATAAAATAAGCCAGATTATAATCTGACATTTTTGCTAATGTACAGGACGGCTTGTTTGTAATACTGAAAAGCTTACAATTATGTTGCTTAAACCTTTCCACCATCATCAGCGTCTGCTGCGTCTCCCCGGATTCTGATAGCGCAATTACAACCGTTGCTTCCATATCCTCACGAATCGGATAGTATGGATCTTCTATATATTGACTGTATTTCCCAAGATTTGAAAAATATCTGGCACCATATTTTCCTAAAATTCCGGACGTTCCTATGCCAATAAAGATTAATTGTTTTGCCTCCAGAATTGCTTGTGCAACTTCATTAATCGTTTCTTCATATTCTGTTGACGTTACTGTATGAAAAAAACGCATAATTTCATCCACGCCATTATCTTTTGTCTTCTCAACCCGTTTTCTATTTTCTTCTTTCAAATACATTTTAAACTGTACTTTAAATTCCGAATATCCGTCACATCCTGTTTTTTTACAAAAACGTACTATTGTTGACGTAGACACATGAACTGCTTTTGCCAATTCCCGTATGGTCATGTATTTGACTTCTTCTTTATGTTCCATCACATATCTATACACCAACATTTCCAGTTCATTATCTTTGTACTCCCATAGCATTTTCTGTTACTCCCATTATACTCCCATTTATCCTATGCGTATTAACTTATCCGAGGACAAAACTTCGTTCTGTTCCCTATATTCCCGTTCAAAACGTTGCTCTGCTAAATCATCACTTGAAAGTTCAATCATTTCCAGCCTGCTATCTAACTTATCTATCAATTCCAGACATAACAATATAAATAATAATACCTATACTGATTAAAATGCTTTTATCTTTCATAGTTGGTCTCTTTTACAACTTCTTATTTTTTCATTGCATTATCAGCTAAACAAACTGAAATTCTGCTCTACTTAATCTTCGTCATCATCATCTTTTCGCTTCTTTTTTGAGTCATAAATAGTACCAAGAAATAATCCAGCACCTATACCTATCGCTATTCCCGTGCTAGTGTTATTGAATACAACACCCAAAGATGTACCAATAGCAACACCAATACATAGACCCGTCGCTAACCCATTATTGTTTGTATGAGATTTCTTTTTCATGTTATCACCTCAAATTCTAATTTGCTTCTCATAATATCATACTTTACAATTATTTGCACTATTATAATCTCAAAAAATAACGCAGACAATATCTCTACTATCTGCGTCATTCCTTTCATATCTTCTTGAAATATTTACTCCATTTTAAAAATCTGTTACGATATTTTGCGGTATTCTGCGATACCTTTTCTTTGAAGAAAATTGTCTGTAAACCTTGCTTTTCAGCGAACTTTTCAATATTCTCAAGGACTTTATTCTGTTGTGAGATTTTCTCTCAAATTATTTCTGAACAATAATAGAGAATATCTTGTCATGGGCAACTGATTTGATAGAATAAGACAAGGCACTACATGAGAATGGTAGGCGGTTAGTCCTTCAACAGAGGGACTGAACCCTCTGATTACATAGAACTCCTGCTTGCAGGAAATCTGGGAAAGGAGGGCTTAACTTATGAGTGATTTTGAAATGCTCTCCATCGTACTAATGATACTTAGTATTGTTGTAACGATTTTGATAGCGTATATAAATCAATCAAAAAAGTAACCGCCCCTCGCCCAAGGAATGCGGTTACTCTTTTGAGTAATTAAATAATTTGGACTAACCAACTATCAGTAGTGCCTTTTTATATTCTTATTCTAACAAATACCTATTCAAATGTCAAATCTGACACTCTTAAAATTTTGCTGCCAAATTTAATAATTCTTTCCGATTTACTACACCATTTTATGATAAATTAGTTGATTGTCTTGAAAAATGCTTGATTTACAGGCATATTCGCAGGTTTGCAGATTGATTTTACTACTCATTTACTACTTTTAACGAATTGAGCCTTGATATGCAAAAGCACCTGCGAAGCTGCCGGATAAACCACTACACCACCTTACGCGGCACGTCGAAAAGAAAAAATAAAATAAGCACCACCTATAAGGCGGCGTTTCTCACTCCCACACAGGAGAACAGGAACGCTGCTTTTTTTATGCCCTCATGTTACGCAGTAAGGGCAAATAAAGCCTTGATTTATGCGGCTCTTAGAGCGCGGAAATGAGAAAGGCAAGGGTTGATACCTTTTCCCTCAAAATCGCGTTTCTACTGCGTAACAAATCCAACCAAAGGAGTGATGAAGCTATGGCAGTTTTCCGCGTGGAAAAGAACAAAGGTTATACGGTTATGAGCAACCACCATTTACGCAACAAGGAACTTTCCCTAAAGGCAAAGGGCTTGTTGTCGCAAATGCTCTCACTTCCCGAAGATTGGGACTACACCCTTGCAGGGCTGTCCCTTATCAACCGGGAAAGTATCGACGCTATCCGCACCGCTGTATGGGAGCTTGAAAAAGCCGGATATATCACAAGGCGGCAGGGACGCGACGAGAAAGGCAAAATGACCGCTATTGAGTACACCATTTACGAACAGCCACAGCCCCCGGCATTGGATTGTCCGGTATTGGAAAATCCAACAGCGGATAAGCCGATATTGGAAAATCCGACACCGGATAACCCGACGTCGGAAAATCCAACGCAATTAAATAAAGAGATACAAAAAACTAACTTACCAAAAAAAGAAAAATTAAATACAGATATATCAAGTACCCATTCCATTCCTTTCCATTCCCTAAATCCCTCTCCCTTAGAGGACGCGGCACAGCTGCCGGAACGGAAGCGAAAGGAAGCGACAGACGCATACAGCGTGTATGAGGAAATCATCAAGGACAATATCGAGTACGACTATCTGATACAGGACAGATACCTTGACCGGGACAGGATAGAGGAAATCCTTGCCCTTATTCTTGAAACCGTCTGCACCAAACGAAGAACAATCCGTATCGCCGGGGACGACCACCCGGCAGAGCTTGTAAAAGCAAAATTTATGAAACTGAACAGCGAACATATCCGCTTTGTACTGGACTGTATGCAGGAAAACACCACCAAAATCCGCAACATCAAGCAGTACATGAAAGCTGCCCTTTTCAATGCTCCGTCTACGATTGGCAGCTATTACACGTCCCTTGTATCTCACGATATGTACGGCGGGCGCACTATCCAGTCGGCAAGAAGCAAGGGCATACCCGATTACACCTGCAACGAGGGCGAAAGCCTGTAAACCAACCCAAAGGAGGATTTTATGATGACACAGAAAACAGGAGCTTTGATTTTTGATGAAACCGCTGACCGCTACGACATTCGCTTTGACGTAAACGACTATTACGGGGGATTGCATTGCGGCGACTGCATGGAGGTCTTTGTGCGGGGCAAATGGAAGCCGACCCGTATGGAGTACGGGGACAACTGGTATCTTGTGGGTATTCGGGCGGCAGACCTTTCCGGGCTGCGGGTACGGATTTAACAGGGCGGAGTGAAAGCGGATGCTCTTTTTTCATGCCCGTCCCGTTTCCCGGCGGCGGGCATACCACCATAGAACACGAAAGGAGGACACCCATTGCAGGAGGAAACCAACGAAAAGACCATAGCCCTTTACATCAAGACCGGAAAGCTGACCGCGCAGCAGCTCCAAAAGGCTATGAAAGCCCTGCTTGCACAGATGAAAAAGCAGCATGACAAACAGAAAATCCCGCATGGCAAGCAGACCCTAAAGCAGCTTATGAAGCAGAACGCGGGCGTTTCCAACATTGAAATCACAAAGGAGAATATCAAAGCCTTTGAGAGTACGGCGAAAAAATACGGGATTGACTTTGCCTTAAAGAAAGACAGCACCGAAACCCCGCCCCGCTATCTTGTGTTTTTTAAGGGACGGGACGCGGACGCACTGACCGCAGCTTTCAAGGAGTTTTCCGCAAAGAAGCTGACGCAGGAGCAAAAGCCCTCTATCCGCAAGCTGATTGTTTCCCTCAAAGAAAAGGCGGCAGCTTTGAACGCACAGCGGGAGAAAGTCAAGAACAAAGACAGGGGGATTGCAAGATGAACGCTATCAACTGGAAAAGGCTGATACTTCCCAATATTCCCTATCTGCTCTTTATGTATCTCTTTGATAAAGTCGGGCAGGCGGTACGCCTTGCGCCGGGGGCTGACCTGTCCGGCAAGGTGCTTTCCCTTGCAGACGGCTTTTCCGCTGCCTTTGCAAATCCGCTTCCGAGCCTTGCCCCTATGGATTTACTGACAGGGCTTTTCGGCGCGGTACTTATCCGGCTGATTGTCTATGTCAAAGGCAAGAACGCGAAGAAATACCGCAAAGGTGTGGAATACGGCTCTGCCCGTTGGGGAAATGCCGAAGATATACGTCCCTACACCGACCCGGTATTTCAAAATAACGTGCTGCTCACACAGACGGAACGGCTTACCATGAACAGCCGCCCAAAGCAGCCGAAGTATGCAAGGAATAAAAATATCCTTGTTATCGGGGGAAGCGGCAGCGGCAAGACGAGATTTTTTGTGAAGCCGAATTTAATGCAAATGCACAGCAGTTACGTTGTAACCGACCCGAAAGGAACGGTTTTAGTCGAATGTGGGAAACTCTTACAGCGGGGCGGGTATCGGATAAAGGTGCTGAACACCATTAACTTCAAAAAAAGCATGAAATACAATCCCTTTGCCTATCTCCGCAGCGAGAAAGATATTTTGAAACTGGTAAATACCTTGATTGCCAACACCAAAGGGGACGGGGAAAAAGCCGGGGAGGATTTTTGGGTAAAATCGGAACGGCTCTTTTACTGCGCCCTTATCGGCTACATTTGGTACGAAGCCCCGGAGGAAGAAAAGAACTTTACGACGCTGCTTGAAATGATAAATGCCAGTGAAGCCCGCGAGGACGACCCGGAATTTCAGTCCCCCGTTGACCTCATGTTTGAACGGTTGGAGGAAAAAGACCCGGAACACTTTGCCGTCCGGCAGTATAAGAAATTCCTGCTGTCTGCGGGAAAGACAAGAAGCTCTATCCTCATTTCCTGCGGTGCGCGGCTTGCCCCCTTTGACATTAAGGAGCTGCGCGACCTTATGGAAACCGACGAAATGGAGCTTGACACCATAGGCGACCGCAAGACCGCCCTGTTTGTTATCATTTCCGACACCGACGATACCTTTAACTTTGTTGTGAGTATTCTTTACACGCAGCTTTTCAATCTCCTTTGCGACAAGGCAGATGATGAATACGGCGGCAGGCTGCCCGTCCATGTGCGCTGTCTGTTAGACGAGTTTGCAAATATCGGGCAGATACCGAAGTTTGAAAAGCTCATAGCCACCATACGAAGCCGGGAAATCTCCGCTTCAATCATTTTGCAGAGCCAGTCGCAGTTAAAAGCCATTTACAAGGACAACGCCGATACCATAGCCGGCAACTGCGACACCACCCTTTTCTTAGGCGGAAAGGAGAAAACCACCCTCAAAGAAATGTCGGAAATCTTGGGGAAAGAAACCATTGACAGCTTCAACACTTCCGAGAACCGGGGGCGGGAGGTATCGCATGGGCTGAACTATCAGAAGTTAGGCAAGCAGCTTATGACGGAAGATGAAATTGCGGTTATGGACGGCGGGAAATGTATCTTACAGCTACGCGGGGTGCGCCCGTTCTTCTCTGATAAGTACGACATTACAAAGCACCCCAACTATAAATATCTTTCCGACTATGACAAGAAAAATACCTTTGATATGGAAAAGCATTTAAGGCGCAGACCCGCCCTTGTAAAGCCGGACGAACCCTTTGACTATTACGAAATCAGCGAAGCAGATTTGCAGGAGGACACCGACCATGAATAGACGTATGCAGAAGAAAAAAGATAAGAAAATCACAGAAGCCATAAACGGGCTTGTTTTCATTGCCGAGCGACGGGAACAGCAACGGCAGGCAGCTATCCAGCAGTTTGTGAAACGGTGTGAAGCCCTGTATGAGCAGAAACGGGTGCGGCGGGAACTTTGATTTTACGGGAGGTTATACTATGAGCAGACAGAAAACAAAAACTGATGATATACGTCGTGAACGTTATTTTACAAAGATGATAGAAAATGCAGAAAACGCTCTGCGGGAGTATTTGCAGGAACGCGGAGGGGAACAGACCCTTTACGTTACCGAGTATATGCAGCGTAGGAGCTATCTTTTGGAATGACGAAAAATGTGTGTTCCCGGCTGAAAAGAAAGGAGGAATTGACGCAGTAACAAAGAAACAGACAACTTACAGAATACGCGCCCCTACTGGAAAATCCATAACGCCCACACTTAAAAACTGAATACCGCCGCGCGGCAGACACATAAGCAGCGCGGGGACTTATGACCGCGGCAGTTACAAAACTGACCGCCGTTTTTTATGCCCTTTTATAGGGCAAGCCGCATTTGCGGCAGAAAGGAGCTTTATGGAATTTTTTAACTCTGCTATCGACGTATTACAGACCCTTGTTATCGCACTGGGCGCAGGCTTAGGCATTTGGGGCGTTATCAATCTCTTGGAGGGATATGGAAACGACAATCCGGGTGCAAAATCACAAGGCATTAAGCAGCTCATGGCGGGCGGCGGCGTTGCCCTTATCGGCACTATCCTTGTACCGCTTCTTTCCGGTCTGTTCGGATAAGATTACGGAGGGTAGCCTATGGAGAGCATACTTGACGCGATTAACGAATGGATAAAGGAAATCCTTATCGGTGCGATAAACGGTAATCTGTCAACTATGTTCGGGGACGTAAATGAAAAAGTAGGCACCATTGCAGCGGAGGTAGGCAAGACCCCGCAGGGGTGGAACGCAAACATTTTCAGCATGATACAAAACCTGTCGGAAAATGTGATTGTACCCATTGCGGGGCTTGTCATTACCTATGTCCTCTGTTATGAGCTTATCAGCATGGTAACGGAAAAAAACAATATGCACGACGTTGACACATTCATGTTCTTTAAGTGGTTTTTCAAAGCCTTTGTTGCCGTTTTCTTGGTAACACACACCTTTGATATTACTATGGCGGTGTTTGATATGGCGCAGCATATTGTGTCCGGCGCGGCGGGGGTAATCGGCGGCGATACGAATATCGACGTAACCGAAGCCCTTGCCGCCATGCAGGAGGGACTAAAAGATATGGAAATCCCCGAACTACTGTTACTTGTCATGGAAACGAGCCTTGTAAGCCTTTGTATGAAAATCATGTCCGTACTGATAACCGTTATCCTCTACGGAAGAATGATTGAGATATACGCCTACTGTTCCGTTTCCCCTATCCCTTTTGCCACCATGACAAACCGGGAATGGGGACAGATTGGGAACAACTACCTAAAGGGGCTGTTTGCACTGGGCTTTCAAGGCTTCCTCATTATGATATGCGTCGGCATTTACGCAGTTTTAGTAGGCGAAATGGTGGTAGCGGACAATCTGCACAGCGCGATTTTTTCCCTTGCAGCCTATACCGTTATCCTTTGTTTCTCCCTGTTCAAATCCGGCGCACTGGCAAAATCCATTTTCAATGCACATTAACACAGCACACGCGGGAAAGTCCCGCAGAAAGGAGGTTTTTTCTTGGCGTATGTACCTGTACCCAAAGACTTATCCAAAGTCAAAACAAAAGTCGCTTTCAATCTGACAAAGCGGCAAATCCTTTGCTTTTCAGTGGCACTTCTTATGGGACTGCCACTTTTCTTTTTGCTCAAAGACAGCGCAGGGACGAGCCTTGCGGCAATGGCAATGATTGTCGTCATGCTTCCCTGCTTCTTGGTTGCCATGTATGAAAAGCATGGACAGCCCCTTGAAGTGGTTATAAAGAACATCATTCAGACAAAATTGACCCGCCCCAAAGTGCGACCGTATCAGACGGAAAACCTATATGCACTTTTGGAGAAACAGCGGGCATTAGAAAAGGAGGTATCAGCGATTGTCAAAAGGACAGACAAAAAAGACGCGGGAAACCGCAGGAAACAAGCGTAAGCTGACCCGCGCGGAAAAGAAACAGATAGCGGCGGTTATCCGGCAGGCAAAGGGGGACGGGAAAGCCCACACCGCACAGCAGACCATTCCCTATCTTGCCATGTACCCGGACGGTATCTGCAAAGTGGCGCAGCGGAAATATTCAAAAAGCATTGCTTTTGAGGACATCAACTATCAGCTTGCACAGGCAGATGATAAGACCGCCATTTTTGAAAACTGGTGCGATTTCCTCAACTACTTTGACGCGAGCGTGAACGTGCAGCTTTCTTTCATCAATCAAGGCTCACAGCAGGAACAGGCAGCGCGGGCAATCCATATCCCGCCGCAAAATGACGATTTTAACTCTATCCGCACTGAGTATTCCGATATGCTGAAAACGCAGCTTGCCAAAGGGAACAACGGGCTTGTAAAGCACAAGTACATCACGTTTTCCATTGAAGCGGACAATCCGGCGGCAGCAAGGGCGCGGCTTTCCCGTATTGAAACCGACGTACTCAACAATTTCAAGGTGCTTGGCGTATCGGCGCACCCCTTATCGGGCTATGAACGCTTAAAGGTGCTGCATGGGGTATTCCACCCGGCAGGCGAGCCGTTCTCATTCTCTTATGACTGGCTGACCCCGACGGGGCTTACCACAAAGGACTTTATCGCCCCGTCCTCTTTCAAGTTCAGGGAGGGACGCTACTTTGCTATGGGGAAAAAGACGGGGGCGGTATCGTTCCTTGAAATCCTTGCCCCGGAGCTAAACGACCGTATCTTAGCGGATATGTTGGACTTGGAAACAGGGGTTATTGTCAATCTCCACATTAAAAGTATCGACCAGTCGGAAGCAATCAAGACCATTAAGCGCAAAATCACAGACCTTGACAAGATGAAGATTGAGGAACAGAAAAAAGCGGTTAGAAGCGGTTACGATATTGACATACTCCCGTCCGACCTTGCCACTTTCGGAAATGAAGCAAAGAATTTATTGCAGGATTTACAGAGCCGCAACGAGCGAATGTTTCTTCTCACGTTCCTTGTGGTAAACATGGCAGACACGAAGCGGAAACTGGAAAATGACATTTTCGCGGCGGCGGGCATTGCACAGAAATACAACTGCGCCTTGACCCGTCTTGACTATCAGCAGGAAGCGGGGCTGATGTCCTCTATCCCTTTGGGGGAGAACCTTATCCCTATTCAGCGAGGTTTGACGACGAGCAGCACCGCTATTTTTATTCCGTTCATCACACAGGAGCTATTTCAGACCGGGGCTGCCCTTTATTACGGGCTGAACGCTTTAAGTAATAACATGATACTCTGCGACCGCAAGCAGCTTAAAAACCCCAACGGGCTTATCTTGGGAACACCGGGCAGCGGAAAATCCTTTGCGGCAAAGCGGGAAATCACAAATGCCTTTCTCATTACCGACGACGATATTTTTATCTGCGACCCGGAAGCCGAGTATTTTGCCCTTGTAAAGCGGCTTGGCGGGCAAGTGATACGATTATCCCCGACCGGGAAAGGCATGGACGGTACGCCCCAGTATGTGAACCCTATGGATATGAACCTTAATTACAGCGAGGACGACAGCCCCCTTGCACTGAAAAGTGATTTTATCCTGTCCCTCTGCGAGCTTGTCATTGGCGGCAAGGAGGGCTTGCAGCCCGTTGATAAGACCGTCATTGACCGCGCCGTAAGGAATGTGTACCGGGACTATCTTGCTGACCCTGTACCGGAAAAAATGCCTATTTTGGGCGACCTTTACGACGAGCTGTTAAAACAGCCGGAGCCGGAAGCTGCCCGTATTGCGGCGGCGTTGGAACTGTATGTTTCCGGCAGTCTTAACGTGTTCAACCACAGAACTAACGTGGAACTTTCTAACCGCCTTGTCTGCTTTGATATTAAGCAGCTTGGAAAACAGCTCAAAAAATTAGGTATGCTCATTGTGCAAGACCAGATATGGAACCGCGTTACCATTAACCGGGCAGAAAAGAAATCTACCCGCTACTATATGGACGAATTTCATTTGCTCTTAAAAGAGGAACAGACCGCCGCTTACAGTGTGGAGATTTGGAAGCGTTTTAGAAAATGGGGAGGTAAACAGGCACAGTCCCTACAATCTTGCAAATGGGGATTGTGTATGCCGTCTTAACCGAAGCCGAAAAGAACGGTTAAGAATATCAGCGGAGAAGAAAACGGGAAAGGTTTTGCAATCCTAATCCGAGTGGAAGTGTCAAGGTAATACTTGATACACACGCAACGCATAGGGCTTGACCCCCGGTTTGCAATAGCCGGGAATATAACAGCCCCACGAGGCTCCGCTATCGTTTCGGTCTGCGGCATAAACCGCAGGATAAAAAGATATGCTATGCCGGGTATGAACAGACATACCGCTGAAAATGGGCGAAAGCCCCGGAGGGACAGATAAAAAACTGTCCGCTAATCACACAACAGATACCCACAGCTATCACGCAGAACATCAAGGACTTGCTTGCTTCCCGCGAGGTGGAAAATATCTTTGAAAACTCTGATTTTGTCCTCATGCTCAATCAGGCGCAGGGCGACCGGGCTATCCTTGCAAAGCAGCTAAATATCAGCCCACAGCAGATGAAATATGTAACCCACACCGAAGCAGGCGAAGGACTTATCTTTTACGGAAATGTGGTGCTGCCCTTTGTAGACCATTTCCCGAAAGACACCGAGCTTTACCGCATTATGACGACGAAGCCGGAGGAAGTGAGCAGCCTATGAAACAGTTAAAACCACGCGATAAAATCACACAGAAAATGACCCGCGACGGTGCGGTGGAAGTCAACGAAACACAGCAGACCGCCGAGCGTATCAGCAGCCGGGAAGCAGACAGCAACTTTTCACAGCCGGACACCGCTACCGCAGAGCGCGTCATGGAACACCTTGACGCAGCCCATACCCGAAAGGCAAGCAAAAAGGCAGTCAAGAAAGCGCAGGAAGCTACCGTTTTGCGTACTTCCACTTCCCGCTTGCAGTTTACCGACGAGGAACGGGCAACGCCGGAACTGGAAACTTACATCAAAAAATCAGAAAAAGCAGCCGACAAACTGGACGCGGCAAAGGCAGCTCTCCCGAAGCAGAAGAAACTGGTAAAAGAGCGCACCTTTGAGGAAGCCACCGGAAAGGCAAAGACCCGGCTTCACTTTGAGGAACAGGAAAAGCCCCTACCCGGCGGCAAACCCCACAATAATCCGTTATCCCGCCCCGCGCAGGAAGCGGGTATTTTTGTTCACAACAAAATCCACAGCGTCGAGAAAGACAATTCCGGCGTGGAGGGCGCGCACAAATCGGAGGAACTTGCCGAGCGCGGCGCAAGGTACGGGACGCAGAAACTAAAACAGGGCTACCGCAGCCATAAGCTGAAACCCTACCGGGAAGCGGCAAAGGCAGAACGGGCAGCGTTTAAGGCAAACGTCAATTTCCAGTATCACAAAGCCTTGCAGGAAAACCCGCAGCTTACAAGTAATCCCTTTTCCCGGTTCATGCAGAAACAAAAAATCAAACGCCAGTATGCAAAGACGGTAAAGAAAGGCGGCGCAGCTACCGCCAAAGCAGCCGCCGGAGCGTCCCAAACAGCAGCAAAAAAAGCGGCTGCCTTTGCAGGGCGACACCCGGCAGGCGTGATAATCGCTATCACCGCGCTGCTTCTGTTCATCATGGTATCGGTAGGGCTTTCCTCTTGTGGGGCAATGTTTTCCGGCAGCATGAACAGCGTGTTAGGGACTTCCTACACGTCCGAGGACAGCGACCTTGTGGCAACGGAACAGAGCTATGCCGCAATGGAAAACGAACTGCAAAGTGAGATTGACGCTATCGAAAGCACCCACAGCGGCTATGATGAATACCGCTATGACCTTGATACTATCGGGCATAACCCACATGAGCTTGCGTCTTATCTGACTGCCCTTTTGCAGAGTTATACCCCGCAGAGCGCACAGGCAGAGCTAAAGCGGCTGTTCGGCTTACAGTACACCTTGACGCTGACGGAAGAAATCGAGATACGCACCACCACCGACGAGGAGGGCAACGAGGAAGAATACGAATACCGTATCTTAAATGTGAAACTGACAAACAAGCCGATTGCTTCCCTTGCGGAAGAACTGCTGAACCCACAGCAGTTTGAAATGTTCAAAGTGTACTTACAGACACAGGGCAACAAACCGCTGATTTTTGGCGGCGGCTCCCCCGACGGTAGCCCGTCCGAGGATTTAAGCGGCGTAGAGTTTGTAAACGGCACACGTCCCGGAAACCCGGAGCTTATGGAGCTTGCAAAGCAGCAAGTGGGAAATGTGGGCGGCTACCCCTATTGGAGTTGGTACGGCTTTAACAGCCGCGTGGAATGGTGCGCCTGCTTTGTGTCATGGTGCTACAATCAAGCCGGAAAAAGCGAACCCCGCTTTGCAGGCTGCGAATGGCAAGGCGTTCCCTGGTTCCAGTCAAGGGGACAATGGGGCGCGCGGGGCTATGAGAATATCGCACCGGGCGACGCTATCTTTTTCGACTGGGATTTAGACGGTGTTGCCGACCATGTGGGGCTTGTGCTTGGCAGGGACGGCAGCCGCGTCTATACCGTTGAGGGCAATTCCGGCGACGCCTGCAAGATAAAAAGCTACGACCTCAACTATCAATGTATCAAAGGCTATGGGCTGATGAACTGGTAAGCAGCCCCAAAAAGAAAGGAGAATTTACTTTATGGCAAACAATAAAATTGACCGTATCAATAAGGAAATCGCAAAGACCCGCGAGAAAATCACAGAATATCAAAACAAATTAAAAGGACTGGAAGCGCAGAAAACCGAAGCGGAAAACCTTGAAATTGTGCAGCTTGTACGCGCTATGCGTATGACCCCACAGGAACTTAACGCCATGCTCAAAGGCGATACTATCCCCGGCATGACAGCCACAGACTATGAAGAACAGGAGGAAAATGCAGATGAAGAATAAATTCAAACAGACCATGACAGCCCTTTGTGCCGCCCTTATCCTTATGGGCGGTTTTTCTGTCCCTGCCTATGCACAGGGGACAGCCACAGAGCCGCCTACAGAGGACGCGACCAACGACAGCAATGTAGTTGTGGAGGAAAAAGAAGAAACGCCGCCCCTTACCCCAAAGGGCAACGCAACACTGGTGGACGATTTCGGCGGCAATAAGCAGCTTATCACTGTTACCACCAAAGGCGGCAATTATTTCTATATCCTCATTGACCGGGCAGCCGAGGGGGAACAGACCGTACATTTCCTTAATCAAGTGGACGAAGCCGACCTTATGGCACTGACCGAAACCGGGGAAGCCACGAAAAAACCGGAAGTCTGCAACTGTACGGAGAAATGCGAAGCCGGAAAAGTAAATACGTCCTGCCCTGTATGTGCAACTACTCTGACAGGCTGCACAGGCAAAGAACCTACCCCAACACCCACAGAGCAGCCGGAAGAACCGAAAGAAAAAGGGGGCAATCCCGGCGCGGTGCTTGCCTTAGTCCTCTTTGTGCTGCTTGGTGGTGGCGCAGTGTTCTACTACTTTAAGTTTGTAAAACCGAAGCAGAACGTGAAAGGAAACACCGACCTTGAAGATTTTGACTTTGAGGACTACGACGAGGACGAGCCGGAAGCAGATACCGGGGAAACTTCCGAAGATGAAGAAACGGAGGAAGAAACCCTATGACCCTGTTTACCGACAATCCCTTTGAAAAGATGATGATACAGAAACCGAACAGGCGGCGTGATAATGCGCCGCCTGTTCTTTATCCCCCGGCTTGTGCTTCCTGCCCTTATAAGGGACAGTCCCCTTGTGTGGGGTACTGTATCAGAAAGATTGAAAACAAACAACCGACAGAACGATAAAAAGATATACTTGCGATATGGAATATGATATAATTGTTCCAACCATAGGAAATGACAGAGTTAAACAAATTTGAAGTTGAGGAAAAGAAAGAATGGAAGATAAAAAGATATTGCTTGATAATATTGATAAAATTCATACAACCGAAATGGGAATTGATAGAATTAAAAGAAACCTAAAAATAGATACAGCAGATGTTGTTGAGTATTGCAAAAATAAGGTGTTGGATAAAAATTGCAATATATACAAACAGGGTAAAAATTGGTATTGCGAAGTTGAAAATATCAAAATTACTATCAATTCATATAGTTATACAATTATCACAGCACATATTGTTAAGTAAAATCGGACTTTGGAGTGAAATTATGGACTATATAATACGAGAAATGAGAAGTGAAGAATACTGTTTATTAAGTGATTTTTTGTACGAAGCGATTTATATTCCAGAAGGAATTGAACCGCCACCTAAATCAGTAATAGAATGTCCAGAATTACAAGAATATATCGTTGAGTTTGGAAATCGAAAACACGATAAAGCCTTAGTTGCAGAAATGCAGGGAAATGTAATAGGAGCTATTTGGGTAAGAATTATGAATGATTATGGACACATTGATAATGATACTCCATCGCTTGCTATGTCTGTCCACAAAAAATACAGAGGATTAGGCATTGGAACTTCATTATTGAAACAACTATTACAGGTAGAAAAATTGGCTGGATATTCAAAAATATCCTTATCCGTTCAGAAAAGTAATTATGCAGTCAAGATGTACGAGAAAGTGGGATTTACTGTTGTTGATGAAAATAATGAGGAATATATTATGATTGTAAATCTATAACCGAAAGCTACAGTTTGTCAAATTATTTTACTATTTCATATCGCACAATTTTATACAATCACTTGTAGGAGCAATCGAAAAATCGGTTGCTCTTTTCTTTTACCCGAAAGGAGGAACTTATATTTGATTTTAGTTATTGCAGAAAAGCCCAGTGTGGCGCAGACAATCGCTGCCGTACTTGGGGCAAAGGAAAAGAAAGACGGATTTCTCACAGGAAGCGGCTATATCGTTTCTTGGTGCGTAGGACATTTGGTAGGGCTTGCGGAAGCTGCCGCCTACGGGGAACAATATAAAAAGTGGAGCTATGACAGCTTACCGATTTTGCCGCAGGAATGGAAGTACACCGTTGCTTCTGACAAGGAAAAGCAATTCAAAACCCTAAAAGAGCTTATGCACCGGGCAGACGTTTCCGAAGTCGTCAATGCCTGCGACGCAGGGCGCGAGGGAGAACTCATTTTCCGTTTTGTCTATGAAATGGCGGGCTGCAAGAAACCTATGCGCCGCCTTTGGATTTCCTCTATGGAGGACAGCGCAATCAAAGAGGGCTTTTCCCGTCTGAAGAACGGCGAGGAATACGACGCGCTCTTTGCTTCCGCATTATGCAGGGCAAAGGCTGACTGGTTAATTGGTATCAATGCCACCCGCCTTTTCTCTGTCCTTTACAATCATACCTTGAACGTGGGGCGCGTACAGACCCCAACCTTAAAAATGCTTGTTGACCGGGACGCAGCGATTACCACTTTCAAGAAAGAAAAATACTACCATGTGCGCCTTGCCTTATCCGGCGCGGAAGCTGCAAGTGAAAGAATTTCAGATAAGGCAGAAGCAGACGCATTAAAAACGACTTGCGAAGCGTCAAAAGCAGTCTGTACTTCCCTTTTGAAAGAGAAAAAGACCGCAGCCCCGCCGAAACTCTTTGACCTTACTTCTTTACAGAGGGAAGCAAACCGCCTGTTCGGATATACGGCAAAACAGACCCTTGACCTTGCACAAGCCCTGTATGAAAAAAGACTTCTTACTTATCCGAGAACAGACAGCAGCTATCTTACTGACGACATGGGCGACACAGCGGCGGGCATTATTAAGCTGCTTTGCGGAAAATTTTCTTTTATGGCGGGAAAAGACTTCACGCCGGAGCTTGGAAAGGTGCTGAACAGTAAAAAGGTATCAGACCACCATGCCATTATCCCTACTATGGAGCTTGCAAAGACCGACCTTGCAGCGCTGCCGGAAAGCGAAAGAAATATCCTTACTCTTGCCGGGGGGCGTCTTATTATGGCGACTGCTGTACCGCATACCTTTGAAGCGGTTACAGCAGTTTTTGAGTGTGCCGGACAGTCCTTTACCGCAAGGGGAAAAACGGTACTGTCCGACGGGTGGAAAGAGATTGACCGAAAATACAGGACAGCCTTAAAGAACAAGCCCGAAACGGACGACGCAGACAGCGACACAGAAAATACCCTGCCGCCATTTACCGAGGGACAGACCTTTGAAAATCCGGCGGCAACGGTAACGGAGCATGACACAACACCGCCAAAACCTCACAACGAAGCGTCGCTGCTCTCTGCTATGGAGCGCGCCGGAAACGAGGACACCGACCCGGACGCAGAACGCAAAGGGCTTGGAACTCCCGCCACCCGCGCCGCCGTCATTGAAAAACTGGTAAAGGGCGGCTTTGTGGAGCGAAAAGGCAAGCAGCTACTTCCCACAAAGGACGGTATCAACCTTGTGTGCGTCCTGCCGGACACCTTGACAAGCCCGCAGCTTACCGCAGAATGGGAAAACAATCTGACGCAGATTGCAAAAGGCAAGGAAGACCCCGCCGCATTTATAGAGGGTATTGAGGATATGGCGCGGGAACTGGTAAAGACCTATCCGTTTCTTTCTGATGATAAAGCGCAGATGTTCAAGCCGGAACGGGAAGCGTTGGGAAGCTGCCCCCGCTGCGGTTCTCCTGTCTATGAGGGAAAGAAAAACTACTATTGCAGCAATAAGGAATGTAGCTTTACCATGTGGAAAAATGACCGTTTCTTTGAAGAACGAAAAGTAACCTTTACCCCAAAAATTGCCGCGGCACTCTTAAAATCCGGCAAGGTAAATGTGAAAAAGCTCTATTCCCCAAAGACGGGCAAAACCTACGACGGAACTATCGTATTGGCTGATACGGGCGGGAAATATGTCAACTACCAGGTGGAGCTTCCGAAGAAAAAATAACTGAATAGCAAGCATAGGAAAAGAGTACCCTTTTCCGTAAAATCCCTGCTTTCTCTACCGAGAACGGCGGGGATTTTTGCTTGTTGGGAAGTGTCCCAAACCCTCTGTTTTGTGGAGGGTTTTACCCTCTGAAATCTTGAAAAAATCTATAAAATCTTTGGCAAAAACGCGGGCGCGGGGTACTGAATGATGAAACCGGAACATTCAGCGTCCGCGCTGCCCTTTGGAAAGGAGGTTACACATGGCAAGTTTACGGGACACCGTAAAGGACTATCAAGAAGAATTACGGGACGGTATCGCTTGGGTGGCGTTTTGGAAAACGGGACGTTCTTGGAACGCCGAATATTTCCACCTTGAAATGGGCGACTACCTTTACCCGGAGGACAGAAGCCGCATGGAAGAAATCAAGCAGGCTGACCCTGCCGCCGTTGTGGTAAACGGCTATTATTCCGGCTATCTTGGCGAGGACAGGAACCTTGACGAACTGACCGCCGGGGTGCGTCGCCACTACGAAAACGGATATAGCAATATCGGGGAATTTATCGAAGCCCACGACGACAGGCTGCCGCCGGAGCTTATCGAGGAAGCAAGAGCCGCCGCCCACGCTGCGGGGCTGCCTTTCTCTGAAAAAGCCTACCGGGACGGCGAAGAACCCGACCCCTATCTATTTGACGGGAGCATGAGCATAGAGGACTACGAACTTATGCACCGCATGATTGAAAACGAAAGGAGTGAACGCATGGCAGAAACGATTTTAAGCGGGTATCTTTCTAATCTTGGAAAGTACACCGAGGGCAGACCTGCGGGCGAATGGGTATCATTCCCCACGACTGCCGAGCATTTGAAAGAAGTCTTTGACCGTATCGGGATAGACGGCAAAAACTACGGGGAACTGCATATCACAGAATACCAGTCCTCTATTGCAGGACTGGCAGGGAAATTGACCGAGCTTGAAAGCCTTGACGAACTGAACTATTTGAGCGAACTTTTAAAAATGCAGTTTGACGACGACCGGGAAAAATTTGCTGCGGCTATCACATACGGCGACCATACAAGGGACTTGCAGGACATTATAAACCTTGCACAAAACCTTGACTGTTACTGGATTTATCCGTCCGTAAAAACCGAGGAAGATTACGGGCATTATCTGATTGAAGAACTGGACGAGTTGGAGCTGCCGGAAGAAGCAAAAAATTATTTCATGTATGAGGAATACGGGAGGGACGCTGCTATCAATGACGGGGGCAGATTTACCGAGCAGGGATATATCTACAACAACCGCAACACCTTTACACAGTGGTATGACGGGCGCGACGTGCCGGAGGAATACCGGGTAACGCCGCAGCCGCAGGAACAGGCAGACCTTGACGCTGCCGCAGCCATACCGACCACTGCCACAGAGCAGCCCCCGGTTCTCCCGATTATCCTATCTTCCGAAAAGCCCGCTGACAAAATGAAAGAGATTACCGACCGACTGGAACAGGGCATTTTGGGGATTTATGAAAGCGACCGTTACGCCGACTATCTGCGTACTATGTCTAAATTCCATGATTACAGCCTAAACAATACAATCCTTATCGCCATGCAGGGCGGCAACCTTGTAAAAGGCTATAAACAATGGGAAAAGGAATTTGACCGCCATGTAAAGCCGGGAGAAAAAGCTATCAAGATACTTGCGCCCGCGCCCTTTACCGTTAAGAAACAGGTGGAAAAAATCGACCCGGACACGCAAAAGCCTGTTTTCGATAAGAACGGGAAAGCCGTTACCGAGGAAAAGGAAATCCAAATCCCCGCCTTTCGTGTGGTATCTGTTTTTGACGTATCGCAGACCGAGGGTAAGGAGTTGCCCGACCTTGGGATAAAGGAGCTTACGGGCGACGTGGAACAGTATCAGGATTTTTTCGCTGCCCTTGAAAGGACTTCCCCGTTTGTTATGGGATTTGAAGCACTAAGCGGCGGCGTAAAAGGACGCTGCAATTATGAGGAAAAGCGTATCTCTATCAACGAGGGTATGGACGAATTGCAGAACATCAAGACCGCAATCCATGAAATCGCCCATGCAACACTCCATGACATAGACAAAGACGCGCCGGAACGTCCCGACCGCCGCACCCGCGAGGTACAGGCGGAAAGCGTTGCCTATGCGGTCTGTCAACATTACGGGCTTGATACGTCCGACTATTCTTTTGGGTATATCGCCGGGTGGAGCAGCGGAAAAGAACTTGCAGAACTGAAAGGCTCTCTTGAAACAATCCGCAGCACCGCCGCAAGTCTGATTGATACCATAGACGGACATTTTGCGGAAATCCAAAAGGCACAGGATAAGGAACAGACCACCGAACAGGCACAGACCCCACAGGAAGCTACCATACAGCCCGAAGCAGAAGTAGCCGCGCCGGAGCTTCCCGAAGAAACAGCCCCGGTACAGGAAAAAGAAGCACAGACCGAGCCGGAAGCTGATACAGGCGCAAACAGCGAAGCACCGCAGACTACACAGCCGGGACAGGCAGCCCCCGCCGCACCTTATTACACAATCAATGAAGCTGCCGCCAAACGTGCAAAGGATATGAACAGCTTTTCTGATTATAAGCAAGGCAGCGCGACGGCTGAATACAGGCACTATGTAGATGAAGCCGTACAGCTTGCAGAAAGGCAGAAACAACGGGTAGACCCGATGTACCATGAGAAAATCGACAGCCTGCTTGACACTTACGCCCGGAAACTGGCGGCGAACATGAACAAAGGCTATGAGATTGACGCGCGTGTTCCCTCTATCCTCATTGCGGGCGGCTCTAACTTCCCCACAAGGAAGAAAGAAAAGCAGAACGCAGCCCGCGACAGCAATTACCGGGAATGGCAGGACATACAAGGACTTCTTGATAAAATCCGCAGCACCGGCATGGGCGGTATCAGCGCAGACGACCCGCAGGCAGTACAGAAGTTGGAGAAGAAACTGGAAAACCTTGAAAAATCGCAGGAAACCATGAAAGCCGTAAACGCCTACTACCGCAAGCATAAGACCCTTGACGGCTGCCCGCATTTGTCGCCGGAACAGCTTGAAAAACTGAAAGCAGACATGGCGAGCAGTTGGCATTTGGGGGACAAGCCTTTTGCGACTTGGGCGTTATCCAACAACAGCGCAGAAATCAGGCGCGTAAAAGACCGTATCAAATCCCTTTCACAGCAAAAGGAAATCGGTTTTGTGGGTTGGGAATTTGACGGCGGCAAGGTGGAAGCAAACACCGAAGCGAACCGTCTGCAAATCTTCTTTGAAGATAAGCCGGACGAAGCCACGCGGGAAGCCTTAAAAAGTAATGGCTTCCGTTGGTCGCCCAAAGCAGGGGCATGGCAGCGGCAGCTTACCAGTAACGCCTACTATGCGGCTGATTATATCAAGGCGATTGCACCCTTTACCGGGGAAAAGCCTACCGAGTTACAACGGGCGCATATCCGGGCGCAAAAAGAAGCGGCGCAGAAAAAGCCCGAACAGGAAGCCATTTACAAGGTACACGCAAATCCCCGCAGCGACAGCAGGGACAACCTGTATCTGCTGCAAGCCTACATTCCGCAGGAGGACGGGAAAGCAAAGATAGGCGACGTTTTGTATATCGGAACGCCGGAGAAATGCCGAGAGCTTATGGCGCAGCTTACCGCCGGGGAGCTGACACAGGGAGAAGTCAAGGAGCTTTACGCAAAGACGCAGACCGCCGCGCCGGAAATCCCTATGCCAGACCCTACAATCAGCGTCAAGGATATGCAGGAATACGGCTATGCTTGGGACGGTATGCTTCCGCTTCAGCAGGAAGCCGCTGAACGCCTTTTCCATGAGGATATGTCCGTTTATCTTCTCTATGAGGACGGCACAGAGGGGCTTGTTGATACCTTGGAGGATTTACAGGCACACGCACAAAAAGGCGGCTTGTTCGGCGTGGAAAAGGAAACATGGGAAGCCCTGCGGGAGTACAACGCCATGAAGCAAGAACTACGGGAAAGCGAGCCATCAAGGGAAGCTCTCTTACTCTATGGGAACGAGGACACTTTCGGAATTTATCAGCTAAAGAACGGCAAAGAAACGCGGGACTTGCGCTTTGAGCCTTACGACCGCATACAGGCGGCGGGAAACAGCATTGACAGAGGCAATTATGAGCTTATCTATACCGCACCCCTTACGCCGGGAATGTCCCTTGAAGATATTTACACCCGCTTCAATATCGACCACCCGAAAGATTTTAAGGGACACAGCCTTTCCGTTTCCGACGTGGTGGTGCTTCATCAGAACGGGCAGGACACCGCCCACTATGTAGACAGCTTGGGGTATAAGGACGTGCCAGAGTTTTTGCAGCCGAAAAACTATTTGAAAGCTGCCGAGCAGACCACCGAGCAAAATTACAACATGATTGACGGGCAGATAAACAACACCCCGACCGCTGCGGAACTGGAAGAAAAAGCAAAAGCCGGAGGACAGATTTCCCTTGCAGAATACGCCGAAGCATTGAAAACCGATAAGGAACGTGGCAAGCCTGCCAAACAGGAAAAGCCCTCTATCCGGGCGCAGCTTAAAGCAGCGAAAGAACAGACACCAAAGAAACAGGCAAGACAGAAAACACAGGATTTGGAAAGGAGCTGACCTATGAAGTTACAAAAATTTGAAAATGTGGACGTTATCGCTTCCCTTGAAGCCATAATGAAACAGAATACCGCTTTTTATCAGAGCGATTTTGACATAGACAAACAGATTTTGCAGAAAGCGGCGGTAAGCCCTGTCCCGGAGGACAAACGGCTTTTGTGGTTTTCCCGCCCGTCCGGGACGTGCTGCTTCCGGGAACGGGACGTTTTTCTAAAGGACACAAGGCAGCATAATACATGGCGGTTTTACGGGGAACAGACCCGCGATACTATCCTTGCCTATGCGGTGGAACTGACAGGCACAGAGCAGGAAAAAATCAAGGGCAATCTTTATGAACTGGATTATTTGCAGCATTTCCGGGAAGTAATCGAAAAATCAATCCCTGCCGACAACTACACGCTGATTTATGAGCATGGGGAGCTGACAAAACCTGCCGGACAATATTTTGACGGGAACACTGACCCGCAGCTTGGAAAGTTTATACGTTTTGAAGCACAGCCAAACGACCCAGAAGCCTTAAAAAGCATTTTGAGGGAACAGCAGAAAAAACGAACACCGCATACGCAGGGGGATTTTCAGTTACATATCGCCGCCCTGCATGACAGACGGATTGAAGCAGAAGCCCGCCGGATTGTGGAAAATGTAAAAGGGCTTGGAGAACCGGACAGCCCCGAAAAGACCCATTGTGCGGTAGAACTTTCTCCCTACTTTGTTCCACTGGCAACGGATAAGGATATGGAACGGCTGCTTTCCATGCTCCCTTACAAAAGCCTTTCCTTTTCTACGTTGGAGGACAGGCATGGCGTTTATGCGCTGATAGATAAAAGCGAGAGGAATAAAGAGATGAAAAAGTCCCGTCCCTCTGTCCGGGCGCAGTTACAAACAGAAAAATCCCCAAAACTCCCGAAAAAGACAGCAAAATCAAAACATCACGAATTGGAGGTATGAGCATGATTAGACTGACCGTTGAAGAAATGAACCTGTTGAGTATTTACCATGAGGGAAGCAAGGCACAGCTTATGGAAAATATGACGACTGCGCTACCATTCATGGACGAGGATATGCGTCCCTTTGCAGAACGCACCTTACAGAAAATTTCCCCACTAACAGAAAACGAGTATGCGGAGATTTCCATTTTCGCCGCTGATGAAGTATGACCGGGAGTAAGCGGCTCACGCCGCCACAGAGCCGGAAAGTCAACAGCCTTGTAAAAAAGGAGTGCTGCAACTGCGAGCGCGGACACTGTATCTTATTGGACGACGGGGAGGAATGTGTCTGCCCGCAGCTTATTTCCTATTCACTTCTATGCAAGTGGTTTCAGACCGCCGTACTTCCCCTTGATAAGTTGCTCTATGCAGAGCTTTTCAAGACCGAGGATAAAAAGCGTTGTACCGAGTGCAGCACGTTCTTTGTATCAAAATCAAACAGCGTCAAATACTGCCCGGACTGCCGGAAACGGATTACCCGCAGACAGGCAGCGGAACGCATGAGGAAACGACGCGCGGCGGTTACGCAATAAGGGCGAAAAAAGCCTTGATTTACAGGGCATAAACGGCGTGAAACTGGCATAGGCGATACAGAATACCTTTTCCCTTGAAATCGGGGTTCTACTGCGTAACATTCTAAAATCAGTACCTATAAAAGAACAGGGTGCGGGAGGTCATTACTGGCTTCCTGCACCCTGTTCTTTTTGTGTCTGACTGTCTTTATCCTGCATTTCCGGCTTCGGCTGTAATTCTTTTTCTATCCGGTTCCGGTAATGGGTTTTCCTGCGGTAAAAATATTTTGTTACTTCCTGTTCCGGCAGCCATATCCCCGCAGCTTCTATCTGTTCCATAACAGCGGCAACGATTTCCCGGTTGTTGCGTTTATGCGGCTCCTGTCCCTTTTCTATCCAAAGGCGGCGGTATTCCTCATAAAGCCATGTACTGATAGTTTCTTTTTGCCGTTGCTTCAAATGTCGAAACTGCTTATCTATCCGCAGCAGCTTCCCGTCTACCTTTTTATGATTTTTTGTCCCGATTTCTTTTTTCCTCTCTTTCCATTTCTTCAAGGGGAAATTGGGGGAGGGATTCTATCAGCTTCATTGTGATATACTGGCGCATATCTTCATCAATTTCCAGTTTGAATGTTCCGTCCGGCTGACGTTTCTTTACAGTTGCCTGCCTGTCGATTTCGTCCTTGTAGCACATAAGCACCTTTTCCACCGCCCATGTTTCTCCGGCAACGGCGGCGCGTATGGTTTCATAATCGGGTATTGTTTGGTCTGCCATGTTTTCACGCTCCTGTCTGTATTGGAATATCTTTATCCTACCACGCTTTTATAGATATTTCTACTGTAAGCGTTCGGTTTCCCTGCTCCGTTCCGGTTCTTTTTCCAGTCTTAAAATACTGTCTATGTTCTGTTTGATAACGTCGTATTCCTTGACCTGTTTTTTCAGCTTGCCATAATCAGTGTAAAGGGCTTCTTTCTGCGCTTGGAGCTTCCCGTATTCTTCCTGCATGGCGGCGAGATTGGGGAGCTTGGTAACGCCCGACGCTTTCAGTGTCTTTGCCGCCGCTTCATGGAGTATCAGACTGCTTTCATTTTTTGCCCGGTATGCGTCTTTATCCTTTGCCCTGCGGTATGCTTCATAGACTGGTTTTGTCTTTTGATAGGTGGTAACGTGCTTCATCAGCACCGCCATATCTGCAAGACGCTTTTCCACACTCTTTAATGCGTCTGCGGTCTTTTCGTTTTCCGCAGTTATTTCTTCAATCCGGCTGACTAAATCCGCGTACTGCTCAATCTGATGTTCTGTCAAGAAATTCATGGTCTTTGCCGCCAGTTTCAGATTATGGATTTTCGCCCACTGTTCATAGCCCCGGCTCTCTTGTGCCTTGATACTGTTTTCAATGTCGATAAGCAGCGATACGCCACGCTGCTCTTTGGGAGCTTTCGCTGCCTTTGTGCGCTTGCCTGCAATCCGTTCTTTGATTGCTTCCTCTGTATAATCTGCACCGAGGGTTTTTAAGCGGGTAAACCGTTCCTGTCCGGGAGCGCGGCAGGAGATATATTTTCCCGGCTTTATCTCATAGCCCGCTGCCTGTAACCGCTGCAACAATTCTTCAAAACTTGCTACTTGGGGGATAAGCGTATCAACGGCAATTTTTAGCTTGCCTTTCCAACTTGTACCGACCTTTTCCGCTTGATATTCTGCATAGCTTTTTCCCTTGCTGCCTTTGCCCGGAACGACGACGGACAGCCCGTTTTCCCGACACAGCTTGTCGCTCATATTCCGTATGCCGTAGTAGCTGCGCTTATTGGAATTGTACTTATGGTAGTCAACAAAGTTGACCGCGCAAAAAATGATGTGGTTATGGATATGCCCCTTGTCTATGTGGGTGGTAAGGACGTATTCGTGCTGTCCCTTTGTTGCTGCGTCGGCAAGCTGCTTTCCGATTGCATGGGCTTTCTCACAGTCCACCTCTCCCGGTTCAAACGATTGTATCAGATGAAAGGCTAAGTTGTTCCCTTTCTGCCGAGCCTGCGACAAGGTATATTCAAACTCAATATCTGCCGTTTCATAGCTGCACCCAAAAGAGGACACAAGCGTTTTCCCGTCTGTCTTATCCGGATTTTGGATATAATCAAGGGCTTTGCTCAACGTGCTTTTAACAGGCTTAATCTTTGTAACCGCCATATCTCTGCAAGCACCCCCTTTATTTCCTCTATGTCCTCTTGGTAGACGCTGCCTGTCGCATTGACACGCTTTGCAATCTGATTGATGTTGACCCCGATTTTCTGTATCTCCGCTGTCATGGCTTTTATATCGCTATGGTCTGTCTGAATGATATAGCCGTCAATGGCAATCTTGCGAAGATACGCCGCCATGTTTTGGGTAGGGACGAGCTTCATTTTCTGCTCAATCAACACCCTTTCTTCCTCTGTTACATAGAATTTGATTTGTACTTTTCTTTTGCGTCCGTTCATGCAATCGCTCCTTTCCGCTTTGAGGGTTTGGGACACTTCCCAACAAGCAATTTTCAACCGACGCACCGCAGGACGGGAGGGCGAAAATACGGAAAAGGGTACTCTTTTCCTATGCTTGCTACGAAAGTTTTTTCCTCACTGGTTACTACAACGCAATGCTCTATATGCCAAAAAAGAGCAAAAGAAAAACGCTGCAATCTGTAAAGATTACAACGCTTCCTAAATCATATTCAATTTGCCGGACACATTTATTTGTCCTCTTTTTCGACTTCTGAAATTTCTTTTGCAGTTGCCGTTACAATCCGTATGCCATTATCGCTCATATCATCAAGGAGAGCGTCGAGCTGCCGCCGCTTTGTATCTTTTTGGGTGGGCGTATCTAAAAGAAACTGGTCTACGGATATATTGTAACGAAGCATAAGCTCAAAAAAGATTTGCAGACTGGGGTGCTGTCCTTTGTTTTCGATATTTGCAAGATAGCGAGGAGAAATATACATTTCATCACTTACCTGTTTGCGGCTTTCTTTGCGCCCCGTCCGCGCAGCTTTTATAGCTTCTCCAAATGCCTTGAAGTCATATTTTTCTACCGGTCTTTTTGCCATATTTATTCACCCAGTTACATTTTACTGTTCCCCTTTCTCTTTGGATATGTCTATACAGTTCCACTAAATAGCCATAATAATTCATATTTATATACTTGCTATTGTTCGTGTGTCCGACTATAATTATTATGATAAGATTTTCAGAAAGGACGGGTGTTGTTATGGAATATATGTCTTGCCCCGAAGCAGCAAAGAAGTGGGGAATTTCTGAAAGGCGGGTACAGATACTTTGCAGGGAGAAACGCATACAGGGTGTTTCAAAACTTGGGTATATGTGGTTGATACCAAAAGACGCGGAAAAACCGATTGACGGTAGAACCAAACAAGGAAAGGAGCTATACCATGAATAAAGTTTTGATTATAGATGATGATAAGGAACTTTGTGCGCTGATTAAACGCAGCGTGCTATCAGAAGATATAGAAGCTGATTTTTGTAATATGGGAAAAGAGGGATTACAAAAATTAAAAGAGAGAGAATATCAACTTGTGATACTGGACGTTATGATGCCTGGTATGGACGGATTTGAAACATTGGAAGAAATTAGAAAAGAAAGCAGCCTGCCGATTTTGATGTTTACATCAAAAAATGACAGTGCTTCTAAAGTACGCGGTTTAAGGGCAGGAGCTGATGATTATTTGACAAAACCTTTTGACATGGACGAACTGATAGCCCGTATCGTTTCCCTTATACGCCGTTATACCCGTTTCAATCAACAGGACGGAATATCACAGCAACTTGAATTTGACGGGTTGAAAATTGATATTGAAAATCGTTCTGTTACTACGGAAAATGGAACTTTTGAATTGCCTCCAAAAGAATTTGACTTACTCTTATACTGCGCGAAAAATCAAGGGAAAATTCTGACAAAGCAACAGATTTATGAAGAAGTGTGGAGAGAGGAATATTTCTATGATGACAGCAACATTATGGCGATTATCAGCCGACTTCGCAAGAAATTAGAGGTAAATCCCGGAAGTCCAAAATATATTCAAACGATTAAAGGTATCGGTTATCGTTTTAACAAGGAGGTTTGATTTTCTATGGAAGCAGTCATTTTTCTATCCATAATAATTGCACTTTTCTCTATTCTTGTTTCCTGCTTTGCTATTCGACGTGTTAAAAAACAGATAGCCGAGATAACAGACGCATTGATTGATGTAAAAAACGGAAATGGAAACAGGCGTATTTTATCTGCAACAAATGAACTGGTAGCCCCTCTTGCCTATGAAATAAATGAGATTGTTGTGTCTTATGAGAGCAGGCTTTCTACTGTCCGGCAGACAGAAGAAACAAACCGACAGCTTATGACAAGTCTTTCCCATGATGTTCGGACACCGCTTACAACGCTTATTGGGTATCTTGACGCTGCACATAAAGGAATTGTTACAGGAAAAGACAGGGACGACTATATCGAAACAGCCCGCCGCAAAGCTCACGATTTGAAAGAATATATTGATGTTCTTTTTGACTGGTTCAAATTAAATTCTAATGAGTTTGCTATGGATATAAATATTGTTGAAGCTGCGGAGCTGACACGAAATATCTTGATTGACTGGATACCCATATTTGAAGATAAGCAGATAGATTACAATATTGATATTCCCGAACAGCCTTTCAGGGTAAAACTTGATACGGACGGCTATATGCGGATATTGAACAATCTTATTCAAAATGTAATTTCTCACAGTCATGCGGATAAAATAGAAATAATCCTGTCAAAGCAGGAAAAAAATATGCAAATCCGATTAGCAGATAATGGAATAGGGATTGAAAAAGAAGATTTGAAGCATATTTTTGAACGGCTCTATAAATGCGATAAGGGACGGTCTGAAAAAGGCAGCGGTCTTGGGCTTTCTATCGCACACCAACTTGTAGAAAAGATGAACGGCACAATAACAGCAAATAGCATACAGGGAAAAGGAACAGAATTTACTTTGCTTTTTCCCTTAGCAAAGTAAGGTTCTCCCGTCCTTTTGACGGGAGCCTTAATTATTTGGGGAGAAATATTTCAAATTGCAAGGTTAATGCAAGGTTGCGGCAAGGTTAATGCAAGGTTGGTGTGATAGAATACTTTACAGAACAGGAGGTTTGAATATGGACAAAAATTATATCATTGAAACAAAAAATCTTACAAAACAGTACGGCTCACAAAAGAGTGTTGCTGACTTAAATATTCATGTGCAGAAAGGGAGAATTTACGGACTGCTTGGAAGAAACGGAGCCGGAAAAACGACCACTATGAAAATGCTACTTGGATTGACAAAGCCAACTTCCGGCGAAGTTAAAATATGGGGAAAGTCTTTGCAGGGGAATGAAAAGAAATTGTTGCCCCGTATCGGTAGTCTGATTGAGTCGCCCGGTTTTTACCCTAATTTGACTGCTACGGAAAACTTACAAATTTTTGCTACCTTACGGGGAGTACCAAACCGCCACGCAATCAAAGACGCTTTAGATTTGGTGGGATTGCCTTATAAAGACAAAAAACTGTTTTCCCAGTATTCTCTTGGTATGAAACAACGGCTTGCGATTGCACTTGCTGTTATGCACGACCCGGAGCTTTTGATTTTAGATGAACCTATCAATGGGCTTGACCCGATTGGAATTGCAGAGGTTCGTTCTTTTATTCGTGAACTTTGTGACGCGAGAGGAAAAACAATTTTAATTTCCAGTCATATTCTTTCAGAAATTTCGCTACTGGCTGATGATATTGGAATTATCGACCATGGCACACTACTGGAAGAAGAAAGTCTTGCGGAACTGGAACAAAAAAGCAGCAAACATATCCGATTTACTCTTTCTGATACCGCACAGGCAGCAAGAATTTTGGAACGTACTTTCCACGAAAACCATTTTTCTATACAGGACGACCACAATTTACGTCTACACAATCTTGATTTACCAGTAGGGAAAATTGTAACCGCCTTTGTAGAAAATGGATTGGAGGTATCAGAAGCTCATACTTGTGAAGAAAGCCTTGAAGATTATTTCAAGCGTGTGACAGGAGGCGAGGGAATTGCTTAAACTGATTAAATGCGAATTTTACAAATTTAAACGACGTTCTCTTTTTGTTTTGGCTACTCTTGTTGCTTTGGTTTTTCCGGTAGTAATGACTGCTTTATATTGGAACATTCCAACACAAGTTAATTATGATAATTTGTTTTCCGGCATTGTGGACTATGGCGATTTTCTTCTTTTGTTGCCGATATTGGTTGTTATTGCAACTTCTCTGTTCTTTACAGAAACAGATAATGACACTTTAAAGAACCTTACAACCATTCCTATTAGCAAAAGTAAAATAGTTGTAGCAAAAATAGGAGTAATGGCTATTATTTCAGTAGCTTATACTCTTTTAGGCTTTTTTGCCAGTGTGTTGTGTTCAAAAATCCTTGGTATTGCTATGGAAAACATGGCACAAAAATTTGTATTGAGTATAGGATTGGGAATAATGCTCCTAGCTGCGGCTTTACCTTGTGTGGCATTAGTTGTATGGTTCAATAAAAGTGACTTGATTTCTATTGTCATTACCCTTTTTTACACAATTATTAACTATGTAATTCATGTAACAGATATAGGAATGCTGACACCAGTAGGGGTAAATATAGGAACAATCTTACCTATACCTGTAATCAATCGTTGGATTTATCAATTTTACGACGAGGGGAATGGAGCCGCAGCTGAATTTTATAACACTATGCGTCCTTATTTTGTCCCAACTCATATATGCGTCTGTATTATTGCGCTCTTTCTGTTCGTATCAATTTATGCGATTATAAAAATTTATAATCGTCGTGAGATATAGGAGGTGTGAATATGCTTGCTTTTATTACAACAGAATTTCAAAAGCTAAAAAGATACAGTATTATTTTGGTTGGTATGCTTGGTGTAGCGTGTTCCCCTATTATTTCAATCGTTATGCAAAAAATTATGACAGATGAAGCTAAAAATGTCTTGAATTATACATTTCCTGATTTACTTAATAGTACGATTTGGAATAATATGACCATGTTTTTTCCTATGATTATAGCTTTGATTGGTGGCTATATGATTAACCGAGAATACACTGATGATACACTAAAAAATCTGCAAGTTATTCCTATTTCTTTTCCTAAACTGATGATTGGGAAGCTAACTACAATAGGACTACTTTCTATACTTTTAGGATTATGTAATTCATTTGTCACTATTATAGTCGGAATAATCGCTTGTCGTGAGAATATGACTTTATCAACAATTATAATTGGGACTATACAAATTTGTGGAATGGCATTATTTACATTTATTGGAGAAATGCCACTTATCGCACACTGTGGAAAAAAACAAAACTCTTTCAAAGGTGGGGCTGTTGCAGCTTTTCTATTAGGATATATTAGTATCTACTTCAAAAATCCTATTATCAGAAATTTGTATCCGCTCTCTGCCGGATTAAGTATAGTCGGCTTTAACGGAGAAGGATTTGTGACAGATACTACCGGAGCTTATTCATCTTCTCAAAGCATTTTATTAGGTGTTTTAACGATGTTAGCTATGCTTATATTATCATTGATAATAATTTCTATTCCACAAAAAGAAACTTTAGCTACCCCTTTATCTCAAAAAAGGAGAAAAACAGAAAGGAAGATTGCAAAATGAAAAAGCTGATACCTTTATTTTTAATGTTATGTTGTCTTGTTTCTGTAACTGCCTGTTCTAAAGATGAAATTGTAAGTAATTATAATCAAGCCTTACAATCTATTGGAGATAAGGGTTTAACAGATGATAAAGATTTGCAAGGAAAACGTGAATTTGGTATAGATAGCTATGTAGGAAATTATACCGCTGACTATGATGATTTTTCCGGTAATGAAATCATTTTCGGGGGAACAGCTCTTGAACGAGATAATGGAAATAAAATAGAAATTTCTTGTGATATAGCTGCTCAAACCGGGAATTTGAAACTAATTTTACAAACGGGAACTGATGAACCGAAAATCCTTTGTGATACAGAAAGCTCATATAATGATACTATTGAACTTCCGTCTGCAAGCAATTATGTTTTGATTGAAGCAGATAATTTTACAGGTTCACTGAAATTAAAACTCAAATGATAATAGAAAGGAAACCATTATGAAAGAAAAAATTTTAAGTATTATATCCCTTGTTACAATTTTTGTACCTCTTACTATGTTATTTGTTTGGAAGCCTACGGCTGCAAATGCAACAGCTATTGCTATTGGTTACGGTGTTTTTATTGTTGCCAGTTTTCTTTACGCACTATTCTTATTTCTCAAAAAACAGCAACGCGATATTTATGTAAAAGTTGGATTGGGTGTAAATGCCTTTTATCTACTTGGGATATTATTTATGGTTATAATCCCACGTCTTTTCTAAAATTTAAAATCTAAATATCTGCCGGACGACGGCAAAAGAAAAAAAGCCGTCGCAGAGCAGATACATTTTCACGCGCCTTTGAAGCGGTGGCTTTGATTTTTAAAGCCGCCGCTTCTTTTTGTCTACTGCTACCTATAACATAAATTAGCGGCATTTAGGAGGGCTGCCGCTATGGGAATTTCTTTGCTGTTATACAGCATACATAGGTTGCATTCATTAAAAAAAGTACAGTTCCACCACCGGGTAAGTCTGGTTATAGATATGAACTGTCAAATCAATTAAATACCGCTGTTATTTCCTATGCGCCTATCTGCGTTTTGCAGGCAGGCGCATTTTGCATTTTACAGAAGATTTTTCAAAAACTTTGCTCTCTTTTTGGCAAAGCAAAAAGTCGCCTGTATTATCCCGCGAAAAGGGGAGGTACTACCGCCTTTCGGCAGAAAGGAGGTGAACACCATGACACCTAATCGCAGGGAATTTGAAAAGCAATGTGCGTTTCAAAAGTTCTGTAAATCAGTGCTGCACAATGAAGCGTGCAACGCCCATGAAGAAATTCGTCGGCGCAGAGTTCGGGAGGTTACTTTTTCTGACCTTGCCTTGCATGAGGAACGGCAGCTTTATACCGTCGATAAGTATTTTCAAGACGAAGAAGCAGAGCCGTCTTATCAAATGGCAGGAAAAGAAATAACCCCAAAACTGCTGCTTGAAGCTATCCGGGCTTTACCCGAAGAACGGCGCAAAATTGTACTGCTGTATTACTTTGAGGGATTAACTGATATAGAAATCGGAAAGCAGCTCAATATCTCAAGAAGTACGGTACAGTATCGCCGGACAAGCTCCTTTGAGCAGTTAAAAAAATATTTGGAGGAAAACGCTGATGAATGGATTGAATGGTAAACCGACCGAGTACCCGGAGAACACCCTTGTACCTTATCCTGTCATACTGGCAGCGTCAAAGGGCGACCCGGACGCAATGAAGATTGTATTGCAACATTTCAGCGGCTACATAGCCCGTCTTTCCATGCGAAAGCTCTATGATGAGCGAGGAAATGTTTATTTTGGAGTAGACGAAGAAATACGCGAAAGGCTGCAAACAAAACTGATGAGGGCAATCCTCACATTTAAGGCTGAATAAACCAACGCGGTATTGGAGCGCTTCCCCCTTTTCTGTTCCATATCGCAGAACAGCCCTCTGCTCTTTGATAAAGAAAGCGGCGCAATAGAACGGCGACGCAGTATAAGGCAAATCGGATACGTTCCTTTTGTGCCGAGCCATGCGGTGGATACGCCATGACCTTTCTCTTAATAGAAAAGCGAGCGAGAAATACCACACCGTAAAGCAGAGATAGCAGCCTGCGGGCGATAACGCACAGAATACATAATGATACTTCCTTATAGCCATAGTCCGAGCGTTAGAAGCGTCGCAGGCAATGGGTAGGGCTTCGGCAGACCGCCGGAGGGGTGCAAGTCCCATGAGGTTACGCTAATAGCCGTCCGATTAAAGCCTATGTTACAGATTGATTTTTGACCCATTAAGAAAGGGGGACGACAAATTGAACAATAACGACGTGCCGATTTGGGAAAAGTACACGCTTACCATAGAAGAGGCAGCAAAATATTTCCGTATCGGAGAAAGCAAGCTGCGGAAACTGGCAGAAGAAAATCCCGTCCCGGACTGGGTAATGATGAACGGAAACCGTATTCAGATTAAGCGTAAGCAATTTGAAAAAATGATTGATACGGTGGACGCAATCTGATAGTGAAATCGAGCCTTGAATGTGGTACAATATAGTCAAGCATATCAAGGCTCTTTCCATTATGGAAAGGAGCATAACGATGTCGGAAAAAAGACGGGATAATAAAAATCGTATTCTCCGCACCGGAGAGAGCCAGAGAAAAGACGGGAGATATGCCTACAAATATATAGATACCTTTGGGAAACCGCAGTTTGTGTATTCTTGGAAGTTAGTGCCTACGGACAAAACCCCGGCAGGAAAGCGCGACGATATAGCGTTGAGGGAAAAAGAGAAAGAAATCCAAAAAGACCTTGACGACGGTATCGACCATATCGGAAAGAAAATGACGGTCTGCCAACTCTACGCAAAGCAGATACGCCACCGGGCAAATGTGCGGCATGGTACAAAGCAGGGGCGAAAACAGCTCATGCGGATTTTGCAGGAGGATAAACTTGGAGCCTGCCGGATTGAAAATGTGAAGCTCTCCGACGCAAAGGAATGGGCGTTACGCATGAAAGAAAAAGGTTACGGCTTCAAGACTATCAACAACCACAAGCGTTCCTTAAAGGCTGCCTTTTACACAGCCATACAGGACGATTGTATTCGTAAAAATCCATTTGACTTCCAGTTGAACACAGTCCTTGAAGATGATACGGAACCAAAGGAACCTCTATCCCCTACGCAGGAAGCGGCTTTTCTGTCCTTTGTGCAGCATGATAAAGTCTATCAGAAATACTACGACGAGATTATCATACTGTTAGGGACAGGGCTTCGCATTTCGGAACTCTGCGGACTGACGGAAGCTGACATTGACTTAGGCAAACAGCTTATCAATGTAGACCACCAACTTTTGAAGATTGCAGACGTGGGCTACTATGTGGAAACGCCTAAGACGAAAAGCGGCAACCGGGTTATTCCTATGAGTGAAAAAGTGTTAGAAGCATTTCAGCGGGTGCTGAACAAGCGGAAATATGCACAGCCTGTTATTTTAGAAGGCTACACAAAGTTTCTGTTCCTTAACCGGAACGGTTTGCCAAAAGTGGCAGTCAACTATGAAAGTATGTTCCGGGGGCTTGTAAGGAAATACAACAAAACGCAAAAGGTAGCATTGCCAAAGGTAATGACACCGCACACCTTACGCCACACATTCTGCACCACGTTAGCAAATGCAGGAATGAACCCAAAGGCATTGCAGTACATCATGGGACATTCCAACATCAATATGACGCTGAACTATTACGCGCATACGACTTCCGAAACGTCGATAACAGAAATGAAGCGGCTGATTGCCTAAGTAGTAAACGGAGAATTTACTACTCCACCTACTACTTTTGAACACCAAAACATACGGGGATATAAGAAGATTTGAGAGTATCTTCCACAATGAAAAATGCCGGAAAAGCCTGTAACAATAGGCTATACCGGCATATAAGAACTTTTGAAAAGATAATCAAAAATTACTTTGTGATTTATGTTACAATACACCACTTTACCGTTTTTCAAAATCTTGCAGAACACCAGTAAATACAAGGGTTTGAGAAGTTACATCAATTTATGGAAAAGCATTGTCAGAAAATATCAAAATTCATTGTTACTAAAAAACGCATCTCACCATTGGGATTTTTCCATCATGAACTTCATTGAAATGATTATTTTTACTCAAGTAGGACTGTTCATATTCAAGAAGCAAGACTTCAAATAAAATAAAAACTCTATCAAGAGGCTATTACTACCATTACTGGCATTTTGCACTCTTGATAGAATTTTTTATTTACTTATATCTTTCCAATGTTCTTTATCAGAGTTCCGTTTAGACCACAAATTTTGTACTCCCATAATGGCTTTTCTGTACTCCCTTTGTACTCCCAATTTTACGATATTGCCCGATATTTGACATCATTTTACGATACTTTGACCTTTCAACAAATCCTTTTAAATCCCCCATTAAAACGGTGTTCCATCCAAATTATACGGCGTCACCTGATAAACATAATAATTGAGCCAGTTTGTATACAAATTGTTCGCAGTCGCTCTCCATGTCAAAAGCGGCTTCTTCGTATCATCATCATTTTCATAGTAGTTTTCGGGAATTTTAATCGGAAGTCCTTTCGCCTTATCCCGCTTATATTCCTTATCCAGTGTCACCCGGTCATACTCCGGATGACCCATTACAAAAATCTGTCGTCCATCCTGTGCCATGACAAGAAATACACCCGCTTTTTCAGATTCTGCGAGAATCATAAGTCTTTTGTCTGCCCGTATTTTCTCAATTGGAACATCCGTATGTCTGGAATGCGGTGCAAGAAATACGTCATCAAACCCGCGTATAAGCGGAATTTTCCGATTCAATACTTTGTGGTAGAATATTCCAAACAATTTTTCTTCCAAAGGTACTTTAGCAATGCCGTAATGATAATAAATTCCTGCCTGGGCTCCCCAACAAAGATGAAGCGTAGACGTTACATTTGTCTTCGTCCATTCCATAATCGTCTTCAGTTCTTCCCAATAATCCACTTCTTCAAACGGCATCTGCTCTACCGGAGCTCCGGTAATGATAAACCCGTCAAATTTTCTCTCTTTGATTTCTTCAAATGTCACATAAAATTTGTTCAAATGGCTTGTCGGTGTATTTTTAGACTGGTGACTTGCCACATGAACAAAAACCACATCCACCTGAAGCGGTGTATTGGATAGCGATCTTAGAATCTGAAGTTCTGTTTCTTCTTTCAATGGCATCAGATTTAAAAGTCCGATACGAATCGGACGGATATCCTGATGCGTTGCACGATGTTCATCCATCACAAATATATTTTCTTTTTCCAGTATTTCCTTTACCGGAAGATCATTTTGTACTCGAATTGGCATATTTTTCACCTACTTACTTTTTTCTTCAGGCTTCTGCTGATGCACATTGCCCTCTTCGTCTATATAATCCACTTTTTCAAAAACATCCGATGCCATCGGAAGCTTCTTTTTCCTAAGTTTCTGTTCCACAAACATATTCACAAGATAATAAAGCACCGCAAACGTCGGAACACCCATTACCATTCCGATAAATCCGAATAATCCACCTCCTAGCAAAATGGAGAACACAACCCAAAACGCACTGAGTCCTGTAGAATTTCCGAGAATCTTCGGTCCCAGAATATTTCCATCAAACTGCTGCAGCAGCAGAATAAATATCATAAAATACAGACCTTTAATCGGTTCTGCCAGTAAAATCAGGATGATACTTGGAATCGCTCCGATAAATGGTCCAAAAAACGGAATCACGTTCGTAACACCTACAACCACACTTACGAGCAATGTATACGGCATTTTTAAAATACTCAGCACTATAAAACAAATAATTCCGATAATGATAGAATCGATGATTTTCCCAATAACAAATCCACCAAATATCTCATTGCTTTTTCTTGTAATCTGCAGAATCATATTTGCCCGCTCTTTCTGAAAAAGCGCATAGGTAATCTTCTTACATTGTCCGATAAATTTCTCTTTCGTTGTCAACACATACACAGATACAATCAAACCAACTGCGATATTGAACAACGTCTCAAAGAAACTGATTACACCGTTTGTCAATGATGACATCATTTGGTTCACCTGTCTGATCAAGTCTGTTTTCAACCAGGTTTCCAAAGAAGAAGCCGCATTTTCAAGAACTGTCTGTAACGTTCCGGATATTGCCGAATCATTGATGGCATGCCGCTGCATATACGCCATGGCATCATTAATTTGTTCCGGAAGGCTGATGATCATGTCGCGTATACTTGCATATAACTCCGGTATGATCATATTTAACAGTAAAACGACAACCGCCAATGTCACGAGCAAAGACACCAACACACCTATGTTTCTGGAAAGACTGTGTACTTTTCTCTTATTCTTCATTTTACTTTCAAGAATCGGATTCAGTTTTCTCTCAATCATCGTTACCATCGGATTCAAAAGATAGGCAAACGCAAGACCCATGATGATCGGCTGCAGAATCGTTCCTATTTCTTTTGCCAGCCTGGCAATATCATCAATTCTAAGAAATGCAAAATAACATACAATACATGCAACAATCACTAGAAAATATGTGAAACCTTTCATAAAGTATGTTTTTAAATTAAATTGTGATTCCGGAATGCCTTTTTCTTCTTCACTTTCCTGTGTAATATGTTCCTTTTCTTTCATTATGTATTGCTCTCTTTCTGTAAATCATTTATGTTTTATTATAACGTGCCTTTTGGATTGCCGTCAAGAAAATCACTTTTCGTTTTACAGATACTTATAAAACAAGGCAGAACCTTCTACGGCACTGCCCTGTTTTTCCTTACTCACTTATACAATTGCTTTCATTGCAAAAAATTAATTGCATCCGCATGTAAAAGTTGCGCATTCTGTTTCTTCACACTGACACGCCTGACTTCCTTCCACGCTGATCTTTCCGGCATGACATTTGCATGCATCATTATACTGACATTCTGTAGCTTTACAATCGATATTGCTTGTAGCTGAAGGCTTGGATGATGATACATCACCATAGCTTGCTGAATATCCTCCTGAAACACCATTTGTCATTCCATCTTTTCTTTCCTGGAAACTGTCACAGCATGTTTCTTTCGAATCTCTTGCTGAGCTTCCTCCTACCTGGATTGCATCCAGATCACATAAAAACTGTTTGTTGTGCACACAAGTCTGCACTGTACATTTTAATTCCGGCATCGTACTACCTCCTTTTATTCCATAAATATGATCAGAGATAGTATTGCCGCCAGTTTTTTATTTATTCTCTTCTACTTCGATTTTACGAATTTCTTTTGTACGGATTTCTTTGCAAATATCATTGATAAATGTATCCAAAGATTTCTGCCCTTCATCTCCCAAATATCTGCTTCTTACAGATACCACATTTTCTTCTTCTTCTTTTGCACCTACCACAAGCATATATGGTACTTTGTTAAGGCGTGCTTCACGAATCTTGTATCCGATCTTCTCTGAACGGTTATCCATGCTGGAGCGGATACCGTTTGCCTTCAGTTCTTTATCCACTTTTTCTGCATAGTCTGCATATTTTTCAGAAATCGGAAGTACACGTACCTGTTCCGGACAAAGCCATGTCGGGAATAATCCTGCATATTTCTCTATCAGCCATGCAAGTGTTCTTTCATAGCATCCAAGTGCTGTTCTGTGAATGATGCATGGACGTTTCTTGTCACCGTTTTCATCAATGTAATACATATCAAACTGTTCCGCAAGAAGTGCATCCCACTGAATTGTGATCATTGTATCTTCTTTCCCATATACATTCTTTGCATTGATATCTACTTTCGGTCCGTAGAATGCAGCTTCTCCCACATCTTCCACAAACTGGATTCCAAGTTCATTTAAGATATCTCTCATGTGCTGTTCTGTCTCTTCCCATACTTCCGGTTCTCCGATATATTTTTCTTTGTTCTCCGGATCCCATTTTGACAAATGGTATGTGACATCTTCTTCTACACCTAATGTTTCCAGACAATGTTTTGCAAGTGCCAGGCAGCCTTTAAACTCTTCTACCATCTGATCCGGACGTACTACCAAATGTCCTTCGGAAATCGTAAACTGACGCACACGTGTCAAACCGTGCATTTCTCCGGAATCTTCGTTTCTGAACAATGTAGATGTCTCGCCATAACGGATCGGCAATTCTCTGTAAGAATGCTGTGTCGCTTTGTATACATAATACTGGAACGGGCATGTCATTGGACGAAGGGCAAATACTTCTTTATCCTTCTCTTCGTCCCCTAATACAAACATTCCTTCTTTATAATGATCCCAGTGCCCGGAAATCTTATACAGATCACTCTTCGCCATAAGCGGAGTCTTTGTACGTACATAGCCCCATTCATTATCTTCAATATCTTCGATCCATCTTTGAAGTTCTTTTAACATGATGACACCTTTTGGCATGATAAGTGGAAGTCCCTGACCAATCACATCCACTGTTGTGAAAAGTTCCATCTCTCTTCCTAACTTGTTATGATCACGTCTTTTTGCATCTTCCAATCGTTCCAAATGTGCAGTTAATTCTTCTTTTTTTGCATAAGCAGTTCCGTAAATACGAGAAAGCATCTTGTTCTTTTCATTTCCTCTCCAATAAGCTCCTGAAGATGAAATTAACTTAAATGCTTTCACTCCTTTTGTGCTCATAAGATGTGGTCCTGCACAAAGATCTACAAATTCTCCCTGTTTGTAGAATGAAATCACCGCATCTTCCGGAAGATCATTGATAAGCTCTACTTTATATGGTTCACCTTTTTCTTCCATAAATGCGATTGCTTCTTCTCTCGGAAGTTCAAATCTTTCGATCTTTGCATTTTCTTTGATGATTTTTTTCATCTCTTTTTCAATGCTTTCTAAATCTTCACTGGAAAATGGCTCATGTTCAAAATCGTAGTAAAATCCTGTATCTATGGATGGTCCAATTGCAAGTTTTGCTTCCGGATACAATCTCTTTACCGCCTCTGCCAAAACGTGAGATGCTGTGTGACGAAGCGCTGCCAGACCTTCTGCATCGTTTGCTGTCAATATATTAAGTTCTGCATCCTCTTCAATCACTGTACGAAGGTCTACAACCTCTCCATTTACTTCCCCTGCACATGCTGCTCTTGCAAGTCCCTCACTGATATCAAATGCAATATCGAGTACGGATTTACTTTCTGCATATTCTTTCACAGATCCGTCTTTTAATGTAATTTTCATTATTCCTCATCCTTTCCTTCTTCATTTTTGCCTACATTTTCGTCCACATCTTTGTCTTCATTCTTTTCTTCGATGCTATTTTCTTCTTCCTGAGATTCTTCCAGTCCTTTTAAGAACATATTGTGAAATTCAATCAAATCTTTTTTCAACGAGATTGGTCTGCCCATTTTATTCAAGAAACAATGGTGCGTTGTTCCTTTACAGTCGATCAGACCTGTCTCTTTGTTATAGATTTCATATTCTACAGATAATTTTATTCCATTGTAGGAAATGATTTTTGTTTTAATCGACACAGTATCTCCAAATCGTGCCATTCTAAGATATGTTGCATCCACTCCCAAAACCGGACTTACAATTCCGGCTTTTTCCATTTCTGCATATCCCATTCCAAGTTGTTCCATATAATCTGTTCTTGCTTCTTCAAACCAACGGATATAATTGGAATGATGTACGATACCCATCTGGTCTGTCTCATAATACTGTACCTTATGCGTATAAGCATCCATTTCTTTCGTCTCTCCTTTTTTCATATGCGGCTATATTGCCACGTAATCTCCAAATGTAGATTCATTGCCTGAAATTGCACATAAAAATCCCTTGCAATAGTAAACTACTGCAAGGGACGAGTTCTCTATACTCGCGGTTCCACCCTAATTGTACTGACAATGTCAGAACCACTTCATTATGATGATAACGGAATCACCGGACAGTTTTGCTGCCACTCAGAGGTAGTTTTCAAATGCTTCCGCGATAAGAAGCTTCCAGCCCAGACTTCTCTCTCTGTATCCTTTCACATTTTACTCGTCTCTTCAACGTGTTTTCTTATTTACATATTATTTATTATAGCATTGCTTTTTTATTTGTCAATCTGCTCTTTTTTACTTTTTCTTGCCAATTGTATAGAAAGCCACAAAACGGCGAAAAATTCCCGTACCATATAATTGAAGAAAAGAACCGGATCACATCCTGCCGTAATCCCATATACCTTCTTATATCCCTCCGCTTTGGCAAGCTTTATAGCACGATAGATATGAAAATTATTGGTGACGATCCCTATCTTATTCTCCCCTCTTTTCAGAAGTTCTTTGGAAAATTTCAGATTTTCTTCTGTTGTCCTTGAACGATCTTCCATTGTAATTCGTGCATTTGGAACTCCACACTCAAGAAGATATTGCCGCATGGCAAATGCTTCCGTTACATCTTCTCCTCTTCCTTGTCCGCCTGATACAATAACTATGGTTTCCGGATTAGCATGTAAATACAAAAGAGCCTTATCCAGCCTTCTTTTCAAAGAACCCGTAATTTTCGTTCCCCGGATACATGCTCCCAAAACAATAATAACCGGAAGATGCTTTGACGGCATGGTAAGCATACCGCTTAAAATAATACTTTCAACTGCAAGAAAAACAATAAATAAAAGCCCCGAAACAATCTGTAGAATCTGCAATCCCCATTCCGGCATTTCCCCCGCCAAAAAACCAAGTAGAATCTGCAATAATCCGAAAATCAGCCAGAACAAAGAAAACGTTGCCCTCTTATTCTTTGTATAACACAAAATCACAATATAATAGAAAATACATAGCAAAGCTATACTGTAAAAAGCTCGTTCCATTCCTATCCTCCATTAAAACTTAAGACGCAGTGAATCACTGCGTCTTATGATTATTTCTTAAACATTTTTTCCACAACACTTCTTGTACTTCTTACCACTTCCGCATGGACATGGATCATTTCTTCCGATTTTCTTTTCCTTGCGGACCGTACCGGATTGTTTCTGTTCTCTGTATAATTCTTTCTGTCTCTCCGGTGTGAAAATATCATTCCACTGTGGAAGTTCATATAACCATTCAGCCTTAGCATCTACCATGTTCTTATATAATTTTTCTTTGTCAAATGCAAGACTTACCACCGTATTCTCTTCCATCTCTTCAATTGGATTCGGCTCTTTTAAACTATCGTTGATTCCATCTAAGAATCCTGTCATTGTAAATACTTCGATATTGTATTTTTCAGCGAGCTCCTTAACTGTTCCTTTTACTTCCTCATCTGGATTCGCTAACAACTGCTCATAAATTCCTTTTTCAATTTGGAAATATGTACCCCAGAATTTCTTTAATGATTCTCTGTCCATCTCCTGAGAATAAGCAGTATCTCTCCACTGTTCTAATAAACTCATGTCTATATTCTCCTTTTGAAAACATTTTAATATGCTTATTATAACCTATTTCTTACATTTTTTCAAAAACTTTTACAAATTTTCTTATTTTTTTGCTATAATGAGAAATATCATGTGAAAGGAAGCTGATTTTATGAAGAAAGCAAAGCGTATTTTAGCAATTCTTGGTGTCATTTTACTTGTTGCTTTATATGGAAGTACTCTTGTGTTTGCAATCTTCGATCATACGAAATCCCTGGGATTTCTTAAAGCATCGATCGCCTGCACAATACTTTTACCGGTACTTCTATATGCATATACACTTATATACAAACTTACTAAAAAAAAGGACAGAGAGGACTGAGAACTATGGAACGACTTATGATACCCGCAGACTATATTTCACCACTTTCCATTCGGGAAACAGAGGTTGCCATCAAAGAAGTAAAAGACTATTTTGAACGTGCTCTTGCAAAATCATTGCACCTGACCCGTGTTTCCGCTCCACTTTTCGTAAAACCGGAAACAGGACTCAATGACAATTTAAACGGTGTGGAACGCCCGGTTGCTTTCGGGATCAAAGAGCAGGATGATTCCATTGTAGAAATTGTACATTCCCTTGCTAAATGGAAACGTTATGCATTAAAACGCTACGGTTTCCACTCTGGAGAAGGTCTTTATACCGATATGACCGCAATCCGCAGAGATGAGGATACTGACAACATCCACTCCATTTACGTGGATCAATGGGACTGGGAAAAAGTAATCTCCAAAGAGGAACGAAATATGGCTACCTTGGAGTACACTGTAAAACACGTATATTCTGCACTAAAAGAAACCGAACAGCACATTGCAAAACGCTATAACTACATAGAACCGATTCTCCCGGAGGAAATCACCTTCATTTCTTCCCAGGAACTGGAAATCTTATATCCAGATTGCACCCCAAAAGAACGCGAATATCATATCGCCCGATTAAAAGGTGCTGTATTTATTTCTCAAATCGGAAAAACATTAGCTTCCGGCGAAAAGCATGATGGCCGTGCTCCGGATTATGACGATTGGGAATTGAACGGAGATATCATCGTATACTACCCAACACTTGATATCGCTTTAGAACTTTCTTCTATGGGAATTCGTGTAGACGAAGATTCCCTGAGACACCAGTTACAGCTTGCAAATTGTGAAGACAGAGCAGAACTCGACTTTCAGAAGTCCTTATTAAACAAAGAACTTCCTTACACAGTAGGCGGCGGTATCGGGCAGTCTCGTATCTGCATGTTCTATCTCAGAAAAGCCCATATCGGAGAAGTACAGTCTTCTATCTGGCCGGAAACAATTATGAGAGAAGCAGAAGAAAACGGCATTCAGATGCTATAATTATCCTCATATAGAGGCGGGTCATAAAGGCATAAAACCATATATTTGCAAGGGCAATGTGGTTAAAACCTTTTGACCCTGTCATCTTTTACTCTACTTTACATTGTGCAAAACATACCGGCATGTGAAAATTCGGTTTTTCACTCTCAATCGGTGAAAAACTTCCGTAATGCTCAATCTCTGCGCTTTCTGCAATTTTATAAAAATTGCAATAAAATGTTCCGCCATTTTTTATCTCTTCAAACGCACAGATTTCTCTCAGAAACTCTTCCGGAATCAGAACCGTAAGCATCCATCTGTCTTCTTCTATCACTGCCTGACAATTACTCTTTTCATACATTTCATCGGAAATGAAGGACCTGTTTTTCCTGCCTTTTCCAAATGCCGCATACATGGCGCCATTCGCATTCATTTCAAAGTTCAGATACATAACGTCATTAGAGAGTAGTGCCCCTTTTTCCGGAAATGCCATAAAAATCTCCATGGCACTGTCCTGATATACATTTTCCCGATGATGCTGATACACTCTTTTGGGATTTTGTTCCTCACAGACTAATTTTACATAAATTCCTTTTCCTTCTAAATATCCAGCATAACCATATGTGTTCGGTTCAAGTTTACTATTCCATTGATAATGGTTGATTTTAAACAGATCACATTGATCAATCTCGCTTTCTGTAGTGATTTTTCGAATAATATATTCCATAATTTTCCTTCCTTACATCAATGGTGCGATTAGTCTTAACACTCTTCCACACACTTTTTCTCCCACTTTTCTATTACGAAGATCCGTTACCGTCACTTTCTGACATTTCTTAAGCGTTTCCTGAAAGTCTTTCTCAATGTCCCGAACCACCTGATTATTATAAATAAATGTACCGCACTCAAAATGCAGGTATAGACTTCTAAAGTCCAAATTAATGGTTCCCACCGTCGCCGTATCATCATCGGATACAAACACCTTTGCATGCACAAACCCTGGCGTATATTCGTAAATCTGTACGCCTGCGCTGATCAGTTCTTCATAATACGTCTTTGCAAGCACAAATGCATACCATTTATCCGGAATATGCGGCATAATAATAATGACTTCAATTCCACATTTTGCAGCATAAGTTAAAGTTGTTACCATCTCATTGTCCAGTATCAAATACGGTGTCATGATATGCACATATTTCTTTGCATGATTCAGAATATGGAAATATACCTGCTCTCCAATATTCTCATCATCATATGGACTATCCCCATATGGAAGCACAAATCCCAATTCCCGTCTAAATTCTTTCGTCTTTGGCGTCAAATATTTCGTGTAATCTTCTGTTTTACGCTCGTAAATGTTCCACATCTGCAGAAACATAATTGTAAAATTTTGAACTGCCTCGCCCTCCAGCATCACAGCAGTATCTTTCCAGTGTCCGAACCTCTCTTTTTCATTGATATACTCATCCGCAAGGTTCACTCCTCCTGTAAATGCAACTTCACCATCTATCACACAGATTTTTCTGTGATCCCTATTGTTCTGCTGCGTAGAAAGTACCGGTTTGATTGGATTGAACATTTTACACTGAATTCCCATCTTCTCCAGTTTCTCCGGATAGCGGTATGGAAGCAGCGAAATGCTGCACATGCCGTCATACATAAACCTTACTTCAACGCCTTCGTCCACCTTTCTCTTCAAAATATCCAGAATCGCATTCCACATTACTCCTGTCTCTACAATAAAGTATTCCATGAAAATAAACTTCTTTGCATTTTCCAATTGTATTTTTAGCTCGCAGAACTTATCCTCTCCCAACGGAAAATAGGTCACCTTCGTGTTCCGATGTACCGGGAATCCACAAGTCTTCGACATATAGTGCGCCAGATTTGCATTGGCCGGTTTGGACAATCTGAGTTTTTCAATCAACCCCTTATTCTGTTTCATGTAAGGACTGGTTTCCGAACTCAGCACGAAAAGACGTTTTCTGATATAACTGGTTCCCGGCTGAATCAACATGAAAATGTAAAATGCTGTTCCTACGATTGGTATCAGAAGCACAAACAAAATCCACGACATTTTAAATGCCGGATTTTCTTCCCGGTTAATAATATAAACGATTACCACAATGCTCAGAGCAACAAAACCGATATACACCGATGTGGCATGTTCTTCCAGCATAGAAATTGTTCTGATAAAAATTCCTATCTGTACGATCAAGAGTGCAGCAATCAGAGCTGTTCTACTGAAAATAATATGAAAAATCCCTTTTTTCGCCTTTTTTGCCTTCATATATCTTCTCTCTTTCCCAAAAATAATTCATTTATATAAGTGACATTCTAACACATTTATATTTTATTCTCAATAAACCTTTTCTTTTTACATAAAATGGATTACAATGGTAATACTATATAAAAGGTATTGAAAGGAGTATTGGGTATGTCAAACAATAAATGGTTCAAAAAACTTTTAGGACTTTTAACAGTTGGCGCCGCAGTTGGAGGAACCATCGCATATCTTCATAAGAAGAATAGTAACGATGATTTTGAAGATGAATTTGAGGACGATTTTGAGGATGAAGCTTTTGATTTGGATGACGATTTGAAAGAACCTTCCGATCGCGGATATTTCTCCATCAGTCCCGAAACAAAGGAATCCGTCAAAGATGCTGCAAAATCCGTGAAAGATGCTGCAAGTGATGTGGTAGAAGATGTAAAAGATGCTTCGAAGGATTTAGCAGATGACGCAAAAGACGCTGCAAATGATTTGACAGATGATGCAAAAGACGTTGTAAGTGATGTAAAAGATTCTGTGGAAAATGCTGTCGAAACTGCAAAAGAAGCAATCGATGAAATCAAAAAAGCAGGGGAGAAATAATTGTATCTTTGCCCCGCTCTGTAGAAAAAATCTAGCAACAAAATTCTTGTAAAGTAGGCGGATGAAATTTTCATCCGCCCTTCACTAATCCTTTTTCGTATATGCTATTTCTAATAAATCCTACCTTTGACATATAATTTCGTCTTTGGTGTGCTCCAGCCTTGCAGAATGCACCTATAATAATGAAACGTGAAACCCTTGAAAGGCTGACTTTCACGCTTTTCTCAACACAATGTTTACAAAATATCTCCCCATGCTTCGATAAGCGCTTCCACCGCCCGTTTTATTTTCTCCTCGGACATATTTGCATATCCTAGTAAAATCACTGGATTTTTCTTTTCTTCATTCCGAATATCATAAGAAGAAATGCCATATACTTTTACTCCTTTTTCCTCGGCTTTTCTAAGCAATACTTCTTCATCCAGGTATTCTGCAAAAGTGAGAAGGAGATGTACTCCTGCATTTTCTCCAGAAACACTGCAATATTGCAGAAGCGGTTTCAGACTGCTCAGCATTGTATCATGACGTCCCTTGTAAATTGCACGCATCTTATTCAGATGTCTCTCATAATAACCTTTTTCAATAAAACTGCGAATAATCAATTGATCCACTCTCGATACAGTAGAGCTTAAAAATCTGCATTTTTCTTCATAAATTTTCAGAAGCTTCTTTGGCAACACAAGATAACTGATTCGAATGGATGGTGCCACAGATCTGGAAAAGGTTCCGATATAAATCACTTTGTCATCTCGATCATATCCCTGAAGCGCCGGAATCGGTTTCCCCTTATAACGAAATTCACTGTCATAATCATCTTCAATGATATATCTGTTCTCTGCTTCCGCTGCCCACCGAAGAAGTTCCATCCTTCGCTTGATCGGCATTACAATGCCAAGAGGGTACTGATGGGATGGCATCACATAAGCAATATCCGCTCCTGCCTTTTCCAGCTCATCTATGCGCATTCCTTTTTTATCCATATCCACCGCACAAGTATCATAAGACAAATTTTTAAAAAGAAGATAGGCTTGTCTGTATGTTGGATTTTCAAAAGCAATGCGATGCTCTTGTCCAAGAAGCATCCCGACAAGCATCAAAAGATAATCATTTCCTGCTCCAATCACAATCTGATCCGGTTCACAATTCACACCTCTGGCCTGATACAGATAACGACAGATTGTCTCGCGAAGTTCATATTCCCCCCGGGAATCCCCTAGCTGAAAAAGCTGAGATTCGTCATCCAGTAAAACTTCTTTTGAAAGCTTTCTCCATACTCCATGGGGAAAACTTTGAAGGTCAATTCCTCTTGGGCTGAAATCATAGCGATATTCGGTCTTCTTTTCTTCTTTCTTCCTTTTTGGTTCCTCCATTTCAAATTCCCATTGATACAGTTCTTCTATCTGAGCTACAAAAAATCCACGACATGCCTCTGCTTCCACATATCCTTCTGCAAGAAGCTGATCATATGCAAGTTCCACCGTACTTCTGCTCACTTCCAAGTGTTTTGACAATGCACGGGTAGACGGAAGCTTCTCCCTACACTGTATTTTCCCGTTACGGATATTTTTCTTAATGTACTCATAAATTTGCTCATATAGAGGAACTCCAGATTTTGCATTCAACGTAATGGTAAGTTCATTCATTACATTCTCCTCCAGGGGACGTAGTAAACTGTCACTTTGGTACGTCCCTAATTTACATTTGCCCTGTCCCCTTCTTTTATTTACCCTGTCCCTTCAATGAATTTATACTATATTTTATATAAAAGGGACACCACTAAATTCAGTTAGGGACACACTAAACTTTAATTGGGGACGTAGCAAACTTTCATTCTACTACGTCCCCAATTAATTATTTTTGTAACTTAAATGAGCTCTTCAACGATACGATTCTATTGAACACAAGCGCATCCGGTTTGGAGTCTTTTGCATCCACACAGAAATAACCCTGTCTTACAAACTGGAAACTGTCATATGCTTTCGCATTTTCAAAACTTGGTTCCAAATAACAATCTTTTAAAATTGTAAGCGAATTCGGGTTCAGGTTAAGCGAACCATCTTCCTTATTGTAAACACCTTTTTCTTCATCTACAATGTTCTCGTAAAGACGAATTTCTGCTTTCGTTGCATATGGTGCTGGTACCCAGTGAATCGTTCCTTTTACTTTACGTCCTGTGAATCCTGTTCCGCATTTTGTCTCCGGATCATACGTACAGTGAATTTCTGTCACATTACCATTCTCGTCTTTTACAAAACTTTCGCATTTTACAAAATATGCATGCATGAGACGTACTTCATTTCCTGGGAAAAGTCGGAAATATTTCTTCGGTGGTTCTTCCATAAAGTCTTCTCTGTCAATATAAAGTTCCCGACAAAACGGTACTTTACGGAAACCAAGTTCCTCATTTTCTAAGTTATTGGCAACATCCAGATATTCCACCTGTCCTTCCGGATAGTTATCAATGATCAGTTTGATTGGATCCAGCACTGCCATCATACGCGGTTTCTTCATCTTTAAGTCTTCACGAATACAGTATTCAAGCATTGCATAATCTACGGAGCTATTGCTCTTTGATACACCACAGAGTTCTACAAACATTTTAAGAGATTCAGGTGTAAATCCTCGTCTTCTTAATGCTGCGATAGATACAAGTCTTGGGTCATCCCATCCGTCAACAATTCCGTCTTCTACTAATTTCTTGATATATCTCTTTCCTGTTACCACATTGGTCAAATACATTTTTGCAAATTCAATCTGGCGTGGTGCAGGATTAAACTCACATTCTCTTACCACCCAGTCATAAAGCGGTCTATGGTCTTCAAACTCCAGTGTACAGATAGAATGGGTGATTTTTTCAATCGCATCTTCAATCGGATGTGCAAAGTCATACATTGGATAAATACACCACTTATCACCTGTGTTATGGTGTGTCAGATGTGCGACACGGTAAATAACCGGATCACGCATGTTAATATTCGGTGATGCCATATCAATCTTTGCACGAAGCACCTTTTCTCCATCTTTATATTTTCCATCCCGCATCGCTTCAAAAAGTTCTAGATTTTCTTCCACAGAACGATCTCTATATGGGCTATTCTTTCCAGGCTCCTTCAGCGTCCCTCTATACTCTCGGATCTGTTCTGCTGTCAGATCGCAGACATATGCTTTACCTTTTTGAATCAGCTTTACAGCACACTCATACATCGTATCAAAATAGTCAGATGCAAAGAAAAGGTTATCCCCCCAATCTGCTCCAAGCCATTTGATATCTTCCAAAATAGATTCTACAAATTCTGTTTTTTCTTTTGTCGGATTTGTGTCATCAAAACGCATATGGAAAGTCCCATTGTATTTCTTTGCTAATCCATAATTTAAAAGAATAGACTTCGCATGTCCGATATGAAGATATCCATTCGGTTCCGGTGGAAATCTTGTACATACAGTATCGTATACGCCTTCTTTTAAATCTTTATCAATTTCCAGCTCAATAAAGTTTTTTGAAACTACTTCGTTTTCCATGTTCTTCCTCCAGCTCTCATTTATATTTAACGTCAGCTTTGACTAACATTATTACAACAAAATTACATGATTATCTTATATAGTTTACCACAAAGTAAAGCCTCGGACAATCTTTTTCTATCCACTCTGGCAAATTAACACTTGACATTCAAAAACTTCACGTTTAATATAAAGTCTGTGCAAATTACATAAGATTGATGACAAGGGAGCTTGCACGGAAGCGGGCTGAGAGTGGGCTGACACCGCCCAGACCTATAACCTGATTTGGATAATGCCAACGTAGGGACACGTTATAAGGGATTTTTTGAATCTCCTTTGTCTTCAATCGAAGACAGAGGAGGTTTTTTTATGTTTCAATTTTTAGTCAACGCAGATGGCGGGCTTACAACGGCCGGTTATGCTGTATGTATCATCGCAGGAATTGCTTTATTCATTCTTGCACTTATGTTTGCGGGAAAACGTTCCGATAAGCATAAAATGTCCACAAAGCAGCTTGTTTTCTGCGCAATGGCAATGGCACTTGCCTTTATCACATCTTACATCAAGGTGTTCTCTATGCCTTGGGGCGGAAGTGTCACACTTTGCAGTATGCTCTTCATCGTGCTGATTGCCAACTGGTATGGTGTGCAGACCGGAATCCTGGTCGGACTCGCGTATGGAATTCTCCAGTTTATTCAGGAGCCATTTGTCCTTTCTTTCTTCCAGGTATGTTGTGATTACATTCTTGCATTTGCTGCTTTAGGAATTGCCGGACTTTTCGCCAATAAATCACATGGACTCGTGAAAGGTTATATCGTGGCTGTTCTCGCCCGTGGCGCTTTCCACGCAATCGGCGGATATCTTTACTGGATGGACTATATGCCGGAGAATTTCCCGCAGTCTTTAAAGAGTATTTACCCGATTGCCTATAACTATAGCTTCTTGCTCGCCGAGGCAGTAATCACGATTATTATCATCTCTATCCCTGCAGTCGCAAGCGCTTTGGGAAGGGTAAAGAAAACAGCATTATCTTAAATTTCCAGTATTAGAAGGTGAGACTTTGCAAATCTAATATTGACAAACTATGTGCAGATACTGTATAGTATTTATGTTGCATATCTGCACAAGCTGCTGTGGCGCAGTCGGTAGCGCGTCGCCTTGGTAAGGCGGAGGTCACGGGTTCAAGTCCCGCCAGCAGCTTATAAAGAATCCTTGCATTAGGGGGATTCTTTTTTATGCCAAGACATGAAGCGCGTTCTTATCAGAATCCATACGCGTGGCGATTGCGTGGGTGAACACTCTTCTTTATGCCACCTCATGTTTTGAAAATAATCTTTTTCCCACCGGACATATGAGCAAAAGCATCCCCGCCATAATTGCCACTTCTAACCAAGGAAGCAGAGTCCCCGCAAATTCCAGTACAAGATGCGTATTCGTATGTGGAGCCGGGAAAAGGGAAAATACTTTCAGCGCCACCTCATTTTCCAATACAAAACTAATGCACAACGGAACAAAATATATTGCCGCCGATGTAATAATTGCATGAAAGGAATTCTTACTTACAATGGATACAACAATAACAATCATAGTATGTAAAAGCATAGCAGTAACTCCTGTAAGTACCGTATAGAACACCGATTCCAGGCACGTCATTGCCACCGGTACCGCCTCAAACATTCCTCGTTTCGTAATCTGTATGGATGCATCTGCTCCCGAAATTCCAAACACATCATAATAACGCCATCCTATGATACACGTCACGGACACGACCAATATCAAAGCAAACAAAAGTGATGCTATCACTTTCGCCCATACACATTTCCTTCTTCCGTTTCTCGTACTTAAAAGAAGTCCATCTGTGTGCAGCGTATACTCATCTGCAAAAACAGGGGCTATCGCAATCATAATAACGACTCCAAGAAACATAAAAAAAGAACTGTAAAATATACTGAAATCCTCAAATCCTTGTGAATAACCAATCACCGGAGCTTCTTTCAATTGTGGAAATGCATCCTTTACTGTACATCCATTCCAATTTCCTTCTTGATCACTAAACAGATAACTGATGCCTCCTTGCAGCATATTAGATTCCTTGTTCTGTTCATCTTCAATTGATCCATATTCTTTTAATATACTTTGCACTTTCTCATCTGTTAATTCTCCTGCATATTTTTCCACAACGCTTCTGTCATAGGTAATCGCTTCCCTGTTTCCTATCACTTTTCCTTCATGCTTTACTGTATAGGAATCCGGCATTCTCTCTAGAGCAAAAAGCAATACCCCAAACACAGCAGCCAGACAAACAAGCACTACTTTTCTTTTTACTATTTTTTCCAATTCAAATCGAATCATTCTTCCCATATTTTCCTCCTACGAAATCACCTGATGTTTCGCAAATATCCTTTTGCCAAGAAAAAATACTCCTACGAATGTAACGATTGCCATAATCCCCATACACGCAGTAAGCGGTATTTGAAAAGAGTATATTTCCAATCCGCCAAGTATTTTGTCGAATATGAAAATTCTAGGCATACGTATCGGAAACAATTCTATGATCCGCATCAGATTCATATTTTCTTTTCCTGTGAAAAACATCGGAATAAAATAAACTGCCGCCGACAAAATGATTGTCGTAAACGAGCTTTTGCATAATGCTGATATCAACATAACCATTCCTGCCAAAATCAAAAGTGAAAATACAGATGCTGTCATTGTCTGTATCACTGCCTGTAAACAAGTTGTAAGCACCGGAACCTGCTGATACATTCCTCTCATCGCCAGTTGCATATGCGCATCATACCCCGCCGTTCCAAACAGTATCAGAAACGAGAGTACATACATCAGAATTACCACAAAAGTCAGTATTATTGCCGTCATAAACCCTGCTCCCACTTTTGCAATGGCACATTTGTTCTTTCCATATTTGGACGTAAGAATCATCCCATCCATTCCGGTTGTATACTCATCCGAAAACAACGGAGATAACAAAATGATAAGTCCGATCCCGATTATCAATACATTACTTGTAAATGCATAGTTAAAAAAATCCCATCCCATTACATCACCTAGCACCAATTGATTTCCGATCTCCGGAAAGACTTCTGAAACTTTCCGTATCTGGTCATTGTCATCCAGAAAAATTTTCTGAATCATCAGTTCTGTATAGGTTCTGGGCTCATCATTTTCAGCCTTTCTTCTGCAAGAATCAATGATTGCCTTCACCTTTTCATCGGTTAATTTGCCTTGATATTGTCGAAGGAAGTCCCGATTCATCTTTTGTGCTTCTTTTCTTGTATAATGTTTCATCACGTCCGTCCCTTGAATGGGATACGCATTCACACCCCAACTTATGATCATCATTCCCGAAAATGCAAGTACACCCAGAACACTAAAAAGTACAAGCTTTTTCCGAAAAATCTTACTTATCTCAAATCGAAACAACTCTGCCATCTTGCTCACCTTCCTCGTCAAAATAAAATAAATACAAATCTTCTAACGTCGGCTCTGTCTGTACAGCTCCGGCAATCGGTTTCTCTTTTGAAACAATACGAAGCACCACATCTTCTCCTCTATTCTTGATATTCCCCACATTATATTCTGCGATCATCTTGTCTGCAGTTCTTCGGTCTACATCACATTCCCATACATATCCGTCAATTTCCCCGGTAATTTCTTCTACCGTTCCCTGATGAACGAATTTCCCATCCTTCATAACAAAAATCCAATCCGCAATATATTCGATATCTGACACAATATGTGTGGACAATATGACAATTTTATCCTGAGAAAATGAACTGATCAGATTACGGAATTTCACTCGCTCTTTGGGATCCAATCCCGCTGTAGGTTCATCTAAAATAAGAATTTGCGGGTCATTCAGCATAGCTTGCGCAATTCCAAGTCTCCGCTTCATTCCTCCTGAAAACGTTTTGATTTTCTTATTCTTTTCCTCCAAAAGTCCCACAGTTTTAAGAAGTTCCAAAGTCTTTGTTTTTGCCGTCATCTTTGGAATTCCTTTCAGTGCAGCCATATACAACAGAAACTTATATGCCGTAAATTCCGGATAATAACCAAAATTCTGCGGCAAATATCCAAGACAGTTACGATACATTTCCCCCGCTTCCCGAATATCTTGATTGTCAAAATAAACCGTTCCTGTAGTTGCACTTTGAATATCACAGATCAGTCGCATCAATGTCGTTTTCCCTGCACCATTTGCTCCCAGAAGTCCGTATACTCCCGGTGTTAGTGTCGCACTTAACCGATCTACTGCTATTTTGCTTCCGTACTGCTTAGTCAGACGGTCAATTCTTAATTCCATATATGTTCCCTCCTATGTTCTGCATCCACAAATCTTCCGACCTGTTCCTGCGAACCAATCTTTACTATTTTCGCTATCATATAAATGCACAATGCTGTACTTATCACACTTCCTGCCGCCGCAAGCCCTTGTACGATCCACGCACTCAGGCATTCTACATACAATGCATAAAACCCTGCCATAGCAGACTGCAAAAGTCCTACTGCGAACAGCATATATCCCGAGCAGCGCTGTTTTCCCAAACGGATTGTTATCATATATCCCACATTGGCCAACTGAAATGGAATCAGAAAATAAAGCACCATTTCTATCCATGTAACAGAAAGTATGTTTCCTGCCACCACACCAAGAATCACAACTGTTGCCAGATCTGCTATACCAAATATCAGGAATTTCATAACCATAATCTCCCGCAGATTGAATCTGCATGATTGTTCCAGTTCCCACATATCATAATGAAAGCTCTTTACAAGTTCCGGGAACAGGGCTATTCCAACAAAAGGAGCCGCTGTAGCAAGTAATGTTTTCTCATTGTTCTCTCCGGCTATGAGAATTCCTATCGTCAGTACTACGGCAAAAATCTGTAATAGCCATGCCCAAGGTGAAATATATTCTGCCTGCAGAAAAAATTTTTTTACAATGGTCACTTTCGGTAATAGCCTGATTTTTTGCTGTTCCTCTCTCACAAGTTGTTCCAGCGTGTTTCGTTTCTCTTGTCTGATCACCGGCACTTCATTGCGCAACAAACATTCTTTTAACCTCTCTTCTTCTTTCACAGTATTTCCTCCTTCCCGAGAATCTCCCGAAGTTTCTCCATTCCTTGGCGGAGCCTTGACTTCACCGTAGGAATGGAAGCTCCCGTGATTTTTGCAATCTCTCTAATCTTCATATCATAGTAAAACCGGAAAATAATCACATCCTTCTGCATATCCGGAAGTATGTTCAACGCTCTTTGTATCAAATCTTCCTGTTCAATCTGTCCGATCCGGTGATCCACTCTTCCTTCCTCTATCTCAGTGATATCGGCTTGTACTTTGGGCATATTCCTGTAGTAATCCATACATGCATTTCTCGCAATGCTCAGAAGATATGCTTTGAATTTCTTCCGTTCTGTGTAGGTGCCGATAAACCGGATAAGCTTCAAAAATGTATCCTGTGCGCAATCGTAGGCAGCATCTTCATTTCCCGTTTTGTAATAGCAGAAACGAAATACATCTTCATAATACAAATGCACAAGCTCTGATAACAATTCTTTTTCTCCTTCCTGAATCCGCTTTATCAATTCTCTCTCATCCAGTTTCAACACCTCCTTTTCAAATCTTTCTTTTTCTGTAAAACGTCTTACAATATCATAACGCAAAAAATCTGCAAAAGGATTTATCCTTTCACAGATTTTTCTATAATTTTTTCTGTTTTGTTTTTAATCCTCTGAAGCGCATTGTCTATGGATTTAGAACTTTTATTCAAAAGCTTCGCGATCGTCTGATAATCGATTCCCTGCATGTGCAGATAGAATACCCGGTTCTCCAAATCACTTAAGCTCTTCTCAAGCTCCGACCGAATCGTTTCCAAATATTCCTTGTCCAAAAACATTTCTTCCGGATTTCTGTCTTTGACTGACTGGATCGTCTCAATCAGCGGCTGATCTTCTCCTTCGTCATAAAGGGAAATATAAGAATTCAGTGGTATGTGTTTCTGCCTTTTGGAAGCTTCCATTGCAGTATACATTTGTCTGGAAACGCAAAGATCTGCAAAACTATAAAAGGAAGCTTCCTGATTTTCATCATAATCCTGTACCGCCTTAAAAAGTCCAATCATCCCTTCCTGGATCAGATCATCATTTTCCCCTCCTAAAAGAAACATTGCCTTTGCTTTCTTTTTTACAAGAAACTTGTATTTATCCATAATATAATCTATGATTTTTCTCTCTCCGGCCCGGAGGTCTCTGATCAACTGCTCATCCGTCATTTTGTCATATTTTTTTTCCATTGATATATGTTAACCCAATCTCTGTCTCACAATCTCATAAGCAAGCACACCCGCTGCCACTGAAGCATTCAAAGAATCAATTTCGCCTTTCATTGGAATAGAGGCAACAAAGTCGCACTTTTCTTTCACAAGACGGCTGACGCCTTCACCCTCGTTTCCTATAACAAGACCAATCGGTCCTTTCAGATTCAGACGGTACATACTTTCTCCGCCCATATCCGCACAGACAAACCAAAGCCCTTTTTCTTTCAATTCTTCCATTGTTTTTGCAAGATTCGTCACTTTCGCAACCGGTGTATAATTCAAGGCACCCGCTGATGTCTTGGCAACCGTTGCCGTAAGTCCTACTGCACGACGTTTCGGAATGATAACACCATGAGCTCCTGCAAGATTGGCTGTACGGATGATTGCTCCAAGATTGTGTGGATCTTCAATGTTATCCAACAACAAGATAAATGGATCCTCTCCTCTTTCTTTCGCCAAGGCCAGCATATCTTCTACTTCCGAATATTCATATGCCGCGGCATAAGCAATGACTCCCTGATGCTTTCCTGTCTCGGAAATCTGATCCAGACGTTCTTTCGATACAAAATTGATAATCGTATCATGCTTTTTCGCCTCCCGAACAACGGTGCGGACCGGTCCATCCTGACATCCATCTAAAATAAATACTTTGTCTACCGGCTTTCCGGAACGAAACGCTTCGATCACTGCATTTCTTCCCTCAATCGTCAATGATTGCATTACTTTTTCTTCACCCATATTCTTCTCCTACTGTTCTTCTTTCAAACCGTCCAATCCGATCTTCACAAGATCAATCAGACGTTTCATATCCTTGTTCAAATACAAATAGCCCATTAGCGCCTCAAATCCGGTTGCTCTCCTGTAATCGGTAATGGACTGGTTCTTAGCAGGAGAGACAGATTTCGCATTGCGCCCCCGCTTATAAACCGCATGTTCTTCTTCCGTCAAAATCTCCTGAATCGTGCGCATCATCTTTGACTGCGCCGATGCCTGTACAAGACTGCTCGTTTCTGCATGCAGTTTCTGTACCTGTTTATTTCCTCCATTTATAACAAGACTCTTAATGACCAGATCGTAAATACTGTCCCCGATATATGCCAATGTAAGAGGCGAATATTCCCGGATATCCACCTCTTTCATATGAAATACTTCTCGCATATAAGAATCAAATTCCATCTCAAGACCTCTTTCTATGCTCTTTTCCATTTTACTCCTTCTCTTGTATCTTCTAAAATGATTCCTTTTCCTAACAGTTCATCTCTGATTTCATCCGCACGTTTGAAATCTTTCGCCTTTCTTGCCTCCTGACGCTCTGCAATCAGCGCTTCAATATCTTCTGCAAGCATTTCTTCTTCCTTTTCCACGATCAGACCTAATACATCGGACAGTTTCACAATCAGATCATAAAGTCCCTGCAGATATTCTTTCGAAGATTCTGCCGTTGCTGTTGTGTTTGCATATTTCACAAGGTCAAAAATAGAAGCAATCGCATCTGCCGTATTAAAATCATCTTCCATGGAAGCCTCGTAGGCTTTTACAAAGTCCTCTGTTTTTGCAAAAGCCGTCTTTTCCTCTTCTGTCATCTTCTCTTTCACAGATACTCCGAGAAGATGTTTTAAATTGGCAACGGCTGTCAATATACGATCAAGACCATTCTTTGATGCTTCCATTAAATCTGCACTAAAGTTCAACGGACTTCTATAATGTGCGCTCAGCATAAAGAAACGCAGTACCTGAAGGTCGTACTGTTCTCCGATTTCCCTTACAGTACGGAAATTTCCCAAAGATTTTGACATCTTGTGGTTGTCAATGTTCAGGAATGCATTGTGCATCCAGTACTTTGCAAACTCTTTTCCATTGGCAGCTTCACTCTGCGCGATTTCGTTCTCATGATGCGGGAACACAAGGTCTTCGCCGCCGGCATGAATGTCAATCTGATCACCAAGATATTTTTTCGACATGACAGAACATTCAATATGCCATCCCGGACGTCCATCACTCCACGGAGACTCCCAAGCCGGTTCTCCTTCTTTCTTCGGTTTCCAAAGCACAAAATCCAGCGGATCTTCTTTCTCATCCTCTCCTGTTACAAGAAGGGCGCGTCCACCGGAACGAAGATCATCCAGATTTTTATGAGATAATTTCCCATACTCTTTGAAACTTCTTGTACGGAAATAGACGGTTCCGTTCTTTTCATACGCATAGCCTTTTTCGATCAGATTTCCGATCATCCCTACCATTCCGCAAATCTCTTCTGTTGCAAGTGGATGCTTTGTAGCCGGCTTTACATTCATGGCTTCCATATCTTTTTTACATTCTTTGATATAACGCTGAGAAATCTCACTGGCAGAAACGCCTTCTTCAATCGCTTTTTTGATAATTTTATCATCCACATCCGTGAAGTTCGATACAAAATTCACTTCATATCCTTTATATTCAAAATAACGTCTCACCGTATCAAATACGATCATCGGTCTTGCATTTCCGATATGAATCAGATTGTAAACGGTAGGTCCGCAGACGTACATTTTTACCTTGCCTTCCTCTAGCGGTACAAATTCTTCTTTTCTTTTTGTTAAAGTATTATACAGTTTCATGTTTCTCCTCCTGTTTCATATGCTGCTTGCTTTGTTGTAAGCAGTGCATTTTTTTCATCATCTCTTCTAATTGCGCTTTCAACTCTATATTTCTGTTCTGAAGTTCCCGAATATCCTGCAACACCGGATCCGGCAAATGCACCTGATCCAAATCTGTTCGCGGGATCTTCTTGTCATCCCTTCTCACAATCCGGCCCGGAACCCCGACGACCGTACAATTCGGCGGCACTTCATTCAGTACGACCGAGCCCGCTCCTATCTTAGAGTTCTCCCCTACCGTAAAAGAGCCGATGATCTTCGCTCCTGCGCTCACCATCACATTGTCTTGTAACGTCGGATGCCGTTTTCCTCTTTCTTTGCCGGTTCCTCCAAGGGTCACTCCCTGGTACAAAGTCACATTATTTCCAATCACTGTCGTTTCACCAATGATTACACCACTTCCATGGTCAATAAAGAGTCCTTTGCCAATCCTGGCTCCCGGATGTATTTCAATCCCTGTTTTCCTTGCTGCTCTCTGGGAAATCCATCTGGCGAGAAAATAATGCTTTTTCCGGTATAGTTTGTGAGCAACGCGGTAGTTTAAGATTACTTTAAAACTTGGATATAAAAGCACCTCAAGATTACTCTTTATCGCCGGGTCACGTTCTTTGACTACATTCAATTCCTCTCTAATATATGATAAGATTCCCATATGACCTCCTTTTCAATTAAGCAATGAACGATATCTCCCCACACGAAGTGTGTTTTTCATGATATAGGATTTCGAAGAAATTTCCTATATCAAAAAACGGATAACTCCCTCTCACTTAAGAGACGAAGTTATCCGCGGTTCCACTCTTCTAAAGGGATACTATCCCTTCACTCAAAGGCTTATAACGTACGCCACACGTATCCGACTATTCCCGATTGACTCGATTTCGCCGAATCTGCTCCCGAATGCACTTCACAAACTCTTCCTTCAAGACTGCTTTCAGCCGGTGACAATCTCTCTCTGATAATTCCGAATCTGTTACTCTTTTCGTTCAATGCTTTTCTCATCTTCCATATATGGTACTATTGTATGCAAAAAGCGGATTTTTGTCAACCAGAATAATTTTCGCCTTTCTTATGACTATGGCACATCGTCTGCAAAAAGATTTTCCCTGACATAGCTTATCATACTACTTCGTTTAATAAAACTTTGGACATCGGCTTTATTTTGCCCAACTCTTCTTCCAAATGCTCCGTAAGGTTCATTTCTTTCAAGTCCCCATATCCAAACAAAATGCTCGTCAAATCTCCAATAGAAATTGTTTCTTCCGCATCAAAAGAGGCCGCACGCATAACCGATTCCCTCTCTAAGTCTGATTGTTGTACTTCTAATCCTTCTTTTCCTCTGATATAAAATGTTCCGAGACTTTCTTTTCCCGGCTCATCGGTAACACGAACACTTAGGCTCATCTCTTCTTTCGCTTCCATACACGCAAACATTTTTGGAATATCCAGAATTTTTGCCATGATCATCGGTTTTTTTCGTGTATTTTCACTTTCCTCAATTCCGGCACAATGTACGGTTGTATGTTCATCCCCCGTCAGTGTATAGATTGCATGCAGCAACGCCTCCTCATACCCATTTTGAAACAAAGGTTCTAAAATCTCATACTTTTCATCCTTGCCATATCCAAAGAAACCAACCAGCTTCTCATTCTCTCTTACAAGCAACATCCCACCGTCTTCGCTTCTGAATTCTTCCAAAAGTCTTCTATAGTAATTGAAATCTCGAAGTGTATATACCTGATGCCGTAACTTCAGCATCCTGTTTGCAAAATCAGCCAATTCCCCACAGACTTCCAGTGTTGCAGAAGCGACTGTAATCTTTGGATCTTCCATCTTTTTCCCCGACACTTCTCTTTGCTCTTGCCTGTAAATAAATCGAAATCCGTGTGGATAATAAATGCCCTCTGCCGCCGGCATAAGAAATGTAAAGGCTTCCCCGTTTTCCCGCATATCTTCCATCGCCTTTTTTAAAAGCTTTGCCATATAGCCTCGTTTCCTATATGTCTCTTCAGTAGCAACCGCCACAATATAGTGGGATTCAACCGTTTTGCATCCAATTTGCATTTTGTAAGGATTGAGGTGAAGCATTGACCGGATGGCTCCATCTTCTTCAATAACATAAATCTCATTTTCTTTTGTTTTTACCGAATAGTAGTAATCCAGAAATTTCGGTGTATCTTCTGTAAAAATCTGTTCCCAAAGTCTCCTTGTCTTTCCGTGCTCTTCTTTTTGCAACTTCCGAAGTACCATGTCTTTACTCATTCCTTCCGCATCCGCCACATCCGGCACATCTGCCTCCTGCCGGCGTCACATCATAACTTAAATTTGTCATTTTTTCAATCGCACAGATTGCCTGGGAGGAAATTCCTTCTCCTGAACCCGTAAATCCAAGTCCTTCTTCCGTAGTTGCTTTAACATTGACTTGATCGATCTCGATATGCAGCGCATCTGCTATGTTTTTTCTCATCTCATCAATATAAGGACGCATTTTGGGTCTCTGTGCAATAATCGTTGCATCAATATTCTCTACAATATACAAATGCTCATCCAAGAGTTTTCCTACCTGCTCTAATAGCCGCATACTTGAAATCCCTTTATATTTTTCATCCGTATCGGGAAAATGCTTTCCAATATCACCAAGTGCCGCAGCTCCAAGAAGTGCATCCATAATGGCATGTAAAAGTACATCCGCATCCGAATGGCCTAAAAGACCTTTTTCATAAGGAATCGTGACACCACCCATGATCAGTTCTCTATTTTCTACCAGTTTGTGTACGTCATATCCCATCCCAACTCGCATAAATAATCTATCTCCTTTTTCTGTTTTTGATATATGGCTATATTTTAACATATACTTTTTCATTTTTGAATATTTTTATCGACAATCTGAAACACTAAGCTTTAATTTATCATTTTTAGAAAGGGAGATTCTTATGAAAAAGAAATTATCCAACAAAGATATCATTGATTCTTACGATTATCTTGGCAATGCGGCATCTACTACAGACTGTACAGGATTGATTCCTTCCGCGCCTGCTTCCAAAGCCGAAAAAGAAGCTTACGAAGACGTATATATATATACCCCTCCGGAAGTTCCGGTTTCAAAAAAGAATTAGTTCTTGATTTACAAAAAACTCCGATGAATCATCATCGGAGTTTTTAAGTAGCGGGAACTGGATTTGAACCAGCGACACCACGGGTATGAACCGTGTGCTCTAGCCAACTGAGCTATCCCGCCATGCTATTTAATCTTTTAATGTTATGGGACCAATAGGGCTCGAACCTATGACCCTCTGCTTGTAAGGCAGATGCTCTCCCAGCTGAGCTATGATCCCATATAATAGCGGGAACTGGATTTGAACCAGCGACACCACGGGTATGAACCGTGTGCTCTAGCCAACTGAGCTATCCCGCCATAGTAAAACATTTACTTCTCGTGACAACAATTAATGCTATCACATTTTACGAATGAACCAATCAAAACTTGTCTGGATCAGTTCCCGTAAAGTGGGACCAATAGGGCTCGAACCTATGACCCTCTGCTTGTAAGGCAGATGCTCTCCCAGCTGAGCTATGATCCCTTATTGCGTTGCGGGTTCGTATCTCAAACCCGCTTCGCTATTATACTATTAATATCGACAAAATGTCAATAGTTTTTTTAATATTTTTTGAATTTTATTTTTTTACAACAATACTATACAATTCCTTGTGCTGTCATGGCGTCTACAACCTTCTCAAATCCAGCAATATTGGCACCTACTACATAGTTTCCTTTAAAGCCATATTTTTCTGCTGCATTTGCCGCATTATGACAAATATTTACCATAATGTTCTTCAATTTGCCATCCACCTCTTCAAATGTCCAGCTTAAGCGTTCGCTGTTCTGAGACATCTCAAGTGCAGATGTTGCAACACCACCGGCATTGGAGGCTTTGCCCGGTGCGAACAGTACACCGTTTTTCTGCAAGTACTCTGTGGCTTCTAATGTAGTAGGCATATTGGCACCTTCTGCCACTGCAATCGCTCCATTTGCAACCAGTGCTTTTGCATCCTCAAGAAGCAGCTCATTCTGTGTTGCACACGGAAGTGCAATGTCAACTTTCACAGACCAAACCCCTCTACCTTCATGGTACTCTGCATTTGGACGATATTTCTTATATTCTGTCAGACGGGCACGATTCACTTCTTTGATCTCTTTCAGTGCCTCCAAGTCAATTCCTTCCGGGTCATATACCCATCCGTTAGAGTCACTGGCCGTCACAACCTTTGCCCCCAATTCCGTTGCTTTTTCAATTGCGTAAATGGCAACATTACCGGAACCGGATACAGATACTGTTTTTCCTGCCAGTTCGATTCCGTTGAGTTTTAACATTTCTTCTGTAAAATATAATAATCCATATCCTGTTGCTTCTTTTCTCGCCAAAGAACCGCCATAACTAAGTCCCTTTCCTGTAAGCACACCTTCATATACTCCACGGATACGTTTGTACTGACCGAACATATAGCCGATCTCTCTTGCACCTGTTCCGATGTCCCCTGCCGGCACGTCTGTATCTGCACCGATATATTTGCAGAGTTCTGTCATAAAGCTCTGGCAAAATGCCATGACTTCTCTGTCTGATTTTCCTTTTGGATCAAAGTCAGAACCACCTTTACCACCACCGATCGGAAGTCCTGTCAATGAGTTTTTGAATACCTGTTCAAAACCTAAAAATTTAATGATTCCTAAGTTTACGGATGGATGCAGACGGATTCCTCCCTTGTATGGTCCGATTGCACCGTTAAACTGTACACGGTACCCGGTATTTACCTGCACCTGTCCTTTATCATCTACCCACGGCACACGGAACTTGAACTGTCTCTCCGGCTCAACAAGTCTCTCCAACAAGGCATCTTTTCTGAACGTTTCTTCATTGGCTTCGATCACAACTCTTAATGATTCCAAAACTTCTTTTACTGCCTGATGAAATTCCGGTTCTGCCGGATTTTTTTTCACTACTAATTCAATTACTTCATCTACATATGACATACTTCCTACCTCCTGATGATCCAATTGCTGATTGCTTTTATTCTTTAATATCCTAAAGGATAAAGCATTCTTGTTTTTCTGTCAATATTTTTTATGGTACTTTTTGTATTTCATGCAAGTTTTTATCTTATTTCTTGCATTTTATTGGTTTTTTATGCATTTTTTAAAATTTATCACCACAAAAATGAATTTTGCTTTTTAAAAATTTCATTTCAATTGTTCCCCGCCACAAAATATCCGGACAGTAAAACCGCCCGGATATTTTCCCCTTTTACTTTTCTTCCGTTGTAAGTATGTCTTCTATAATCGCCTCAATTGCTCTTCCCGTAATCGAAATATCTTTGATCTGGCAATACTGTGACACAAAATCAATCACCATCTTTGCCTCCGTCTTTTCTAATTCATATTCTGCATCCACATAGTAATGATCTTCAAACGAAAGTTTTACGCCCGGCATAAAGTATCCTCCGGTTTTTAATTTCCAATTATCTTCCACTTCAAATCGGATATTTTTGTAGCGTTCAAATTCTTTGCGGACATTTTCAATCTGATCATCCACAATCTTCTTTCCGTGATTGATCAGTATAATTCGTTTACAGAGCGCCTCGATATCCCGAAAATCATGGGATGTAATGATAAACGTCGTCTTTTTCTCCTCATTCACCTGGCGGATAAAGCTTCGGATACGATTCTTGGAACTTGTATCCAAACCGATAGTAGGTTCATCCAGATATACAATCTTCGGATCATGTAAAAAAGCCGCCGTAATGTTACACCGCATTTTCTGACCAAGTGAAAGCTGACGTTCAGGAAGACTAAGAAGAGGCACCAATCCGAGAAGCTCCGTAAATTTTTCCAAATTGTCCCGGTATACGGCATCTGGAATTTCATACATTTTTTGAAACAGCTTAAAAGATTCGATCACCGGGACATCCCAAAACAAAAGAGAACGGTTCCCGGTTACCACTCCGATATCCCGGTTATTCTTAATACGCTCTTTTGTTGGAATACGGCCATTTACCCGTATCGTACCCGCTGTTGGAGTTAAAATGCCTGTCAACATTTTAATCGTTGTGGACTTTCCACTTCCGTTTGGACCGATATAACCTACCGCCTCGCCCTCTTCCACAGAAAAACTAATGTCGTTTACCGCCTTAAACGTCTCGTACTCCGGATGGAACATGTGATACAGTGCTCCTTTCATTCCCTCTCTCGGAATCTTTCTTTTATATTCTTTTACTAAATGTTCTGCCTCTATGAGTGCCATACTTTCTCCTTCCTCTGGGAGGGCGGTTTTCCCCTTACCCCGAATCTTCATTTCATAAATGTTCCAGCCATCAAGTCCCCCAAGTGTTCCCACAATCCGGACAATTCACAATGCCTTTTCATAGAACATATACTATCAGAAATTTGAGGCTTGCTCCGCCACTTATCATAACTTTCCATTTTCATGTCATACTTTGAATATCGTGACTGTTACACGGAAAGAATTCTCATAAATTTGCAAATCCATCTCACCACCGTAAGATTTTACAAGCCGCTTCATACTCTGGATCCCCATGCCATGCGCCATCCTGTCATCCTTTCTTGTCTCCAATCCGGTTACCATTCCATCCGTACTATTCTCACATACAATAACCACCGTGTGATTCTGATATGCTGCCTTCAGTTCAATATATCTGCTGCCATAGCATCGCTCGCACCCTTCTATGGCATTGTCCAAAAGATTTCCCACAAGGATTCCGATATCCCGGGCTTCCATACGAAGATCCGTAGGAAGATCCACTTTACAGGAAAATCGAATGTATTTCCGCTCCATCTCGGCGCTTTTATAATTTAACACCGCATTCATTCCCGGATTGGCAGTATAGAAAATCATCTCCGTCTCTTCAATCCCTTTTAAAATGCGAATCATTTCACTCTTTGCCCGGACAAAATCTCCATCTTCCATCTCTCCTAAAATTCCGATCAACTGATTTTTCATATCGTGGCGCATAGTGCGGATTTCTGTTTGCTGCCGTTCCAGTTGCTTGTAATACTGTTCCTGGTAATCCTCGTTCTTCTGTTCATATTCCTTCCGCCTCATTTCCGTGACACAAGAAATCTCCACTTTCTCTAAAACAATGTAGTAAAGCACATTAAGCGCTACTGCGAAACAGAGCATGAAATAACACAATCCATAATCCGTTCCCCCTCTTTTCATGCTCCAATAGAAAAAGCTGAGCACGAATCCAAGACTTATAGTCGGAAACAGGAACATTTTCAAAAACAGATTTGATTTTTGTCTCTCATAATTTTTCTGAAAGAAATGAACACCATACACGAAAAGCGCCTGCAAAGAAATTATAAGAATTTCTTCCAGCATTTTTGGAAAACCTTGTTGCTGAAATCTTCCTGCAAACGTACCGATGCATATCTTCAAAAAAAGCCTAAATCCTGTAAATACAACGAGATAAAGCCAAACGACACGAAAGGCATCAATGAAAATGATGCCTAGTATCGCGTGAAACGCCATATATATTATAAACTGCAACAATCCTTCCGCCGCAAAACGAAGCACATACCACTGTGCCACACCAACTACAGCCATCCACAAATATCCATGCCATTTGTGCACCCGCTCAAACCGTGTCATAAAGCTGTCATAAAACATGGCGCACAAACTTATTTCCATCACAGAAGCAATTACTATTCCAGCCTCTCTCATCCTAAGCCCCTTCCTTACATTTCCCATTCTTATGTTCCGGTACTATTGTAGCTTCTAAGTCCTCTTCGCCAAAGCATGCCTGCCACTGCCACCGTAATCACTCCTTCTACTACAAGAAGCCACGGCACCGGAAGGCTCGTCTTTCCCAAAAGGTAAGCAGCCGGATAGTAAGCGACAAACCCAAACGGAATTCCCCCTGTCAAAATAAGCCTAATAAAAAACGGGAACACAGTGATCGGGTATTTTCCAAATTGACGCAATGTCTGTATGAGCGATGCAACTTCATTTGCCTGCACAATCCAAAAGTTCAGACAATTGAAAAACAGGTAAATAGCTGTATTAATCACGGTTCCCAAAAGAATGGCTTCTACCAAAAACAATAGATTACCTATCGTAAATATTCCTCCTGCTCCTATAAATCCAATACAAAACAATATCATTCCAACCAACAGACTAATCAATGACGGAAAATTTGTTCCAAAACAAAACACCTGCATCAGTACCGGCGCCGGCCTTACAAGAAACACATCCAGCATTCCTAAACGAATTCCGATAAAACCAATGCTCCAGACCATATCAAAAAAAGTCTGTCCAATGGCTTCCGTAATCATCGCCAAGGCAAAAATAACACAGATTTCATACATATTCCAACCACCAAAACCTCCGATTGTCTGCACAATGAGAAGAATCCCTATAAATCCAGTCACTTCCCGAAGCAGTGCCGACACGACTGCAATCACAGCATTCAATGGATACTCTGCAAACTTACAGACTCCAAAATGAAGAAATGCCTTTGTAAGTCTCACGTAATGACGTAATGAATTCATATGCTAACCTCCTTGAACAACCAGATTTTCCAGCATTTTTTTATAACATGTATTGGTAACAAGGTACATCACTACGCACCAGCCAAGCTGCATGGCAATGTAAGAAAAGCTCTCAGCCATTCCGTATTTTCCCAGATAAATCTGTACCGGAACCGACACCATTCCGGCAAAAGGAAGCATGTTAACAATCCTTTCCAACACATCCGGAAATAATGCCAACGGAACGATACTTCCCGACAGTAGTTCAAATACCGCCTGCTTCACGAATCCCAGTGCAGAGTAAGAAAGTGTATACACAGTCCCCATTCCCACCAAAACCTCAAAGTAAAACATCAAAACGATCGAGGTACACACACTGACTAAAAACAATGCAAAATGCATCATATCCACAGGACCGGTTCCTCCCAGTATAAGAAAACTGACAATGATAACCGGAACCGCCTTGAATACAACATAGAAAATGAACTCTCCCACTCTCCTCGAAAAGAGATTGAACAGAAGACTTATCGGGCGAACGATCTCATTTCCAATATTCCCTTTGTATATCCAATCTGCTAACATACGGTTCACTCCTCCGGTAAACTGCGCTGCAAGGATTTTTGACAAAATGACATATGTCGTGATCTGTACCACTGAATATCCGGCCAGTGAACTGTTTTTCCGAAACACAATCTGCCATAGAAAATAATAAACAAGAATATTCATGATCACCGATGCAATATCCACCCACAATGCTTTTGAATAGGAAAGTCTCTCCAAAAATACAATCTTGGACATAGATACCATTTCCTTTAGATGCCTCATAAGCCCCCTCCTTTTTATCACCTTTCCTATATCTTAACATCAAAAAGCAGTTACAACAACTTGTTGTCATAACTATCTGTTTTGATGTTATCTCTTTATAGCGGATTCATTACATGCTTCTGGTACTGTTCTAGGAATACCTTCCGGTATGTGCGCGAAATAGGAACTATAAGATTTCCTTTCAGTTTCATCTGCTCCCGTTCCAGGATTTCAATCTTATTTAGATTCACTAGAAATGCATGATGTACCCGTACAAATTGTTCCGCCTCCGCCATCTGAAGTACTTCTTTCAATGTGCCATAATATTCATATTCTCTCTCCTCGGTATGGACGCACATTTTTCGCCCCCGGCTCTCAAAGCATAGAATATTATCACAACAAATTGCATGAATCTGACGTCCTTCCTGGAACGTGAAAAATTTCTTCTCCGCAGAGATTTTTTTCATGGCTCGAGCAAGTACTTGCCTTGCTTTCTCCTCATCCACAGGTTTTACAAGATAGTGGAACGCGTTCACATCAAACGCCTCTGGCATTTTCTCTACATGGCTTGTTATAAAAATGATCAACGCATCCTGATCCTTTTCCCGTATCTTTACCGCGGCCTCCATTCCATTCATCCCCGGCATTTCTACATCCAATATATAAAGTTGGTAACATTCCGTCATTTCCAGAACTCTTTGAAGCATTTCTTCCGCTGACAAGAACACGTCACACTCCGCCCCGCTTCCAAGACATGTTTCCACCAGGTCCTCCATTTTCCCTGCAAATCGGATATCGTCGTCACATACCGCTACCTTCATTGTTACATTCTCCTTTTTGTTTTTATATCAAAAAAGGGGCTGTCGGTTAATGCCAATTTTTAGGCTCTAAATCTTAAAATACGAATCTCCTGTAGTAATCAGTGTTTTTGAT
>JAJBSL010000012.1 GCA_020540725.1 Lachnospiraceae bacterium EP-SM-12S-S03
CCAGGATCAAACTCTCGTTAAAAGTGTTTGTGTCCGGTCAGAAATCACTACTAGCAATTTCATCCCTTTTACTGTTTTAAGGTCGCATCGAAATTTCTTTCAACGCTTGTTCTGAATTTATTCTCTTAAGAATTTTCAGGTTTGTGTTGTTGTCTATTGTTTAATTATCAAGGTTCTTTTTTGTTTTCGCTCTCTTGCGACAGCCATATTAGAATATCACATCTTTGTTTCTTTGTCAACTCTTTTTTTGAATTTTTTTAATTCTTTTTTTCAAGTTGTTTTTTTCAAAAGCGGAGAAAGAGGGATTCGAACCCTCGCGCCGGTTACCCGACCTATACCCTTAGCAGGGGCACCTCTTCGGCCTCTTGAGTATTTCTCCGAATTTTGTTTGATATGTTATTCACGCCGTCATCAGTAGCGCAAAAATGATTATACTAAAGGTTACCTATAATGTCAACTCTTTTTTTACTTTTTTTCTTTTTATTTTACCTTTTTCCCTAAATTCCAAATTCTTCTGCATAAGTAACCGCTCCACAGACTGCTTGTGCTTCTTTTTGCAACTTTATTGCCATAAAATTAATTGCCGGAATTCCTTCCGGCACCTGAATTTCAAATTCTACTGCAGGTACATATCCAAATTTCGGATAATACTGTTCACTTCCCAATACTAATGAATATGGATAACCCAATTCTTTTGCTATTCTATGTCCCTCTGCAATTAATTTACATCCTACTCCTTGTTTTTGATACTTTGGTTTTACCGAAAGCGGAGCCAGTACAAGCACTTCCTGTGTTCCTGCTTTTGCTTTTGTAAATAAAATATGTCCCGCCACTTCATTATCTATCTCAGCCACTAATGACAATTCCGGTATATATGATTTTCCTTTTCTTAAAGCAACGACCAAATCCTGCTCATTGCCATCTGCATGCTCTGCGTTTGAAAATGCTTCTGTAATTAATCCGTATATACTTTCATAGTCTTCCGATCTCTCCTGTCTGATCAACATGCTAAACACCTCATCAAATTTTAAACTTTCTCTACTATGTCTGCAATTCTTTTTCTAACAATCTCCGCAATCTCGTTTGTCTTCATATCTTTATACTCTTCATATAAGAGAGGTTGTAAAAAATGAACCTGAACCGTTACCGGTGCAATGGAATTTGTATCAAACGGCTTAAAAGAATCAACCAGAGCCACTGGAACAATCGGACACTTGGCTTTTGTAGCCGCCTTAAAACTTCCACCTTTAAACTCAAGAAGTTTGTTGCCAAGTTTTGATCTTGTTCCTTCTGCAAAAATACAGTAATTTCTTCCATTCTCCACTTCTTTTGTTACATTCATAATTACCTGCATGGACTGTCTCAAATCACTTCTATCCATTGTAAAAGCCTTCATACAGGCAAAAACCTGTTTTAAAAATTGTACATTTTCTACTTCTTTTTTTGCCACAACAGAAAACGGCGTTTCACAGGCATCTACAATAGCAAGTACATCATACATCCCCTGATGATTCGGATAGAACATAAATCCGCTTTTTTGAGGAATATTTTCTTTGCCGTAAGCCTTTATAACTACATTCCCCCCCTTATTTGCCCTGTGCACGATAAATCTCAGCATATCATATCGGTTCTGTTCCGGGTATTTATCCGCATGTGCTGCTACATAACAAAGCCTGAACCACATATACGGAACGAGCAAAATATTTCTGAATACCATCAATAAAATTCTTTTCATTTTTCTTTTCCTTTTCTGCTTTATTCATCTTCCCTGTATTCTAATATATCTCCCGGCTGACAGTCAAGGGCTTTGCAGAGTGCCTCTAATGTGGAAAAACGAATTGCCTTTGCCTTATTATTTTTGAGTATGGAAAGATTTGCCATTGTTATATCTACTTTCTGAGCTAATTCTGTAAGACCGATTTTCCGCTGTGCCATAACGACATCCAAGTTCACCACGATTTTCATATGGCACCTCCTTAAATTGTTAAATCATTTTCTTCTTTATAAATAATCGCATCCCTAAATACAAAAGATAACACCTGACTGAATAACGCTGCCACAAAGAACACAACAATTATTACCAGTGTTGCCGGCGATGAGACAAAAAACATTTTTCCTGTAAAAAATACAGAAATAGAAATACTGAATATAGCCATAAGTTCCAGACTTTTTACATTCTCCCATACAAAACATTTTTCTTCTACTACTGTTTTCATCATCCTGCGAAGCTGATGTAGAATCATAACCCCAAACAAAGAAGCCGGTGTAAAAATCAATACAAGCGGTATAAATTTGTAAGCAAACACCTTTGCATAATATTTTCCTGCAAAATTTAAAATAAGTGGCATAGTAATTGTAATTATAATTCCAGAAAAGTACATAAGATCAAGAATCCACTTTGTGATTTTTACAATTTTCTTATTACTCATTGTCCATTTTTCCTCCTTCATTTTTTCTATTTATTTTGTTTAAATATTCTTTTGCTGCCTTTTTTGCTTTATACTTGGAATAATTCATTTTCCTGATTTCAATATCTTCCGTTTTCGAGTATGTTCCATCTTCATCAGCCAGTATAAAAGAGATACTTTCTGCTATCTGAGATTCAATTGCTTTATATACCGCTTCTTGATCTTCTACAGCCAGATTTTCTGCCTTAATGGACGTAAGTGCCGGAATCGAATCATAATATCCGCTATATATAAGGTAATGTATGTCATCCCACGTCATATTTCCCTGGGAAATATTATATTCAGCAATCAATGCTTCCGGACGACTATATACAAATGGGATATAACAACACATCATGACAACAACCATATAGCGGAATAACGAAAATTTCTTTTGCTGTATCTCCATCAAAAGCCCAATTATAAATAATGTTAATACAAGCAGAAACCAAAGTACCATAACTCTTAAAAACGTAAGATGGTACTGCTTTATATAAAGTATCATTCTGTATGCGGATGAGCCTATCATTATAAAGGTACATCCTGAAATCATAAAAAGCAAGATTTTTAAAAATTTATTTTTTGCAAAAAACGCATTGCTTGCTAATACAAGAAAAAAATTAATGAAGCTTACAAATAACAGTTCAAAGAATCCAGAACGTGCATATTCCGCATATGTCACACCGGCAGGAAGTCCTTTATCAAAGCCCATAAAAAGATAAATAATCTGTACTCCACAATAAATCATGTATAAAACGGCCATTATGGAATTTAATGTAATTCCTATTACCGGCGCTGTCTTCTTTCCTTCCTTTTGTTCTGTTTTAAGCTTCATACTGCACATGCCTCGGAAGAATCCATAACAGCATATTACCCCTATAAGAAACATAATCATTTTTGCAAATTCTACGTCCAAGTTCCATGATTCAAAATCAGGAATCTGAAAAATACTTTTGAATATTTTTGTAAATATCATATCCGATTTTAATAGCAAAGGCAGTACAACTAAGAGCACCGGAATAGAAATTAGAATTCCGACAAATATCCCCTTTACTTTTTCTGTTTTTTCTGTATGGGGGCGTTTTCTTTTTTTTGCATATTGCATTCCATCTGTAAATGGTGATAGTATCTGCGCAAAAAATGTTCCAACAGTGCACAACATATTTTTTATATAAAATGAAATTTTCCAAACGCTGTCGTCATAAAACTGTTGTATCATAAATATGATGAACAGCAATAGTATCGCAACCACATCAAGAAATATAAAAATACTATTGGCAGTATAACAATTGGCAAATCCCAACATCACAATCCCGACTAGATATTTGATACTTCTTCTTTTTATCTTTATCCCGATTTTTTTCAAAAACAAATAGTATATATAAATTGTTGCAATTACGCATAGTGGAAATGTGATTCCAGAAAAATTTCCGTACAAACAAAATGTAAAAAACAATCCATATATAAAACTGATTCCTCCAAAATATCGATAGTTTTCTTTAATTTTTGTCAGAAGCTCACCATTCATATTTATTCCTCCTCAATAATTTTTTATTGTTTTTCAATATGTTTGCATTGATTATATCATCTCATAATTTGTTTTTCAATATATTTTTATTGTTTTTCGATAAATTATTTTTTATATAAAAATCTTGTTTAATTTTCAAACCCTTCTTATAATGTGTTTATATATGCACACTATAATAGCTTTTTTGCTAATCACGGCATAAGAAAGGAGAATTTTCTATGACAACGGATATTAATATGCAAGAATTGAAAAAAGACGCTGTAGAAGTTTTTCATAATGGATTCACATGCTCAGAATCCGTGATTTATACCATTCGAAAACATTTTCAATTGGACTTACCAGACGATGTGATCGCTATGAGTTCTGGATTTCCATGGGGACTCGGGGGCGCCGGATGTATCTGTGGTGCTCTCGCCGGCGGTACAATGTGCATCGGTTATTTCTTCGGACGTCGTGCACCGGGAGAACCGGTTGATCAATGTTTTCGGCTTACTCAGGAATTTCACGATTATTTTAAGGAAACTTGCGGGGGAACCTGTTGCCGGGTTCTTACAAGAGGAAAAGAGAAAAATTCACCAGAACGTAAAGCACAATGTACAAGATTTGTGGAAGCTACTGTAGAAAAAATTGCAGAAATCATTTTAAGAGAAGTATAGGAGGTTTTTTATATGAATTACACAATCAGTAATGATATATTAAGCCTGACCGTTTCCACCAAAGGTGGAGAAATGCAGTCTATCAAACTCATAGATGGCACCGAATATTTATGGCAGGGAGATGTGAATACATGGCCGGACCGCGCCATCAACATTTTTCCTTATGTGGCAAGACTCACGGATGGTATGTATGAGTATCAGGGAAAACAATATCGCATGGATATTCATGGTTTTCTTCCAACTGCAGAAATGTTCTTAGAGTCAAAAGCCGAAAACCGATTAACTTTTCAGCTATCCGACACGGAAGAAACACGAAAATGTTATCCTTTTCATTTTGAATATTTACTCCATTATAAACTTGTCAATAACACGATTATCATTACCTATGAAGTGAGAAACAAGGATCAGAAGACCATGCATTTCGGTCTCGGCGGCCATCCGGGATTCAATGTACCTTTAGAACAAAACCTTTTGTTTGAAGACTATTTTCTGGAATTTAATGAAAAATCCGAACCTTCTCGTATTGCATTTTCAGAAAAATGCTTTGTGACAGGTGAATCTGAACCTTATCCACTATTGCATAAGACGTTTATTCCTTTAATGCATGATTTGTTTGATGATGATGCCATTGTTCTGAAAAACACAGCAAAAGAATTAACTTTAAAATCAAAGAAGGGAAGAAAAGCAGTAAAAGTCACATTTCCACAGATGGATTATCTCGGACTATGGCACTGGCCAAAAACAGTGGTGAATTATGTTTGCATCGAACCTTGGACCTCTCTGCCTTCCCGGGAAGGTATAGTAGAAGATCTGGAAAAACAAGATGATTTAATAAGTCTTGAAGCCGGAAATACATATACAAATACTTGGTCAATCGAATTGATTTATTAGTTGGGGACAGGGCTCTTCTCAAAAAGGGACAGAGTAAAACTAAATTGGGGACGTAGTACTTTGCAATTTTACTACGTCCCCAATTTATTATTTTTTTTCATTTTCGTTTAATTTTTTTCGCTCTTCTAATTCTTCCTTGCTGATCCGGTAGTTTCGTCCTACTCCAAATATAACAAGCCCTGCACCTATAATTACAAAAGCTACCATTGCAATGGAAAGAATTATAAAACTGCTGTCCGAACTGGATGGAAGCCCTTTATAAATATCATATGCCATATACAGCAGGTAAAATCCTGCCATGGCATAAATGACAAGCCTTCCTTTTTCTCTTGCTCTATCACTCATAATGCCGCCTACTTACGAACGAGATATTTTCTCATATCAATTGCGCAGGCTACGAGGATAATGAGACCTTTGATTACATACTGTAAGTTCTGGTCGATTGCAAGGAACTGTAATGCAACAAAGATGATTCTTAAGATGAATACACCCATAACAACTCCACGAATCTTACCGGTACCACCTACGAAAGATACACCACCGATAACACAGGCTGCAATCGCATCACATTCATAGTTCTGCCCAGTTGCTGCTGTGTTGGAACCGATACGTGCTGCCTCAATAAAACCTGTGATTGCGTACATTGCACCAGCTAAAGTATGTACAAGAATAATTGTTTTTGATACGTTAACACCGGATACATTTGCTGCTTCCTGGTTAGAACCTACCGCAAACATATTTTTACCAAATGCTGTTTTGTTCCAAATGAACCACATAATAAATACGATGATACATGCATACCATACATAGTTTGGAATCGGAACATTGCCTAATTTTATAACACTTCCTGTTACGAAGTCTTTGTAAGACTGGTCAAGACCAGATAACGGCTGTCCATTGTTTCCGTTTAACATCATGAACATTAAAAGGAATCCATATACGATTAACTGTGTTGCAAGTGTAACAATGAATGGATGTAATTGGAAATGTGCAACGAAGAAACCGTTGACTACACCTACTAGTGCACCCACAAGCATAACGATTACAATAACAAGAGCGATATTCATTACGCCCATATCTTTAAACATTCTTGTTGGATAATCTGCTGCCTGCAAAAATGCTGCTGACATACAAGCAGAAAGACCAACAACACGACCTGCAGAAAGGTCAGTACCTGTCAGTACGATACATCCTGCAATACCTACTGCGATCGGAATATTTGCCGCAGAAAGGGAAATAATATTTACGATGGATGATGTTGAGACGAATCTCGGGTTCTGTATTGCTGTGTAAATCACTGCAATAATAATTAAGAAATATAACGCATTGTTAAATGCAAACTCTTTCCAGTATATTTTTTTATCTTTTGCGTCCAGCGCCTGGAAAGCGGCCTGGCGTCTTTTCAGATTCTCAATTGCTTTCATTAAAACTGGCCTCCTCTATACATATTTTGCCGCAAGGGTCATAATCTCTTCCTGTGTCGTATTTCGTGCGTCTACCTCACCTGCAAGACGTCCGCCTGACATGACAAGGATTCTGTCACAGATACCTAACAATTCCGGCATCTCGGAAGAAACTACCATAACAACTTTACCTTTATTTGCCAAATCAAGGATTAACTGATAAATCTCGTATTTAGCACCAACATCAATACCTCTTGTCGGCTCATCCAGAAGAAGAACTTCCGGTTCTGTAAGAAGCCATCTTCCCAGGATAACTTTCTGCTGGTTACCACCTGACAACGAACGGATCTTCGTCTCCTGCGTCGGTGTTTTTGTTCTCATGGCATCAATCGACCACTTTGTATCTTTTTTCATGGAACTCTCACTTAAATATAACCCTGCTTTCTTGTGCTTCTTTAAGCTTGAGATCACTGTATTTTCACGAATGCTCAAGATTCCAAAGATACCTGTTGCACGTCTTTCCTCGGTCAAAAGTGCAAATCCATTTTTGATCGATTCACGTGCGTTGCGGTTCTTTACTACTTTACCGTCCAGTTTGATCGTACCGGAATGTCTCGTTGCAATACCAAAGATATTCTCCAGTGTCTCCGTACGTCCACTTCCATCAAGACCTGCAATACCTACAACTTCTCCCTTTCTTACATTAAAAGAAACATCCTTAAGTATAGAATACTGTGCAGTCAGTCCTTCCACTTCCAGCGCAATCTCCCCCGGCTTATTCGTCTTTGGCGGAAACTGATTTGTCAGTTCACGTCCTACCATCAGTCTGATGATATCATCCATGGAAAGTTCATCGGCAGGCTTTGTCGTCACCCATGTACCATCTCTCATAATTGTAATTTCATCTGAAATTCTTTTGATTTCTGCCATCTTATGAGAAATATAAATAATACCTACACCACGATCTCTCAGCATGTTAATAATTTTAAATAAGTGTTCTACTTCCTCTTCTGTAAGGGAAGAAGTCGGCTCGTCAAATACAATGACTTTTGAATGAAAAGAAACTGCCTTTGCAATCTCGACCATCTGTCTTTGTGAAACCGGCATTGTACTCATGATTTTCTTTGGATCTACATCAATATCCAATTCTTTAAATACATCTAATGTATCCTGATAAATTTTCTTTTCATTTACCATGATTCCACCGACTTTTGGATAACGTCCAAGCCAGATATTGTCCATTACGTTTCTCTTTAACGCCTGGTTTAATTCCTGATGCACCATGGCAACACCATTTTCCAATGCCTCTTTGGAATTCTTGAAATTAATTTCTTTTCCTTCCAGCTTAATTGTTCCGGAATCTTTACTGTACATTCCGAACAGACATTTCATAAGTGTTGATTTTCCCGCACCATTTTCACCCATAAGCGCGTGGACAGTTCCCCTCTTCACGGTCAGGGAGACATTGTCAAGAGCCTTAACGCCCGGGAACTCTTTGCTGATGTTAGTCATCTGTAAAAGAACTTCCTGTCCCATGACTTATTCCTCCATTCTTTTAGATTTTATAAATTGTTCTTAATTTATTGCATTTCTGCAAAATTCCATAACTCAAGAAAAGCAGCCGCCAACATATTCTTGGAGGCTGCTTTTCTCTTATTTAATATTTTTATAGCTTCGTACTATTTACCTTCGCCTGTGTATTTTCCGTAAGGAATGTAAATCTTTGTATCAACTTTTTCAGATTTGTTGTAAGAATCTGTTCCGTCCATCATATCTTTTCCTTCAGATACATTCTTTGTTAAATCAGTGATACACTGAGCCATACCTTCAGCATCCTGTTTGATTGTACCAACCATTTTGCCGTCAGCGATCAACTTTTTAGCTGCATCTGTAGCATCAACACCAAATACCGGAATTGTTTTTTCAGGATCGCCTGTGTTCCATCCTTTGTCGTTTAATGCTGCAATAGCACCTTCAGCCATACCATCATTATTACAGATAATGAGCTCAATCATGTTTTTGTTTGCTTCATTATACTGTGAAAGGTTTGTTGTCATGTAGTTGTTAGCTGCTGCTGTACTCCAGTTACCATCCTGGTCAACCTGGTATTTATCTTTGTTGCTTGCATCAAAATATTCTAATGCAGGTTTGTTAGCTGCTTCTAATTTCTTGTTAGCATCTTCTACTGCATACTGTGTACGGTAGATAGCTTCTGGGTTACCTAACTGTCCCATGAACATAGCGTAAGAGATCTTTCCGTCTTTGTTCAGATCCATTTTATCAAAGTTCTCTACTACATAATCACCGATCATTTCACCCTGTAAGTGACCAGCTTCCGGAGCATCTGTTCCTACAAATGCACATTTGTCGTAAGATTTGATGATCTTACCTTCTTCTTTCTTCGCTGTATCTTCTGATTCGATCGCACGGTTGAAGAAGATAACCGGAACATCTGCAGCTTTCGCTTTATCAATGATCTGAGTAGAAGCATCGTCAGAACCAGATGTTACAATATTTACAATCAATAAATTTGTTCCTGTCTGAATTGCCGTATCAATCTGCTCATTCTGTGTTGTCTGGCTGCTATTTCCATCATAATCCTGGAAATCAACCCCAAGTCCTTCTAATTTTTCATCAAGTGCTGTACGTACGGATGAGATATAAGCATCAGAATATGTATAGTAGAATACGCCTACTTTTAAGTCTGAAGCTGCTTTCTTATCATCTCCACCATTTGAAGCGTCATCTCCACCCTTGGATCCGCATCCAACGAGCGCTGTAGCTACCATTGCCACGCAAAGCATAGCTGCAATAAGTTTCTTTTTCATAATTGTCATCCTCCCTTTGACATTTGATGTAACAATCTTAGCATAAAAAATCACAAATTTACATTTGTTTATTTACTTTTTTTGTATAATTTTCTATGATTGTACTTACACTTGTTACATACTTGTACTGTTTTGTACAATGTTACTCAAACAAAAACAATGCTTTTTGACATTCATCACGAAACATGTTCTCTCTCGTCACAAGGAGAGTTTCTGTATTAATTTCTTTCTCTTCTATTGGAATCTGATTGATAGCATTATACGCGCATTCCACACCTAGATATCCCATTGCGTATGGATTCTGTACAATGAGAGAATCCACTTCACCTGTTTCAAGCATTCCTACCGATACAATATTACTGTCAAATACAACCACATGAACTTTATCTGCAAGATTCATTTCTTCAATCGCATATCCGACACCTAGACTTGTCCATTCATTAAATGTGACAAGTACATTCATATCCGGATTCTTGGAAAGAAGCTCTTTTGTACGGTCTTTTGCATTTTCAACACTGGAAAGTACATTGATCGTCTCGATTCTATTCACTCTTTTTTCATGTGATATTCCTTCTCGAAGTCCTCTTTCTCTCTCCTGTCCGTTTTTGGTATTTTGGTCAAAATTGACAATTCCGATATTGAGTTTCTCATCTTCACAGTTAAGCACTGCCTTTGCTGCCATTTTCCCTGCTTCGTAATTATCCGTTCCAATTCTGCATTTCACTTTATCACTATTCACATCACTGTCAATTCCGATAATCTGTACCCCGGCTTTCGCTGCTTCTTCAATGGCCTTACTGCTTGCATTATAATCAATGGCAGAAAATACGATAGCATCGTATCCTTCCTTTACTGCTTTTCTTATCATATCATTCTGTGTTTCATAATCCTCTTCATTCTCGGGACCTTCAAATAAAATGTCCATATTATACTCAGTTCCTGCCGCATTTGCACCCGCGGACACAGCTTTAAAAAAAGCCGACTCTGTAGATTTCATAATTACTGCCGCCTTTTTTCGTTCCAGAACTTCCTTTTTCTCTGCCGTACATCCGGATAAAAGAACGGCCGCCACTAGAAAAACCGGTAATATCCGCTTCTTATTTTTCCACATAATCATTCTCCGTTATTTTTGGCATTGTAATCGCAACACAAGTTCCTTCATCCAACTCACTTTGGATTTTGATGCCGTATTCTTCACCAAAATAAATCTTAATTCTGTCATTTACATTTTTTATACCGATTCCCGCCTTATCTCCGGAGTCTTTCTGAAGAATCTCCTCGCACTGTTCCTGCGTCATGCCTACTCCATTGTCTTCCACTTCAAATACGATTTTTCCGTCTTTTTGAAAGATTCGGATATCGATCAATCCTTCATCTACCATACGGTCAATTCCGTGGTAAATGGCATTTTCAATGATTGGCTGCAATGTGATCTTGTTGCATAGATATGTCAGACATTGCTCATCCACATGAAACGCATAGGTAAATTGATTTTTATATCGGAAATTTTGTATCTTCAGATAACTCTTCGCATGATCGATTTCTTTTGCGATGGAAATGAGTTCATGCCCTCTGCTGATACTGATCCGAAAAAGTCTTGCCAGTGCATTCACCATCTCCACTGCATCTTTATAGCGTTCCGCCTCGCACATCCACGCAATGGCATCCAACGTATTATAAAGAAAATGTGGGTTGATCTGTGCCTGCAATGCTTTCAATTCCGTCTTTCTAAGAGAAATCTCTTCCTGTCTCACCTTTTCTACCAGTTCCTGAATCTGAAGAACCATATGTTCAAAAGACTCCGTAAGTGAAGTGATTTCCGCAGTTCCTTCCACCGGCTCAAATACAAATTTATCTGTATCATTTTCAAATTCCTGCATTGCCCTCGCCAGATCATTTGCCGGTTTTGAGAAGAACTTTGAAAAAATTCCTCCTGCAAATATGGTAACAAAAAGCACACCAATGGCAATCAGTATCAGATTCTTTGCCAGTGTTTCTACTTTATTTGTAATCATTTCATCCGCAAAGCATACACCTATGATTTTCCAATTGGATTTTTCTAAAGAACGGACCGAATAAATCACATTGGATTCCATATGTGTTCCATCTTCCGGATTGATATAATTTTCTTCCTTAAGTCCCGCATAAAGGAGTTGCTGTTGTGGATGATAAATAATATCACCTTTTTCATTTGCAATATAGCAGTAACCATGCTGACCGATTCCCACACCATCTACATATTTCGCAATGTTCGAGAACTTCATATCCATGGCAACCTGAATTTTTTCTCCGCTTTCTGTTTCCTTATATTGTGAAATCGTAACAACCCATGGATAATAATCCTGAAACAGATTTTCTACATGGGGCTTTGTGATAGCCAGATCCCCATATTCTGTGTCATGACTAAAATTCTTTTCATAAGATAAATTCTCTGTTATATTTTTCTTCAAAATCTGGCCATTTGACCATGCATTCAAAAGATTACCATTCATATCATACGTTGTAACGGAAACAACATCTTTCTTAATTTGAAAGAGACTTTGAAAAAACTGATCAGTAGCCTTTGCATCCTCACTGATATTGGAAAGGATCATCTTCATCAGATTTTCAATATCTTCATTGTAATTGTCTACTGTACTTTTCACTTGGAAAACAGCCTGTTCACTGCTTGTAATAACATTTTCTTTCGTAGATTCCTCGTAAATATTTACGAAGGAAAAAAAAGAAATCATGGTGACTGTCATAACAAGAAGAATAACAACCACTGTAAATATCTGAGAAAGATACAGACTTTTTAATAAACTGTTTTTCTTATTCTTCATTTTTTCTCCTACATGCATTCGGAGACATACCCGTATATTTCTTAAAGCAATAACTGAAATAGTGCTGGTCATTGTATCCGCATGTCTCGGCGATCTCCCGTATTTTCATGGAAGAACTGAATAAAAGTTCCTGTGCTTTTTCCATTCTTTTCCTTGTCAGAAGGTCTTTAAATGTACTTCCGTTTTCCTTTTTAATAAGTGCACTTAAATAATTCGGACTTACGGAAATCTGGCTGCTCACATCCAAAAGCGACAGATTCGAATCCATATATTGTTCATTGATGATCCGTACTGCCTGATCACATATAATCTGGCTGCTCTTTCTTCTCTGCTCTAAATCAGCAATAAACCGAACCTGATTAACATCACTATCTATGTATTCATTTGCCTTTCCTGCTTCAAGGTAACATTCATGAACTCCTATCAATGCATCTGCGGATCTGCTTACACCAATCAAACATTCATATTCCATAATTCTTTGTACATTTTGGCAAATATCCTCTACAAGAATGTGAAGATATTTTTCAAATGCGGCATTTGTTGCCATCAAAAGAGAAACTACTTTCCCCTGAATATACACACTTGCGTATTTTACATATTTTTTTAAAATAGAATCTACCGCATGAACCATACCCCGGGTAGTGCAGTTTTCCCCTTGTTCATCCAAAATACTTGTCACGATGACTGTATATTTTAAATTTTCATGATGTCCTTCATTCAAAATTCCACATTCCACAATATGCGACATAAGTTCTTCATTTCTGCTCTTGGACTCTTCCATCAGAAGTGACATTAAAAATTCTGTTTTTTCTATCTTTTCACTTTTTGCGTAAAAAGACACAAACTGCCGAAATTTTTCTTCTATTTTCTCCCGTATATGAATTAACTCTTTTGTAAGGTCTTCTGCGGAAATTGGTTTTAACATATAGCTGATGATATTATACTGAATTGCCTGTTGTGCATAAGAAAAATCATCATATCCACTCAAAAATGCAATCTGGATTGCCGGTCTTATTTCTCTGACCTGCCTTGCAAGTTCAATTCCCGATATAAAAGGCATCTTTACATCCGTCAAAAGAAGATCCGGATTATATTTTTCTACCAGTTCCAATGCATCTTCTCCATTGGCAGCTTCTCCTACAATCTGAAACCCTATTTTTTCCCACTCAATTTTTTTGATCAGTGATTTTCTGATTTCCTCCTCATCATCTGCAATTACTACCGTATACATACAAATCCTCCTCCTTCGGATACTGTTTTCATTATAACATAAAAGAGAACACAGAAAAATTACATTTTACTGCGTTCCCTTTACATAATCCTTTTCTATACTATATAATGAACATAAAATATACTCTAATATCAATAAGGGAGAAATTATTTATGAGTAACCATCGATACGGTCTTGAAGCGACAGAACTGGAAAAGCTGGATATTCGCCTGCTTTATATTACACAGGCACAATACGATACAGACTGGTACAGCATTGCACATACGCATCATTTTACTGAGTTGTTTTATATTGTGAATGGAAACGGACATTTTTTTGTAGAAAACAAAAAATTTCCTGTCAAAGAAGATGATTTGATCATCATTAATCCAAATGTTTCTCACACAGAACTCAGTACGAACGATAATCCTTTGGAATACATTGCCCTGGGAATTGCCGGTCTGAAATTTCAGGATAAAGATTCCCATATTGTGTGCAACTATCAGCTTCACAATTTTCATTGTTTTAAAGAAGAATTTTCTTTTTATTTAAAAACACTGTTGCAGGAAGTACAGAACAAAGATGAATACTTTGAAAGCATCTGCCAAAACCTGCTGGAAGCTTTTGTTTTAACTCTGGCCCGAATAACAGAGAAAAAACTTTCTATTGCTCCGACCAAAAAAATTACAAAAGAATGTCGTTTTATCGAACAATACATTGATGAACATTTTACGGAAGACATTACACTTGAAACATTAAGCAATCTGACTTATTTAAACAAATATTATCTGGTCCATTCTTTCAAGGAATATAAAGGAACCTCTCCGATCAATTATTTGATTGACAAACGTATCCTGGAGGCTAAACATTTGTTGGAAACGACCAATCATCCCGTTGCAAAAATTGCTGACATGACTGGTTTTTCTTCCCAATCCTATTTTTCCCAGGTTTTCAAAAGGGAGACACAGATGACTCCGAATGAATTCCGTAAAATGAAAGACAAGAAATCTTCGTCTTGATTATAATGTGATATTTCTTGTTTCTCCGGCCTTTAATGTGATATCTGCGCATCCATATAAACTACTTCTGATCTGAACATTCTGATCATATACAGCTTCCAGCCGGATATCACATTTATGGTCTTTTCTTATTTTGGCTGACACAAGCAAACCTTTTTCTCCACGGAAGTGTTCAAATTCCACTTCTTTTTCGTGCCATTTTTCAGGGATTGCAGGGAAAATATCAATCACTCCATCATGCATTTGAAAGAGCATCTCCTGAAGAGCGTCTGCCGCATACATATTAGCTTCCAAAGTAAAAGGTCTGTAATGAAATGTTGTGTAACCACGTTTCTTATAATCTCCGTTCAAATGAAAACCATTAACTGAACAAAAGCTTTCCCAGAATATGCGAAGTCTGTCGTAAGCGCCTTCCCCGTTCTTTTGAATGGCATACAAATGTGACATCCATGCAAAACTGAATCCAACCCACATTCCGGTTCCAAGAAATTCATAATCTTCTATGACCGCATCAATTATTTTCTTTTCTTCTTCCGTCTCATACCGATATAAATGAAGCGGACAAATTGCCATTGCATTGGACAAATGTCGGTGTGATTCTTTTAAACTTTCATCCGGTGATATCATAAGTACATGTTTTTCGTTGACTGCAAGTTTCGGAAGTTTCTTCCATACATTTTCCCATTTTTTCTTTTGTCCGTTCTCAAGTATTTCTGAAAACTCCGCTAATGTTTTATATAAATACCTTAACAGCGCCAAATCATAATTACTATTTGGTGTTACCCAGGATTCTTTTTCATCATCATGGATTTCCGGAGAACTGGATACCGGAAGATAATAATATCCATCGGCTCCCTCTTCCAGAAGATCCGTAATACAGTTTGCCGTCTCTTCAAAATATACCCATGCACGTTCTCTCAAAAATTTCAGATCGTTCGTATACCGATAATACAGCTCAAATGATTGACAGAGCCATATCTGATGTACCGGAGATAAAGAATACATTGGCCATCCTCCAAGCGGTTGTCCGTCAATTGTCATGACCCCCGGAAGACAGATTCCTTTTGTCTGATAAAATTTCTCTGCAAATTTCCTTGCTGCTTCCATAGAGTTCCAAAGAAAATCAATAAAACTTTCTCCTTCCTCCAGGTGATTTGCTTTGTAAAAATGCGTATAGCTTAACTGCGTATTCAGATCATGGTGATAATCTCCCTTCCACGGAGGAAGATTTCCATCATCTGCAGTCCATACACCTTGAAGGGGCATCGGATAAGAATCCTTTCTTGAGCAGGATGCAAATAAATAGTTTGTAAGATACCAGTTTTTTTCAAAAAGCAGATCTGGAAGAACTACTTTACTTTTCTGCCAATACTGTTTCCACCACGCTCTATGACTTTGTATGTTTTCCTCATAGCTGCATTGCAATTCTTCTTCCAGCTTCTTTTTTGCATCCTGCAGCCATTCTTCCCCATCATTTGAAGTGACAATTCGATAGAAAATCAAAGTTTCTTTCCGCTCTTTCACTATGCCGGCAATAATACCATATGAAAAATTTTCATCCACTTTTTGGACAAACCATAAAAAAGAAGGATCTCCATCTTCTTTTTTATGAATTGCTGCAGGATAATGTAGTTTTTCCAAACCTCCTTGCGAGATTTCCCTCTCTTTTGGATTATACTGCACTTCTTCTTTTTCTTTCTCATCTCCAAATTGCGGACTTTCTAATTTCACGGAGAACAAATTACAATCTCCCTCTATTTTAATCATGCCGGTTTGTGACATGGCATGACAGATCGCACGCATACAAACCTTCTGTCCTTCTCCTTTGATGGCAAGTTTTGCCTCTGCCGTTTCCAGATCAAGTTCCGATACAACCTGATCCATATTTTTAAAATGAAAAATCAGCTTTCCTGCAGGCAGTTTTGTCGGAGTCGGATGATTATAGGGAGCGTCAAATAATTCCCGGATTTCTTTTATATTTCCTTCTTTCGCCAGTTTGACAAGATGTGCATATGTAAAATCATCTCTCTTGGTATTAAGCGGAGCTGACAAATCCCATATATCCGTCCTGTCTAAACTGAATCGAAGTGCCGAAGGCTCACCCCAGATAAGAGAACCAATCCGGCCATTTCCCAAAGGGAGCGCTTCGTCCCATCGTTTGATATTTTCTGTGAATAATAATTTATGTCCCATAGTTCTTACTTATACTGCCTGTTATAAAGTCCTAATAAAACAATCAGTCCAGCAAGTCCCAGTAACATCATTCCCAGTCCTTTTGGTCCGATATGTCTTTGTCCAATGACAACCAAAGCAATACTTACAATGAATACAGCCAATACAACAATCGTGATCAATAATTTTTTTGCCTTTTCACTCATAGTATTTCCTCCTTAACCTTTCAATCCGCCGACAGTCATTCCCTGTGTCAGTTTCTTCTGTACACACATATAGAGGATCAATGTCGGAAGCATTACGATTACAAGTCCCGCATACATTTTACCATACTGTACTGCAGATCTCTGTGCTGCCATTAAGTTCATTAGACCTACCGGCAATGTCTTAAGCTTTGGATCTGTCAGTAATGTCATGGAAATGATGTATTCATTCCAGAAAGCAAGGAAGTTAAACAAAATAATCGTAATGATACTTGGTTTTGCCATCGGGATGATGATCTGAACCATTGTTCTAAAATATCCTGCACCGTCTACATATGCCGCTTCTTCATAATCTTTTGCCAAAGATTTGAAGTAACCGGACAACAGATAAATGGTAAACGGCAGCGCTGTCGCCGCATATACAACCGCAAGCACAAATAAGTTATTCATCAAAAATGTATCGCCAAATGTTTTATATAAGAATGTATCTCCTTTATTCAGCATAAGGAAAATCGGAACAACAATATAGTTTACATTGATGAACAATCCCGCCATGAATAATATATTCCAAAACTTGCTTGTCTTGAATTTAAATCTTGCCAGAACATAAGCTGCCGGTAAAGCAACAATGATAAGTATCAAAAGTGCAATGGCTGTTACAATAACTGAATTCAGCATGTAGGATCCCATATTTGCACTTTGCCATGCGTCTACGAAGTTCTGGAAATGTATTCCTTTCGGAAGTGCCCACGGACTTCTATAGAATTCCGAATTTTCTTTAATCGATGCCATGAATACCCAAAATACCGGTACAACAATCATGATTGTAAGAAGAACCAATGGGATGTAAATTAAAAACTTTGCAAATTTTGATGTCTCATTAATATTTCCTTTGTATTTTCTGTGCATATCTCTACCTCCCTTAAAATTCTACTTCTTCACGTTTTGTAACTAAGTTCAGGATACCTGCAAGCGCGAATGAGAAGATAAATACAACAGAACCAATTGCCATACCATAACCGTATGAAGAGTTTGTATATGCTTCCTGATACATATAGCTCAAGAATACGTTAGATGCTCCGTCCGGTCCACCGTTTGTCATGGCTTTTACAAACAGGAAGCTCATGTTGATCGTACTGATGATAAAGAACGTCAATGTTGTTCTGATATTTGTCCATACAAGCGGTAATGTGATTGAGAAGAACTGTTTGATCTTACCTGCGCCTTCCAGTGCTGCAGATTCATACAGACTCTCTGATACGTTCGCCATACTTGCCATATACATTACCATATAATATCCGATTGCCTGCCAGATCATAGCAATAACAATACTATAGATAACCAGTTTCTGATCTCCAAGCCAAAGAATCGGATCTTCCGCACCCTTCGCTCCGCGGAACAGATTCAAAAAGGAATTCAATAACCCCTGGTTTGGATCATAAATTGCCGAGAAGATTGCACTGATTACTACAACTGACAAAATATTTGGAATATAGAAAATTATACGGAAGAAATTCTGTCCCTTAATTTTCTCTCTTGTCAAAATTGCTGCAAATACAAGTGCAAATGTAAATGTAAACAATGTTACCACTACAATCAATAATATTGTATTTTGGAATGCCTGGTAGAATTTATCACTCTGGAACAATGTTTTGAAGTTCTGTAATCCTACAAATGTCTTGTCTGCAGTATATCCACCCCATTTGTACATGGACATACGGAAAACATCGATTGTAGGAATGATCATAAATACTACGAATAAAATAACAGCCGGAGCTACACAAAAGAATATAAATTGGCCTCTACCCTTTTCTCTTTTCATTTATTCATCTCCTATCTCAATCACAAATCATGTATCGTTTGTATCAATGAAAACAGCCGGCTCATTAAAAAGTCATCGCCGGCTGTTATTCCCTTCGCTATTTTCTCATAACGAATCTGTTATGCTTATTTTTTTAATGCTCCTCTGAAAGCATCGCTTGCTGCTTTAAATTCTTTTACATACTGATCCTCAGTCTTGTCACCGGATACTAAAGAGTTAATCGGATCGAAGAATGCTCCTCTTGTTGTAAGACCTTCTACTGGATCTGTTGTTGCAAATGCATCTAATACTGCAACTGCACCTGTATCGTAGATGCTGTAGTATGTTTTTGCATTTCCTTCTAACTTGTCTGACATTCCAACGATCGGCTGAACTGCTCCACCTTCATTTGCGAAGATTTCTGCTGCTTTGTCAGAGTATAAGAATGCGATAAATTCTTTTCCGAGATCCTGGTTCTTAGCTTCTTTCGGCATCCATACCTGCTCGAAGAATGAGTAAGAAGCTCTCTCTCCACCTTCTTTTACTGCTGGAAGAGCTGTGAATCCCCAATCAAATCCTTCTGCACGTGGAGCCTCTTTCATTTCCTCAATTACCCAGTTACCATTTGGCATAAAGAGTGCTTTATTATCCAAAATTAACTGCTGGTTTTTCTGGAAGTCATTGTCATTTGCATTAGCCGGTGTTGTTTTTTCTGTGTAAGAAGCTAATTTTGCAATGATATCAAATACCTGCTGTGCTTCCGGTGTATCCCAGATTCCTTCTTCATACTGAAGTGCTTTAGAGAAATTCTCTTCTCCAATTGCTTCGTGAAGTAATGCATAGAAGAATGCGTCAAAGTATCCTGTTGTAGGGTATGTAAATAAAGCAATTCCTTCTGCTTTTGCTTTATCTCCTAATTCCCACATCTCGTCCCATGTTGTTGGAACTGTCCAGCCTTTTTCTTCAAATAATCCTTTATTGTAGAATAATCCACATGGACCATAGAACATTGGCATTAAGTATGTTTTTCCATCCCCGTAAGGATTTGTAATTGTGTTCTCTGTGAATCCAGGAAGAATCTTGTCTCCTACTGTTGTTTCTTCACCTGGAACTGTCATGCTTAATACATCTGTCAAATCTACTAAGTTGTTGTCTCTGATAAATGTCTCTGTCATACCAGATTCTGCACCAACTGCACGCATAATTACATCTGGGTAGTTACCTGCTTTCATGTCCGGTGTAATGACATCTTCCAATTTTTTATCAATTGTAAGTTCTACTGTTACACCTTCATTTTCAGCTTCGAATGCTTCGACAACTTTCTCCCACATAGCTTTTCCGTATGCTGTTTCAACTGCCGCAACTTTCAATGTTTTACCGTCTTCTTTTTTGTCGCTTCCGCCGTCGCTGCCTTTAGAACCACAAGCTGCAAGACTTAATGTCATGACGCCTGCGAGTGCAAGACACACTAACTTTTTCATTTTCATTTTTCTTCCTCCTCTTATTCTCGAACGGACCATTCCGTCACAATATATATAAGCATACTCCAATAGACTTCCTCTTTTCAATCGTTATTTTGCTTACTTTTTTATAGATATTGCGCACGATTTATTTTTTTAGGAAAGTTTTTTTATTTGTTTTCATATATTTTATACAGTTTTTTTGTATAAATATTTTTCACTTTATGAAAATTATCCTATCATTTTTTTACTCTCACTAAAATTTTCTTCGTCTATTGTTTTTATACGCAACAATATTACTAACAAACTTACTCTTTAATTTCCTCTTCTTCCTCTTCGGCCTGCCTTACCTTCGCGATGCTTGCCACTTTTTCATCAGAATGTAAATTAATCAGTTTCACACCTGAAGTAATCCTTCCTAACTTGGAAATGCCAGCACATTCCATACGGATGATAATCCCTTCCGTGTTGATCATCATGATCTCATCTGTATCATTTACAGCTTTCATTCCTACTACATTTCCTGTCTTTTCCGTGATTTTGTAGCATTTTACACCTTTTCCTCCGCGGTTCTGTGGCGTAAATTCACTCATATCCGTCAATTTACCCATGCCTTTTTCAGAAGCAATCAGAAGATATTCTCCCTGGCAGCTTAACTGCATACCAATCACCTCATCACTGTCTCCTAAGTTCATTCCACGTACTCCCATGGAAGTTCTTCCTGTAGAACGTACATCGGATTCTTTAAACCGGATACACTGTCCGTATTTTGTAACAAGCAGAATGTCTTTTGAGTTATCTGTTGTTTTTACTTCAATGAGTTCATCATCTTCGCGAAGTGTGATCGCTGCAAGACCTGTCTTTCTGACGTTTGCATAATCCGTGATTGGTGTTTTCTTTACCAAACCTTTCTTTGTGGCCATAAAGAGATATTCCCCTTCCACATATTCTTCCAGTGGAATGACTGCTGTAATCTTCTCGTCCGGCATAAGCTGCAAGAGATTGATAATGGCAGTTCCCCTTGCTGTTCTTGAAGCTTCCGGAATCTCATATGCCTTCATACGGTAAACCCTTCCGGTATTCGTAAAGAACATGACATAATGATGGGTATTGGTCATAAACAACTCTTCGATATAGTCATCTTCCAGTGTCTGCATTCCTTTGATTCCTTTGCCTCCGCGGTTCTGACTTTTAAATGTATCTACAGACATGCGCTTAATATATCCAAGTTTTGTCATCGTAATCACTACTTCTTCTTGTGGAATCAAATCTTCCATGGAAATATCAAATTCATCAAATCCGATGGAAGTTCTTCTTTCATCTCCGTACTTGTCGCGGATGATAATGATTTCTTCTTTGATCACACCGAGCAATAGCTTACGATCTGCAAGAATCGCTTTCAATTCACCGATTCTTTTCATAAGTTCGGCATATTCATTTTCCAGTTTCTCCCGCTCCAAACCGGTCAGTGCACGAAGTCTCATGTCCACAATAGCCTGTGCCTGTACTTCGGAAAGACCGAAACGTTCCATCAATTCCGCTTTCGCAATCTGTACATTTTCGGAACCACGGATGATCTTGATGACTTCGTCAATATTGTCAAGCGCAATCAGTAAGCCCTGTAAAATGTGAGCTCTTTCTTCCGCCTTATTTAATTCATATTTTGTTCTTCTTGTGACAACCTCTTCCTGATGAAGCAGATAATACTTCAGCATATCCAAAAGATTCATAACTCTTGGTTCATTGTTCACGAGCGCAAGCATGATCACACCAAATGTATCCTGCATCTGTGTATGTTTATACAATTGATTTAATATAACATTTGCATTTACATCCCGGCGTAATTCAATACAGATTCTCATACCTTCACGGTTAGACTGATCACTTAATTCTGTAATACCGTCGATTTTTTTATCACGCACCAGTTCTGCAATTTTTTCGATCAATCTTGCTTTATTTACCATGTACGGAAGTTCCGTTACAACAATCCGGCTTTTTCCATTGGCCATAGGTTCAATATCTGTCACCGCACGTACACGGATTTTACCACGTCCTGTCCGATATGCTTCCTCAATTCCTCTTGTTCCAAGAATCATAGCTCCTGTCGGAAAATCAGGCCCTTTGATGATCTGCAGAATCTCTTCGATCGTTGTCTCTCCGGTTTCTTCAATCTGATCATCAATGATTTTTACAACCGCATTGATGACTTCTCTTAAGTTATGCGGCGGAATATTTGTTGCCATCCCAACTGCAATTCCGGATGTACCATTTACGAGAAGATTTGGAAATCTTGCCGGAAGTACTGCCGGTTCTTTTTCTGTCTCATCAAAGTTCGGTGTAAAGTCTACCGTGTCTTTATTGATATCCGCTGTTAATTCCATGGAAATTTTACTAAGTCTTGCCTCTGTATAACGCATGGCGGCTGCGCCGTCACCGTCCACGGAACCAAAGTTTCCGTGACCGTCAACAAGCGGATATCTTGTAGACCACTCCTGTGCCATATTTACGAGCGCGCCGTAAATAGAGCTATCTCCATGTGGGTGATATTTACCCATGGTATCACCGACAATACGTGCACATTTACGGTGCGGTTTGTCAGGACCGTTATTCAACTCGATCATAGAGTATAAGATTCTTCTCTGTACCGGCTTTAAGCCATCCCTTACATCCGGCAGGGCACGGGAAGCAATAACACTCATCGCGTAGTCTATATACGATTTTTCCATCGTTTTCTTTAAGTCCACTTCATGGACTTTGTCAAAAATATTATCTTCCATTTTCTACTCCCTCCTAAATGTCAAGGTTCTGTACATATTTTGCATTTTCTTCGATAAATTCACGTCTCGGTTCTACCTTGTCTCCCATAAGCGTTGTAAACGTAAGATCAAGTTCAGAAGATGTCTCTTCGTCCATTGTTACACGAAGAAGCACACGGTGCTCCGGATCCATAGTTGTGTCCCAAAGCTGATCAGCGTCCATCTCCCCAAGACCTTTATAACGCTGAATTTTATTGTTTCCGTCACGTCCCACTTCCCGAAGAATAGCATCCAGCTCTTCATCACTGTATGCATACCACACTTTTTTATTCTTCTCAAGCTTGTAGAGCGGCGGTTGTGCAAGATATACATAACCTTCTTTGATCAGTTCCGGCATAAAACGATATAAGAATGTGAGAAGCAACGTACTGATATGTGCACCATCCACATCGGCATCGGTCATGATAATAATCTTGTGGTATCTCAATTTTGAAATATCAAAATCATCATGAATTCCGGTACCAAAGGCAGTAATCATTGCCTTGATTTCATTGTTTGCATAAATTTTATCCAGTCTTGCTTTCTCCACGTTCAAAATCTTACCACGGAGAGGCAGAATAGCCTGTGTGATTCTATCTCTGGCTGTCTTGGCAGAACCGCCGGCAGAATCTCCCTCTACAATATAGATTTCACAGTTTGCCGGGTCCTTATCCGAACAATCTGCAAGTTTTCCCGGAAGAGACATTCCCTCCAGTGCAGACTTTCTTCGCGTTAAATCTCTCGCTTTTCTTGCTGCTTCCCTTGCTCTTTGCGCCATAACGGATTTCTCAATCGTAATCTTGGCAACAGAAGGGTTCTGTTCCAAAAAGATCTCAAGCTGGCTGCTAACAATATTGTCTACGGCACCTCTTGCTTCACTGTTGCCAAGTTTCTGTTTTGTCTGACCTTCAAACTGCGGATCTTCAATTTTCACACTAATGATTGCCGTAAGTCCTTCTCGAATATCTTCTCCTGACAGATTCGGCTCATTATCTTTGATCAATTTATTCTTTTTTGCATATTCGTTAAACGTCTTGGTTAAGGCATTTCTGAAACCAACTACATGGGTTCCCCCTTCCGGAGTAGTAATATTATTTACAAATCCGTAAGTATTGTCGCTATAAGAATCGTTATGCTGCATAGCAACTTCGACCATAACCCCGTCTTTCTCACCTTCACAATAAATGATCTGCTCGTATAATGGCGTCTTACTCTTGTTCAAATACTGCACAAATTCTTTGATTCCGCCTTCATAGTGGAATGTTTTCTCCATCCGCTCTTTTGGCCGCTCATCTACCAGAATAATCTTCAGCCCTTTTGTTAAAAATGCCATTTCTCTCAGGCGCTGTTTTAATACTTCATAGTCAAAAACAGTCTCTTCAAAAATTTCTGCATCCGGGAAAAATGTTACTTTTGTACCGGATTTTTCCGGCTCACATGTATCTACAACATCCAGTTTGTAACATACTTTTCCTCTTTCGTAACGCTGCTTATATACCTTGCCCTCTTTGTAAATTTCAACTTCAAGCCATTCAGAAAGGGCATTTACAACCGATGCTCCTACACCATGAAGTCCGCCGGACACTTTATAGCCTCCGCCTCCGAACTTTCCTCCTGCATGAAGAACTGTAAATACAACTTCCACCGCAGGAAGCCCTGTTTTATGGTTAATTCCCACAGGAATACCACGTCCGTTATCAATAACTGTAACAGAATTATCTGCATGGATGGACACATAAATCGTATCGCAATATCCTGCAAGTGATTCATCTACTGCATTGTCAACAATCTCATAAACCAGGTGATGGAGACCTCTTGATGATGTACTTCCAATATACATTCCCGGTCTTTTTCTAACTGCTTCCAATCCTTCCAGTATCTGGATCTGGTCGGCGCCATATTCCGTGTTGACTTCTGTATTCATTTCTGTACTCATATGAATCCTCCTAATTTTCCTTGTTTACGTGTCCATTTTTTACATAAAAAACTTTATTTACTGCAAATCTGCGATTGACAAAATCATCTACTCCCGTACATGTTACAATCGTCTGTATATTCTCAATACTGTCAAGAAGGGCATGCTGCCGGTTCTTATCCAGTTCAGAAAGTACATCATCCAAAAGCAGAATCGGAGTATCTTTTATGAGCAGCTTCACAAGCTCTATTTCCGAGAGTTTTAACGAAAGCGCTGCTGTTCTTTGCTGCCCCTGGGAACCAAATTTACGAATATCCAGGTTTCCAACCTGGAAACAAATGTCATCTCTATGGGGACCTACGGATGTACTTTTCATCCGTATATCCCGTTCCCGATTCTTCTTTACGGCCTCAAAAAGTTCTGTTCCACCGTTGCTTTTTTCGTAGGACAAAGACAGATGTTCCTTCCCGTCTGTAAGTTTACTGTGCACGGCTTCAATGATTCCATTCATCTCTTCTACAAATTTTTCTCGTCTCTCAATCACCTTTGTCCCATAATCCGCAAGCTGCATATCCCATATTTCCAAAGTGGACAGTAAATCATCCCGGTTATAGATATCTTTCAAAAGCCGGTTTCTCTGATTGATGATCCTGTTATAATTTGCAAGATCATTCAAGTATAACTTATCAAGTTGTGCAAGTTCAAGATCTATGAATCTTCTTCGTTCTGAAGGTCCGTTTTTGATAATATTTAAATCCTCCGGCGAAAAAAACACCAGATGGATCACACCAAATAGTTCGCTTGCCTTCCGGATTGGCATTTTATTGATTGCAATTCCTTTCGGGCTGTTTTTCTTAAGATGCATATCAATCTTAAATTCCACATTGTTTTTTTCGATCACCGTCTCGATATGCGATTCGTCATGTCCAAATTGGATCATATCACGGTCTTTTGTTCCTCTGTGTGATTTTGTAGTTCCGGAAAGGTAAATTGCCTCCAGAATATTTGTTTTTCCTTGGGCATTATCGCCATAAAAGATATTTGTTGCATGATCAAAATCAAGACTTAATAAATCATAATTCCTGAAATTCTTTAGTTTTAAAGATTTAATTATCATACATGCACCAACTATTCTTCGATTCTAATTTCTTCTCCATCAAATACCACAACGTCTCCGCTGTATAGTTTTCTTCCTCGTCTTGTATCCACTTCCCCATTTACTTTTACAAGACCGTCCTGAATCACTTCTTTTGCTTCTACACCGGATTCTACCAATCCGGCTGCTTTTAAGGCCTGCCCTAATTTTATAAATTCTTCTCTTAATTTGATTTTTTCCATGTCTACACCACCGCGTTAAAATTTACCGGTAAAATCAGGTAAATATAACTTTCCTTTTCGTCTCTGATAAAGCACGGAGCCTTCGCATTTGTTAAATAAATATCAACTTCTTCATCGTCAATTACACGAAGAGCGTCCATTAAAAATTTCGGATTGAATCCAATGAGAAGGTCTTTCCCTTCTTTCGTGATAAAAATTTCTTCGTTCATGGATCCAAGTTGCGATTGAATCTTAAGTTCCATGGAACCGTCTCCGATATTGATGATAATCGGCTTCTTATCGCCTTCTTTCACAAGAAGCGTGGCCCTGTCAATACAACTTAACATTTCCCGTTTGTTAATAGTTACCTTCGTCTCATAGTCGCTGGACAACATCTGCTCAATTCTGAAATATTCTCCTTCAATCAGTCTTGATACTACAACGGTCTGATCAAATTCAAAAACAATATGATTGCTTGTAAAGTAAATATCTACTTTGCTTTCTACTTCGCCGGATAAGATTTTGCTCACTTCAATGAGAGTCTTACCTGGAACGATTACTTTTGTATTGTCGTAAGAAGAAGACAGCTCCACCTTACGGATGGAAATCCGGTGTCCGTCCAGGGCGATCAATTTCAGAATATTATCACTAATTTCAAACAATTCACCGGTCATAAGCTTATTGCTGTCATGATCCGATATTGTAAAAATCGTCTGACGAATTATTTCTTTCAGTGTGAACTGTGAAAGTTCAACCGGATTTTCCTTCTCGATATACGGGAGGTAAGAAAATTCTTCTCCGGATTTGCCTGAAATATTAAATTTAGCTTTTTCACACGTAATCAATGTCTGAAGATTTGGCTGTGTTTCAATCACAACTTCATTGTCAGGAAGTTTACGTACAATTTCTGAAAATATTTTGGCGTCAATGGCAATCAGCCCTTTTTCTGTTATTTCACCTTCAACAACCGTTTCGATTCCTAGTTCCATATCGTTGGCTGTAAATTTGATAATGTCAGTAGTAGCATCAATCAAGATACATTCCAGAATAGGCATTGTTGTTTTTGATGGTACTGCTTTTGAGACAATGCTTACCCCTTTTACGAGATCTGATTTTTTGCAAATAATTTTCATGTGGTCTTAACTCCTTTCGAACCAGTTCATAGTGCTAAAGTTTTGCGCGTTTGAGATAAATATTATAAAAGTTATCCGCCGTAGTAGCCGTAGGGGCTGTGGATAAGTGGATAAGTCCAAAAAAGCCCATACTTACAGGCTTTTTGGCTTTGGATAAGTATGTTCATAACTACGTTATAAAGTGGGTAAAATAACCCCCTTATTAGGGATAACTTTTCGATGATAAAAAAAGTTATCCCTAAATAGGGTTCAATTTCTTCTTAATAATATCTACGGTATTGTTTAATGTATCATTTTCGGTAAGTTCTTGTCTGATTTTATCTACTCCATGGTTAATGGTAGAGTGATCCCGCCCTCCAAGGATGATTCCGATAGATTTTAAAGGGATATCAATCATTGTTCGGCAAAGATACATAGCAATCTGCCTTGGAACTGTGATTTCCGAATTACGTTTGCTGCTCTTTAAGTCGGCAACTGTAAGATTAAAATGTTCTGCAACTACTTCTATAATGAAATCGGCAGTCAAAGGACGCTGTTCATTCGGAGAGATAATATCCTTTAAAGCTTCCATCGCAAGAGGAATATCAATCGGTTTTGAGGAATTATAGTTCAACTTATAGAGGGCGATCAATTTGTTCAAAGAGCCCTCTAATTCACGGATATTTGATTTTACTGTAGTCGCAATATAATTGATAACATCATTCGGGATATTATATATCTGAAGATTATCAAGTTCGATTTTCTTCTGCAAAATGGCCATTCTTGTCTCATAATCCGGAGCTGTGATGTCTGCAATCAACCCCCATTCGAAACGGGTTTTCAGCCTTGCCTCTAATGTTTCAAAGTCTTTCGGCGGCTTATCACTGGAAAGGATAATCTGCTTTCCGGATACATGAAGATGGTTAAATGTATGGAAAAATTCCTCCTGTGTACTTTCTTTTCCTATGATAAACTGGACGTCATCGATTAAAAGGACGTCAATATTACGGTATTTGTCACGGAAAGAAGTAATGGTGGATTCATTACCGCTTCGGCCGCTTTTGATGGCTTCGATCAATTCATTGGTAAATGTTTCACTGGTTACATAGAGAACTTTCTTATTCGGATCCTGTTCCAATATAAAATGAGCGATGGAATGCATCAAATGGGTTTTCCCAAGTCCAACACCTCCGTATAAGAACAACGGATTATAAACTTCCCCCGGAGATTCGGCCACAGCAAGGGAAGCGGCATGGGCAAACTGGTTATTTTTACCTACCACGAATGTATCAAATGTATATTTATGATTTAAATTAGCTTGTTCAATAATGGTCTTAATTTTGTTGTTTTCTTCTTTTTTCTCTTCACTTATAATATCGTCTTCACAAATGAATTCTATTTCGTACTCTTCATCGGTAACTTCTGCGATACATACATGCAAAGGAAGAAGATATTTATGTTTAATATGGTCTATACTTGCTTTCAGATCGCATAAAATATAGACAGTATTATTTTTCACTTCATGTACCTTTAAAGGTTTGATCCATGTATTAAACGATACGTTGGTAAGACCATATTCCACTTTCAGCTTTTCGATAATTTCATTCCACTTTTGTTCAACGATATTCATGTGATAACTCCTGATTCCTATTCCTGATTCTTATTTTCCTGCACCATTGCATCCTGTTTTAAGCATACTTTTAGGCATAGTTCACCCACTATGCACAATTATATACAATATATTCTACATCAGATTTAATATTTAAGCAATGGAAAATAGTGTGGATAACTTGTTTAAACACTTAAGAAGCCTTTAAATTAAGGGTTTAAAGTGGAAAAATAAATCCTATCAACATGAAATTAACATAAAATCCCCGAGTTATCCCCGAAGTTATCCCCCGAATGTGGATAACATGTTTAAAAATTGGGGATTATTATTTTTGCCAAAAATTATTTATAAAATCGCAGGTTTTGCTTGACGTATGGGCATTTTATCACTATAATTAAAAGCGATGTCTTTAAAAGAAACTTGCACATTTTATATAAACTTAAGGAGGTGGATATCAATGAAAATGACATTCCAACCAAAGAAAAGATCTAGAGCGAAAGTTCATGGATTCAGAGCAAGAATGAGTACTGCTGGTGGAAGAAAAGTTTTAGCAGCCAGAAGAGCAAAAGGAAGAAAAGTATTATCAGCTTAGGCCGCATGTATGTGGCCTTTTCTTCTATACAAATATGTAAGGATCCATGTGCTCATGGATTAGGATGTTGAGGTCATAACATAGGAGATGAAACATGAATTTTTCCGAGTCTTTAAAGAAGAATAAGGATTTCCAGAGAGTATACAGACGTGGAAAATCTTATGCAAACAAATATCTGGTTATGTATATTACGGAGAATAAGGACGATAGAAACCGAGTCGGGATATCCGTAAGTAAGAAAGTAGGAAATAGTGTAGTACGGCACAGAATCACAAGATTGATAAGAGAAAGCTACAGACTACAAGAAGAGAATTTTAAAAGTGGATATAATATCGTAATCATTGCAAGGGCAAATTCTAAGGATAAACCTTACAGAGACATTGAGAGTGCCCTGATCCACTTGGGAAAGCTTCATAATATATATGAAACACATTAAGGTAAGATGGAGATGGATTGATGAAATATGTACTTATTGCCATGATAAAGTTTTATAGAAAGTATTTATCGGGTATGAAAGTAAGAACTCATTGTATTTATTACCCTACATGTTCCCAGTATGGCCTGGAAGCCATTGAAAAATACGGGGCATTGAAGGGTGGTCTTTTAACGCTGTGGAGAATTGTGCGTTGCAATCCGTTTTCAAAAGGGGGCTATGACCCGGTACCGTAACACTATTAGGAGGAAAGAATATGGAAGGTGTGTTATTAACACAGTCAACAACACCGATCATCGGGCAGATTGCCTGGATACTCGGTAAATTGATGGATGGCATTTACAATGTACTGAACGGATTATTCGGAATTCAGAACATTGGTTTGTGTATTGTTGTATTTACAATTATCATTTATACACTTTTATTGCCGCTTACAATTAAACAACAGAAATTTTCAAAAATGATGTCTGCAATGAATCCTGAACTTCAGGCAATTCAGAAAAAATACAGAAATAAGAAAGATCAGGCATCTATGCTTAAAATGCAGGAAGAAACTCAGCTTGTCTATGAAAAATACGGTACATCACCGGTAGGCGGTTGTGGATCCATGTTAATTCAGTTCCCGATTTTATTGGGACTTTGGAAAGTAATTCAGAATATTCCGGCATATGTAGGCGGTATTTATGCACAGTATGAGCCACTTGCAAAGCAGATTATGGCAACAGACGGATATCAGAAAATCATGGAAAATATCGGTTCAGCATCTCCGATCATGATCAGTCCGAAGGCCTTTGATTATACACAGACAAATACGATCATTGACGTATTATATAAAGCAACAAATAATACATGGGATACATTGGCAGATAAGTTCCCGGATCTTTCGAATCTGATCGCCCAGACACAGGATAGTGTACATGGATTCAACACATTTCTCGGTGTGAACATGGCAGAAACACCGCAGGCTATGTTAATGAACGGATTTAAGACAGGAGCTGTTTTGCTAATTATTGCAGCTTTGCTTATTCCGATATTATCAGGTCTTACACAGTGGATCAGTATCAAACTGACACCGCAGGCAGCAGCACAGGGTGAAGACAACAACCAGATGGCAAACCAGATGAAGATGATGAATATCATGATGCCGATGTTGTCTGTATTTATGTGTTTCACATTCCAGGCAGGTCTTGGTATTTACTGGATTGTAAGTGCGGTTGTAAGATGTGTACAGCAGTTGGTTGTAAATAGACATTTATCCAAGATCCCGGTGAATGAACTGATTGAGAAAAATATGGAAAAAGCTAAGAAGAAGCGTGAAAAGAAAGGCGTTTCTGCAAACAATATCAACAAGATGGCACAGAGAAATGTAAGAAATATAGAAGAGCCAAAGACAAATACAATGACGTCTAAGGAAAAGGATGAAAAGATTAAGAAAGCTGCGGAGGCAAACAAAAACGCAAAACCGGGAAGTCTTGCAGCAAAAGCAAATATGGTAAAGAACTTTAATGAGAATCACAAATAGTTAAGGGGGATTCAAAAATGAACGAAGTTACAGTTTCAGCTAAAACAGTGGATGATGCGATTACCGAAGCGCTTATTCAGTTAGGCGCAACAAGCGATATGGTTGAATATGAAGTCATTGAAAAAGGAAGTGCAGGATTTTTCGGAATCGGAAGCAAACAGGCAGTTGTAAAAGCCTGGAGAAAGAAAGTGGAAGAACCGGTTGTAGAAAAGCCGAAAAAAGAATTCATAAAGAAAGAATATGAGAAAAAGGAATTCGAAAAAAGAGAGCATGTGAAAAAAGAAGCTCCGGCAAAGAAACATCATGTAGAAAAAAACAGAGTGGAAGACGCGAAAAAGGAAGAAACTCCAACAAAAGAGCCTCAAGTTTTGGGTAAAGTAGAAGATAGTACGATCAAAGCTTGTGAAGTGTTTTTACAGGATGTATTAAGAGCGATGGGAATGGAAGTAAATATTATTTCTTCCATTGACAGTGAAGGTGCGCTTAACATTAATATGGAAGGCGATCATATGGGAATCCTCATTGGAAAAAGAGGACAGACACTGGATTCCTTACAGTATCTGACAAATCGTATTGCAAATAAAAATCAGGATGAATATGTTCGTGTAAAATTAGATACAGAGAACTATCGTCAGAGAAGAAAAGAAACACTGGAGAATCTTGCAAAGAATATTGCGTATAAAGTAAAGAGAACAAAGAAACCAGTTTCTCTTGAACCTATGAATCCATATGAGAGAAGAGTCATTCATTCTGCTTTACAGGGAGATAAATATGTCTCTACGCACAGTGAGGGAGAAGAACCATACAGACGTGTAGTAGTTACATTAGCAAGAAGATATTAAAAAATAAGGCGGCATCTTTTAGAAAGAAGATACCGCCTTTTTTTGAAAGGAAGATTTGTATGAAAAAAGATACCATTGCGGCAATAGCAACGGCCATGTCAAATTCCGGAATTGGAATTGTAAGAATCAGTGGTGAAGAATCTTTTGATATTATTCAGAAAATATACAGAGGGAAGACAGATAAAAATTTGAGGGCACAAAAAAGTCATACAATTCATTACGGATACATTGTAGACGGAGAAGAAATGATTGATGAAGTGCTTGTAATGTTGATGAAAGGGCCTCATAGTTTTACCGGAGAGGATACGGTGGAAATTGACTGCCATGGCGGTGTATATGTGGTAAAAAAGATTCTGGAGACGGTTATAAAATACGGTGCAAGACCGGCAGAACCGGGAGAATTCACAAAGCGGGCGTTCTTAAATGGAAGAATGGATCTGTCTCAGGCGGAGGCAGTTATTGATATTATTCATTCTCAAAATGAATATGCCCTGAAGAGTTCTGTAAGTCAGTTAAAAGGATCGGTTCATAAAAAAATAGCGGAAATCAGGAAGGAAATACTCTATCATACAGCATTCATTGAAACGGCGCTGGATGATCCGGAGCATATCAGCGTAGATGGATATGGGGATAAATTGAAGGTAACTGTGGATAACCTTTTGGAACAGATACATCAGTTGCTCATAACTTCAGATAATGGTAGAATGATAAAAGAAGGAATTCAGACGGTAATCGTAGGAAAGCCGAATGCAGGGAAATCGTCGCTTTTGAATGTACTCGTTGGAGAAGAACGTGCTATTGTAACAGATATTGAAGGAACAACAAGGGATATTTTGGAAGAGCATATTCAGCTTCAAGGTATTAGTCTGAACATTATGGATACAGCCGGGATTCGGGAAACGAAAGATGTTGTGGAAAAAATAGGTGTGGATAAAGCAAGAAATCATGCAAGTGAAGCGGATCTGATTATTTATGTGGTAGATGCATCAAGACAATTGGATGAAAATGATGAAGAAATTATAGAAATGATCCGAGATAAGCAGGCTATCGTTTTGCTGAATAAATCAGATTTAGAAACTGTAGTGACAAAGGAAATGTTAAAAGAGAAGATTGATAAACCGATGATTTTAATTTCTGCAAAAGAAGAAGAAGGAATCCATGAGTTAGAAGAAACATTGAAACGCATGTTTTTCCACGGAAAAATTTCCTTTAATGATGAGGTATATATTACAAATGTCCGTCACAAAACGGCGCTTGCAGAGGCAGAAGAGAGTTTGAAAAAGGTAATTGTAAGCATTGAAAGCGGTATGCCGGAGGACTTTTATTCCATTGATCTGTTGGATGCGTATGAGTCCCTTGGAAGCATTACCGGAGAAACGATAGGAGAAGATTTGGTAAATGAAATATTCAGCAAATTCTGTATGGGAAAATAGAGACGAATATGATGTGGTCGTAATTGGAGCAGGACATGCAGGCTGTGAGGCAGCTTTGGCATCTGCAAGACTCGGCCTTAAAACCATTGTATTTACAGTCAGCATAAATAGTGTGGCACTTATGCCTTGTAATCCGAATATCGGAGGAACTTCAAAAGGTCATCTCGTAAAGGAGATTGATGCTCTTGGAGGTGAAATGGGAAAAGTTATCGATCAGACATTTATTCAGTCTAAAATGTTAAACCGTTCAAAAGGTCCCGCTGTACATTCCCTTCGGGCACAGGCAGATAAGGCAGACTATAGTCGTGTGATGCGGGAAGTGTTGGAAAATCAGGAAAACTTAGAGTTGAAACAGGCAGAAGTGACCGATATTCTTACAGAAAACGGGAAAGTGACAGGGGTACAGACGTATTCCGGAGCAATTTATCATTGTAAAGCCGTTATTTTGTGTACAGGAACTTATTTGAAAGCAAGGTGCATTTACGGTGATATCAGCAACGAAACAGGTCCGGACGGACTGCAGGCGGCAAATTATTTGACCGAATCGCTGAAATCTCTCGGTATACAAATGTACCGTTTTAAGACAGGAACTCCGGCGAGAATAGACAAACGTTCCATTGATTTTAGTAAAATGGAAGAGCAGTTTGGCGATGAAAGAGTTACGCCATTTTCATTCACTACCAATCCGGAAGATGTACAGATTGATCAGGTGTCCTGTTGGCTGACTTATACAAATGAAACAACCCATGATATTATACGCAAAAATTTAGATCGTTCTCCTCTTTTTTCCGGAATGATAGAAGGAACAGGTCCAAGGTATTGTCCGTCCATAGAAGACAAAGTTGTTAAATTTTCCGACAAAGAAAGACATCAGGTGTTTGTTGAACCAGAAGGGCTTCATACAAATGAGATGTATATTGGAGGAATGTCGAGTTCACTTCCGGAAGATGTACAATATGAAATGTATCGAAGTGTGCCTGGATTAGAACATGCAAAAATTGTAAAAAATGCGTATGCCATTGAATATGACTGTATAGATGCAAGACAGCTTTATCCGACTCTGGAATTTAAAAATATTGAAGGCTTGTATAGTGGCGGGCAGTTTAACGGAAGTTCCGGTTATGAAGAAGCGGCGGCGCAAGGTCTTGTTGCAGGAATTAATGCTTCTCTGAAATTATTAGGAAGAGAACAGATAGTGATTGACCGTTCCCAGGGATATATCGGGGTTTTGATTGATGATCTTGTGACAAAGGAAAGTCATGAACCTTATCGAATGATGACTTCCAGGGCAGAATACAGACTTCTGCTTCGTCAGGATAATGCAGATCAACGACTTACAAAAATAGGATATGAAGTTGGCTTGATTGACGAGAACAGATATTCGAATCTTTTAAAAAAGGAAGAAGAAATTCAGAAGGAAATGGAACGTTTACAGCACGCAAATGTTGGAACATGTGGAAAAGTGCAGGAATTATTGGAAAAGCATGGAAGCACACCACTTACTTCGGGGATAACTCTTGCAGAATTGATTAGAAGACCCGAGTTAGATTACGATGCACTTGCACCAATTGATGAAAGTAGACCGAATGTGAGCGAAGAAGTTACAGAGCAAGTCAATATTAACATTAAATATGACGGATATATCAGCCGTCAGTTAAAACAGGTAGAGCAATTTAAAAAATTGGAGAAGAAGAGAATACCGGACAGTATTGATTATGATGATGTGAAAAGTTTAAGAATAGAAGCTGTTCAGAAACTGAAACAATATCGCCCGATTTCAATCGGACAAGCATCCAGAATTTCAGGGGTTTCTCCGGCAGATATCTCTGTACTTCTTGTATATATGGAGCAATGGGGGAAAAACAATGAGTAAAATATTCGAAGAGAAACTTTCCTCGATAGGAATTACATTAGATGAAAAACAGAAGCAGCAATTTTATGATTTTTATGAAACCCTTGTAGAGTGGAATAAAGTAATGAATTTGACTGGTATTACGGAATATGAAGAAGTGAATGAAAAGCATTTTGTAGACAGCTTATCCATTACAAAAGCAATAGATTTAGAGAAAGTGGAAAGTGTGATTGATGTTGGAACAGGAGCAGGTTTCCCGGGGATTCCATTAAAAATTGCATTTCCACATTTGAAGGTTGTTCTCCTAGATTCATTAAATAAGAGAATCAAATTTCTTGATACGGTAATAGAAAAACTTAATCTTGAGAATATAAGAACAATTCATGGACGAGCAGAAGACTATGCAAAACAAAGTGAGTATAGAGAGCAATTTGATTTGTGTGTGTCACGCGCAGTAGCAAACTTATCTACGTTATCCGAGTACTGTTTACCATATGTAAAAGTCGGTGGAATATTTATCCCGTATAAATCTGGAGAAATAGATGAAGAAGTAACTGTATCAAAAAAAGCAATTCATATTCTTGGAGGTAAGCTTCAAGATGTAATAAAATTCCAACTTCCGGGAACTGAGATTGGAAGATCATTTGTAAAGATTGGGAAAATGCAAAATACAAGTAAAAAATATCCAAGAAAAGCCGGATTACCGGCAAAAGAGCCACTGTCTTAAATGATGGTGGTTCTTTCATTTTCGGCTTTTATATATAATGTTTCACGTGAAACATGTTGGAAAAACAAAATGATAATGAAAGAGCAGTATGTATAAAAATTTCTTCTTAAAAAAATTAATGTTTCACGTGAAACATTGTGGAATTGTAATTAAAAAAATGTTATAATGTGTTAGTGACATGCGAATTTTTAAATTACTACTAGTATTAGAGCCGAATGATTATGAAAAGCAAAGACTTTGATACAGCGTTAATCGATTTGACGTCACATAATCAGAAAGGAGATAGTATAGTGGAAAGAATAATTGCCATTGCTAACCAAAAGGGTGGAGTTGGAAAAACAACAACATCAATTAATTTATCCGCTTGTCTGGCGGAACTTGGTAAAAAAGTATTAGCAATTGATATGGATCCACAAGGTAATATGACCAGCGGTCTCGGAATAGATAAAAACAATGTAGAATATACGATATATGATTTGATCATAGGAGAAGCGGATGTTGAAAAAGTCATATGTACAGAAGCATTGGAAAATCTTGATGTATTACCTGCAAATGTAGATCTGTCAGCGGCTGAGATAGAATTAATAGGAGTTGATAATAAAGAATACATTATTCGAGATGAAATCGAGAAAGTAAAAGAAAATTATGACTATATTATTATCGATTGTCCGCCTTCATTGAGTATGCTTACAATCAATGCTATGACAACTGCAGATACAGTTCTTGTGCCAATTCAGTGTGAATACTATGCTTTAGAAGGATTAAGTCAATTGATACATACAATTGATTTGGTGAAAGAACGTCTGAATCCAAAACTTGAGATGGAAGGGGTTGTATTTACAATGTATGATGCACGAACGAATCTGTCTCTTCAAGTTGTGGAAAATGTAAAAGAAAATTTGAACAAGACGATTTACAAAACAATTATACCAAGAAATATACGTCTTGCAGAAGCACCAAGTCATGGTATGCCGATTAATCTGTATGATCCGAAATCAGCAGGAGCTGAGAATTATAGATTATTAGCAGAAGAAGTGATTCATAAAGGAGAAGAAGAATGGCAGTAAAACGCGGTGGATTGGGGAAGGGGCTAGATAGCCTTATTCCTGATAAAAAAGTAAGCAAAGAGACTACAGTCGAAAAGAAAAAAGAAGAAACCGTAAAAAATGGTGAACAAATGCTGAAATTATCGATGATTGAACCAAATAGAGATCAGCCAAGAAGAATGTTTGAAGAAGATTCTTTGCTTGAATTGGCAGATTCTATTAAACAGTTTGGAGTTCTTCAGCCACTTCTTGTACAGAATAAAGGAGATTATTATGAGATTATTGCAGGTGAAAGAAGATGGCGTGCGGCAAAACTGGCAGGAATTAAAGAAGTACCGGTAATCATAAGAGAATATACAGAACAGCAGGCAGTCGAAATAGCTCTTATTGAAAATATTCAGAGAGAAAATTTAAATCCAATTGAAGAGGCAATGGCATTTAAGAGACTATTGGAAGAATTTTCATTAAAGCAAGATGAAGTGGCAGAAAGAGTTTCAAAAAGCAGAACTGCAGTTACAAACTCTATGCGTCTCCTAAAATTAGACGAAAGAGTGCAACAGATGATCATAGACGACATGATTTCGACAGGACATGCACGTACACTTCTTGCCATTGAAGATAAAGAACAGCAATATATTCTTGCAAATAAGATTTTTGATGAAAAGCTAAGTGTTAGAGAGACAGAGAAATTAATCAAAGATTTAAAAAAGCCTAAAAAGGAAAAAATAAAACCAGTTATTGAAAATGATTTTATTTATAGGGATAGTGAAGAAAAATTAAAATCAAAAATGGGGACAAAAGTCAGTGTAAACAATAAGGCGAATGGAAAAGGAAGAATCGAAATAGAATATTATTCCGAAAAAGAGTTCGAACGTATATTCGACCTATTGATGACGATTAGAGGAGTATAAATAATGAACAGCAGAATATTGAACAGTCTTGGTATTGATCCGGCATACATTTTAATGATTATGCTGTTGTTAATTGCACTTTTGTTTGTGCTTTTAATTAGTATCAATATGAAATATAACCGTTTAAAAATGAGTTATAACTCATTTATGAAAGGAAAAGACGGAAAGACGTTGGAGAAAAGTTTCAACGACAAATTTAAGGAGATTGATTCTACAATCAATATGGTAAAGCAAAATCGCCAGGATATTAAAAAAATCTTTAAAAAGATGGAAGAGTGCTATTGTAAAGTTGGTATTGTGAAATATGATGCGTTCAATGAAATGGGGGGCAAATTAAGTTTTGCATTGACTATGTTAGATGGCAACAATAGTGGATATATTATAAATATCATGCACAGCACAGATGGATGCTATGCGTATGTAAAAGAAATTGTAAAAGGACAGAGTTATATCGAACTTGGAGAAGAAGAGATAGAATCACTGGATAAAGCAATTTATCATGAAACGAATGGAATTAATATTGAAGGAATCAAATAAAATTATTGGAGGGAAATAATATGTTAGATATCAAATTTTTAAGAAATAATCCGGAGATTGTAAAGCAGAATATTAAAAACAAGTTTCAGGACAGTAAACTTCCACTTGTAGATGAGGTGATTGCTCTTGATTTACGAAATCGAGAAATCAAACAGGAAGTAGAAGCATTAAGAGCAAACAAGAATCAGATTTCGAAAAAAATTGGTGCATGTATGGCACAGGGCAAAAAAGAAGAAGCAGAAGAATATAAAAAACAGGTTGCACAAGAAGCAGATAGAATGGAAGCTTTATCTGTAGAAGAGAAAGAAGTAGAGGAAAAAATCAAAACAATTATGATGACAATTCCGAATATTATTGATCCTTCTGTGCCAATAGGAAAAGATGACAGCGAGAATGTGGAGTTGGAAAAATACGGAGATCCTGTTGTTCCTGATTTTGAAGTTCCGTACCATACAGAAATTATGGCTAGGTTTAATGGTATTGATTTGGATGCTGCGGGAAAAGTAGCAGGACAGGGATTCTACTATTTAATGGGTGATATTGCAAGACTTCATTCAGCAGTCATCTCTTACGCTCGTGATTTTATGATTGATAGAGGATTTACTTACTGTATTCCACCATATATGATTCGTAGCAATGTGGTAACAGGTGTTATGAGTTTTGCTGAGATGGATTCCATGATGTATAAGATTGAAGGAGAGGATCTTTACCTGATTGGTACAAGTGAGCATTCTATGATTGGTAAATTTATCGATACATTAAATGACGAAGAGAAACTTCCATATACACTTACAAGTTACTCTCCATGTTTCCGTAAGGAGAAAGGTTCTCATGGAATTGAAGAACGTGGTGTATACCGTATTCACCAGTTTGAAAAACAGGAAATGATTGTTGTATGTAAACCGGAAGAAAGTATGGATTGGTATGAAAAAATGTGGAAAAATACAGTAGATTTATTCCGATCTTTGGATATTCCGGTTCGTACATTAGAGTGTTGTTCAGGAGATCTGGCTGATTTGAAAGTAAAATCAGTGGATGTAGAAGCTTGGTCACCAAGACAGAAGAAGTATTTTGAAGTAGGAAGCTGTTCTAACCTTGGAGATGCACAGGCAAGAAGACTTGGCATTCGTGTCAAAGGTAAAGATGGAAAATACTTTGCTCATACATTGAATAACACAGTTGTTGCACCACCTAGAATGCTGATCGCATTCCTTGAAAATAATCTCCAGGCAGATGGAAGTGTAAAAATTCCAGAGGTTCTGAGACCGTATATGGGTGGAAAAACTGAAATTAGATAATAAAAGGCGGAAAAAGAGTGCACGAATATTTAGAAGCTATTGGTTTTTCTGGATTAAAGTTTAGAAAACACTTAAAAATGCTACTTTCTGATGTAGAAGAATCTTATGATCATGAGGAAATCGTACCTTTTGCTCTTGATATGGATTGGTGTGAACGCAGAAAGGAATATGGGGAAACTATAGGAATCTCCATATTTGGTGAATTGGATGAAAATAGTAAATTTGAAAAAAACTTTTATGTTCCTTATCTTCGCGGAACAGGGATCACATCTTATGCAGATGTTACCGTGGAAAAACGCATGGAAAACGAAATGTATGTAGGAATTTGTGAAGATCCGAAAGTGGAGATTAGCCTTATATTTCATTTGCAGAATGTGATGGAGTATAAGAAGCGACAGAAGGAAGGCGAGTTAAGAAGTAGTTCTGCAACACTTACTTTATCCGGATTATCCAACGAAGGAACTATTTTATTACCAATTCAAAAGACAGAGGTAGAAGAAAAGTCAGGACTTGAGGAATCGAGGAACAGAATGATGCTTTTGAGTGCGGCGAGAAGCGGGGATCAGAAAGCGATGGAAACTTTGACACTAGAGGACATGGAACTCTATTCAAAAGTATCAAAAAGACTTGCTACAGAAGATATTCTCAGTATTGTGGATACATATTTTATGCCTTATGGGGTAGAATGTGATTGTTATTCAATTATGGGGATTATTACAGCTATGCGGGAAACAGTCAATGAACTGACAGAGCAAGAGGTCTACATTCTGACTTTATATGTAAATGAATTGCAATTTGATATTTGTGTTCCGAAACACAATGTTTTCGGAGAGCCGGCAATAGGAAGACGGTTTAGAGGAATCATATGGCTTCAAGGCAAAATTAATTTTTAAATGAACTTCACAACATTCTTGTTTTGTGATAGAATAAGAGTGTTGTGAAGTTTAGTATAATAAAGGTTGCCATAGCAAAAGTCCTGAAAACCGCGTGTTTTCAAGGGAAAATGGCATTTGTCTCGTTAGTTAAATGGATATAACAGGGTCCTCCTAAGGAGGAACCAAGGTTATCACTTCCTGAAAAAACTTTTGGGTTCAAATCTAGTTAAGAAGAGTAAAAATTGACACAAAGGTGTTACCCTAAAAGGGGAGTGCTTTGATGTCACCAACATGAAAAATAATAGTAATTAACAGCTTGAAAAAAGCTGATAATTAAATAAAGGTTGCCATTACCAAAAAGCCGGAAAACCGCGTGTTTTCAAGGAAAAATGGCATTTTGTCTCGTTAGTTAAATGGATATAACATGGTCCTCCTAAGACTAAATTATAGGTTCGATTCCTATACGAGACGGCCAGTCAAAAGCGTTCGATTATTAGCAGAAATGCAAATAATGGGGCGCTTTTTTGATAAGAAAAATGCATGATTTTATTGCTTTGAGGATGATTTCCAGCTAATACAATGAAATAATTGTTAGCTGGCAGCTAATAAAAAATAGAGTTTTGCAAACAGACTGTATCAGAGATATTGCTAACATTTGGGGAAGTATCTGTTGTCACCAGTGATTTAGGAATGTAAAATACAGTAAATAAAAGGGAAAATCCTTTGCAGAATATAATTTGCAAACATATATTAGCTGAAACAATAGAGAAATATATTAGCTGTAGCTAATAGAAAACGAGATGCTCGTTTGGAACTGATTTCAAAAATAATCGGATTCAGACGAGCATTTTTTAGTCTGACCGAAGAAGGAGGAAATGATGACGGAAGTAACGAAAGAATTTGTCCAGAAGAATGAAGATGAGAAGATCATTGAAATTGAGATTGAAAGACTCCGTTCTTTTAAAAATCATCCTTTTCAAGTGAAAGATGATAATGAGATGCATTTATTAAAAGAAAGTATTGAGAAGTACGGAATTCTCACTCCATTGATTGTCAGACCTGTACCAGATGGAGTTTACGAGATTATAGCGGGACACAGGAGAAGACATGCTGCTGAGTTACTGGGATATCGAAAAGTACCGGTAATAATTCGTGTAATGAATGAAGATGAAGCTATTTTGAATATGGTAGATTCCAATCTACACAGAGAAAAAATCAGTTTTAGTGAAAAGGCTTTTGCTTACAAAATGAAAAATGATGTACTGAAAAGAAAATCAGGCAGGAAAAAAGGCCAAATAGACCACAAAACGAAAAAGAAGAGAACAGTGGAGATTATCAGTGAAGAATGTGGTGATAGTCCGAAACAGGTACAACGGTATATTTCATTAACGAAACTAATACCGGAGTTTTTACAGAAATTGGATGATGAATTGATATCTTTTAATCCGGCAGTTGAAATTTCAGCGTTGAAGGAAGAAGAGCAAAAACAATTGCTGGAAGCTATGGATTATGCTCAGGCTGTTCCATCTTTATCACAGGCACAACGGATTAAAAAGTTAAGTAAAGAAAACCAACTTACATTAGAGAAGATGCAGGAAATTATGAGTGAGATAAAAAAAGGAGAGATCACGAGAGTTGCTTTTACAAATGAGCAACTTCACAAATATTTTCCAAGCAGATACACACCCGCCATGATGAAACGAGAAATTATAGCATTATTGAAAATCTGGCAGAATGAAAATTGGGAGAAATAAATGGAGGAAAACAGTATGTGTAAAGTTATTTCAATAGCAAACCAGAAAGGCGGAGTTGCAAAAAGTACAACGACTTTAAATCTTGGAGTTGGATTGGCAAGACAAGGAAAAAAAGTGTTATTGATCGATGCGGATCCACAGGGAAGCTTAACTGCAAGTCTTGGATATGTAGAACCGGATGATATTGGAACTACACTTGCAACTATTATGATGAATATTATCAATGACGAGGAAATTGCTGAGGAAGAAGGCATTTTACATCATGAGGAACAAGTGGATCTCCTACCGGCCAATATTGAGTTATCTGCTTTGGAAGTAACCATGAGTAATGTAATGAGCAGAGAACTGATCATGAAGGAATATATTGATACGATGCGATCACGATACGATTATATTTTGATTGATTGTATGCCAAGTTTAGGCATGATGACCATCAATGCTTTAGTAGCTTCTGATACGGTTCTGATACCTGTACAAGCTGCATATCTGCCGGTTAAAGGACTTCAACAGTTGATCAGGACTATTTCTATGGTAAAGAAGAGATTGAACCGGAAGCTGACGATACAGGGAATACTTTTGACAATGGTGGATTTTCGTACTAATTACGCCAAAGATATTGCTTCCAGAGTGAGAGAAACTTATGGATCTAAGATTTCTATCTTTGAAAATGTCATTCCACTATCAGTTAAGGTAGCTGAAGCAAGTGCGGAAGGAAAAAGTATTTATTGTCATTGTCCAAATGGAAAAGTATCTATGGCTTATGAAAATCTGACGCAGGAGGTTTTGGAAAATGAAAAGTAGAAGTGGAGAAAAAATCAAATTGACAAGCATTGATGAATTGCTGGGAGTAGTCAATGAAGAGTCTGCAATGGAAATAGAAATCAACAGAATACATGCATTTAAAGATCATCCTTTCAAAGTATTGGACGATGAAAAGATGGCAGATTTAGTAGAGAGTGTAAAGACTTACGGGGTATTGACACCGGTTTTGTTACGGTCTGATGGCAAAAATGGATATGAGATGATCTCAGGTCATCGAAGGATGCACGCAGCAGCTATAGCTGGCTTGGCAACAATTCCTGCAATTGTAAGAGAATTATCCGATGATGATGCGGTCATCGCTATGGTAGATGCCAATATCCAACGCGAAGAATTACTTCCGAGTGAAAAAGCATTTGCGTATAGGATGAAAATGGAAGCAATGAAACGGCAAGCAGGTAGACCATCAAAAAATAATCCGTGCCAAAATGGCACACATTTACGTACAGATCAAGAAATAGGAAATCAAGTAGGAGAAAGTGCTCGTAATGTTCAGCGTTACATTCGTCTTACAGAATTGATTCCAGAATTATTGGATATGGTAGATGCAAAGAAGTTGAATTTTACCATTGCCGTTGATATTTCCTACATTGATAAGGAAATGCAGAAATGGATCTACGAGTATATCCGAGATACAGGATTTATCAAACCAAAGCAGATTACAGCTTTGAGAAAACAGTTGGAAGAAGGACCTGTGAACCAGGGATTTATGATCTCGATTTTCAATAGCTGCATAGCAGTAAAAGCACCGGAACGAAAAGTAGTGTTATCAGGAAAGAAGCTCATAAAATATTTTCCGGAAGATTATTCGGAAACGGAGATGGAAAAGGTAATTGAGGCATTACTGGAACAATGGAAAAGAGAACAGAAATAAGGGTTGTCAAAATAAGACAATCCGAAGAAAAAAGAGATACAGAAGTTTAAAAAAAGGACTTCTATGAGAGAAAGGAAGGGAGGAAGATACATGGACAAAAAAATGAATTTTAAATATTTTTATGGAACAGAAGCAGATCAGTTTAGTTTTTACAGAATACCCAAAGCTCTATTTACCAATGAGTGCTTCAAGGATCTTTCCAGTGATGCGAAGATTTTATACGGTTTGATGCTGGACAGAATGTCTTTATCCATTAAGAATCAGTGGTTTGATGAAGAAAATCGGGCATATATCTATTTTTCCATTGAAGATATCATGGAATTATTGAATTGTGGCAGAAATAAAGCGGTGAAATCTCTTCAGGAACTGGATGATGAAAAAGGGATCGGTTTAATCGAAAAGCGCAGGCAGGGCTTTGGAAAGGTTACGATCATCTATGTAAAATCATTTATTCAGGAGGGGTGTGAGGAAGAGAAAAAAGAAAAATCAAAGATGGTGAAGTTTACAAATCAAACTTCTGTAGAGGAAGAAGAGACAGAAGAAGTTTACATTTCAAACTTCAAGAAGTCCCAAAAACAAACTTCAAGAAGTCCCGAAAATAAACTTCAAGAAGTTTACATTTCAAACTCTAATAATACTAATATTAACAATACTAATCTTAGTGAGAATAAATCTAATCATATCGTATCTGCAGATGGGATAGGATCCGAAGAGGATGAGATGGAAACATTACATGCGTATCAATCTCTGATCAAAGAAAACCTGGATTATGATTCTCTGTTAGTGAGTCATCCTCATGACAAAAATCAGATTGATGAAATTGTGGATCTGATCGTAGAGACTGTCATGTGCAAGAGTGATAAAGTATTGATTGCAAGCAACTGGTATTCAGGAGCTTTGGTAAGAGGAAAATTCATGAAACTGGATTATTCCCATGTAGAGTATGTGCTGCATTGTCTGGAAGGAAATACGAGTAAAATCAAGAATATCAAGAAATATTTACTTGCGGCATTGTTCAATGCCCCTTCAACGATAAACGGATATTACCGGGCAGAGGTAAATCATGATATGCCGTGGCTGGTAAGATAGGAGGATGGATATGGTTATTTTAAAATTGGCAGGAAGAGTGTTATTGGTTCCATTGTGGTTCATCATTTCAATCATAGGTGCCGGAGTGAAGCTATTAGTACATATGGTGGCAGTCGCAAAAAAAATATTGGGATTTGGAATTATGGCGTTGTTCATTGGAACAGTAATCTGTTATCAAGACTGGCTACAGGCAGCTTTTCTGGCTTGTATGGGCGGTGTTCTGATCTTTATTTTATTTGCCGGAGAATTTATAGATACTGTGATTGACTTATTTAGAGAAAAAATATGTGCATTGATTTTAGGTTAACAAAGATGACGATAGTTGAAATAGTCTTAGCGATTTCAGATAAAAATAGAGCCTCTCCTTCAGGGAAAGGCTCTATAAGAAAAGCCAAAATAGGAATTTATTTCTTCTTTTTCGGCTTTGGGGCTGGTAGTTCATCATACATGGCATTAAATAAGCTCGTCAAAAACTCCTTACTATCCACTTCATCGACTAACAGCATATCTTTTGCTCCCTCATAGGGCAATTCATATGAAGCTGTAGGCATATAGCTGATTGCTGATTTTATTGGTTTTACAAGTAATCTATCATCATAGATACCGCCTATGATCTTACCACGATAATAAAGAATGAATTCTCCCATCATACTTCGATAAGTAATTTCTTCTAATTCGGATAACTGCTCTAAAATAAATTCTAAATATTCTTTACTTGATGCCATTGTCAAACCTCCACCTTCAAATTCGAGCTTTTATTCTTTCTCTAATTTATGAATCACAAAATAAGCTATCACCATAAGGAGTAAACTAATTCCAAACAACATTGATAAAGTATCTTTCTTTTTCATTTTGCTACTCCTCACATTAACTTCTAATTTTATTTTTTCTTATCCTGTCCCAATACAGCAAATCCTACTGTAATAACAATAGCAAACATAATATCCTGTTCCCCCAGTGGATCTTTTACTATCGAACAAATCAAAAATACTATACAAATCAGTAGCACTGATATTATGATTCAAGGACATAATAACAGCCTCCAGCTAAAGCTTTCATTGCCATACCATCATAATATGCATTTTGTGCTGATTTTGTATAGAGTGTATTTCTGTAATAGGCCATATTTCCCTTCTCAGGTGTATAAATAGTTGCACCTTTCAATAAATTCCTTTTGTATTTTGTAATTACTCTCTTCCAAAAAGCAAAAGGCTCTCCGTCACCATTTATTTCCATATAAGATTGTTGTAGGTCATTATCATTTTGATGTCCGCAATATATAATCAACGAATTACTCCCTTGAAACTCACATTCATCAATTATGCGTCTAAGGAAAAATATTCTTCTGTTTTTCGTAATTTCAACTTTGGAGTCAGTATTTATAATGCTATATTCTCTTAACCTCAAATCATCTGAACAAAAAATGAACAATTCATTATCGGTTCTTAATTTTTCAATAAATGCAAATAGTTCCTCATTCAATGCGTGAAACTGTACTGAACAACTGCTCATATATACCTCTCTTTTACAAATTCTGACATGCTTACAATCTCTCAGAAAAACCGGGATTGAACAAAATCGCTGCGCGATGACCTGCCAAGGCTGTGGCATAGTGCAGCGATTTTGTTCAATTCCAATTTGTCGTTTTCTTTCAGTATATCATAATTATAATCTTTCCGGTAGATAAAAGGCTTTTGTTTCTACGGAATTGTCTTCAAAATCCATTTCTACATAATAATCCCGGATGAAAATTGATCGGTAATAATCTTGTAAGGAATAGATATCAAGAGTTTTAAAATCGACCAAACACAGCGGGATTGGTTCTTTCTTTTCATTTTCATATTTCCAATATTCTAAGGAAGCTGCAACTTTATCAAGGCAACTTTGGCAGAGATGATCCGTTAGATTTCTTTTGTTCAATTTATAGTTTTCCGGTAACGTGATATCTATCTCAGCCATTCCTCTGGAAACATCTCCATGAGAGGAATAGGTGATTTCGCCTGTGTTTCCAAAAAGTATATTTGAACCGGTTTTATTTGGTATTTCATTTCCGCTTTCATCATATGCTTTCAGTTGGAAATCTAAGACGTGCCAATCATTAAGAGAAATCAGTCCAACCGTATCAAATTTTCGATAATAGTCCATCATACTATAATCAGAACTTCCACATAAATAGCATGTAGAGAGATCTTTCAGGCTTGATTGCAGATCGTCAAAGGTTATTTCTATCCGTTCTTTTGGGGCGTCTGCTTTCAGGGAATGTGTTAGAAAAATACCGTGATGTTGATGGATAGCATAACCGATGAGAAAGGATACAGCTAATAGGATGGTGTACCAGAATAAATCTTTCCTGATATGATAATATTTTTTTCTTTTTTCATGCATAATCGAATTCCTCCGTGAAAAAATATAATGTACTTAAAATAAGTCCGTTTAAAACATTCTACCATTATTTGTACTTAAAATGAACTTGAAATATGAACTTAATATGTACTTATAGAGATGGAGAGAATAATCATGGAGAAAGAGAAGCATTTAGGATTACGGATTGATGCTGAAACGCATAAAAAACTGAAAAGCCTGGCAGAATTTGAAGGGCGTTCGATCAATGGAGAAGTGTTATATTTAATACGTCAGGCAATCATAGAATTTGAAAATAAGTATGGGGAACTGAAATAAAAGAATCTTCACATATGGATACAAGAAAAGCCCGTTCGGTTGTATGGAACGGGCAAATTTTATTTGGCCAGGAAGTTGCTCTGTATTTCCAGTGGCATATTGTAGTTCTGACCACGCTTGATCAGACTGTATAACTTGAAGCTCATGAGTTCCGGACTGGAGTTTAAGCAGCTACAGAGCCCGAAATAGTTCAGATCTTCGTTCTTTGACAGGTCTGCGATTTCTTTATCATCCAGGATAAGATCTGCAGCGAAAAGGTTCGCTTCGTATTCCGTATTATCCCTCATGTTATATAAGACATCATCTTTCATCGGCGCCATTTTGAGCTGAGAGCGATGCAGAATGATGTGACCGAGTTCGTGGGCGGCAACGATCTTTTTCTCTTCCTCAGATAGAAAACTGCTTACCATGACATAAATGGTCTGGCAGCTCATGAAACAGTATCCTTTTAATTTTTCGTAGCGGTCTGTTTCTCCAACGATCACATTCATTTCTTCCAGTATTTCAAAAGGATCTCTGGTCTTGAACTTTTTTACAAGTTTTTCTACTTTGTTGTAAATATATGAATTCCCCAAATATATCACCTCGTGTATGAATCAAACAGAAGTGGGCAATGTACTTCTGACAATAAAACTATATCCTATAGGCTGTCCAATAATCACCCCATCTATTTGGCATCTAAATATTTCTTTGGTGTAAATTTCTTTGCACGTCTCTTGGAATCCAGATATAAAGACTGGATCTCATCCATAAAGGCTGTTTTGTCTTCATCAGAAAGTTCCCCGCCGGCGAACATTGCAGCGGCCTGTTCTAAGATCTGCTGAGCTTGTTTTGCTCCACGGTTTCCAAATTGTTCAGATGCTTCTGTGATAAAAGCCTCTTCTTCTGTCATGAGATAGGAGATATCGCAGCTTAAAATGTCTGCAAGTTTCTGGTAAAGGTCATGTTTCTTTGGATAACGGCCTTCAATTTCCCATCCCCGAACAGTCCGAAGGGAGACACCGACAGCATCGGCTAATTGGGTTTGGTTGAGTCCTTTGTTCTTTCTTAAATTTTTCACTTTTTCACCGAATGTCATAAAAATACCTACTTTCTAATTGGCGTTTCAGGATCTTTATGTATGATGCTGAAACGGGATGGGAAATAAATTTCCCATAATCAACAAGTTGCCTCTTGACAAGAGGCGAATGATTGCCTATAATGTGAATCACAACAGAACGGCAATTACTTGCCTATAATATAAATGATATTTCCTTTCTTGTCAATGGATTTACTGAAAATTGCCTGTTTTGACACGATTTCTATCGTGTGAAAACGAGTTGGGATGAGATCGGATTGCTTATGGGAAAGAGAAAGATAGGCAACTTATGGGAGGTGATTGATTTGAAACAGAAGGAAACATTCCTCTGTATTGATCTGAAATCTTTTTATGCTTCTGTTGAGTGTGTGGAAAGAGGACTGGATCCGTTTACTACCAATCTGGTTGTTGCAGATCCGGACCGATCGGTATCCACCATTTGCCTTGCTATCACGCCGGCTATGAAAAAGCTGGGGATCCGTAACCGTTGCAGGATCCATGAGATACCGAATCATATCGAATATATTGTGGCAAAACCGAGGATGCAGCTCTATATGGAGTATTCGGCAAGGATCTATGGGATTTATTTAAACTATGTGGCAAAAGAAGATATCCATGTTTACAGTGTGGATGAGTGCTTTATGGATGTCACAAGATACCTTCCCCTGTATCACCTTACTGCGAAAGAAATGGCACAAAAACTGATGGATGCGGTTATGGAAGAAACCGGAATTACAGCAACAGCAGGAATTGGAACTAACCTGTATCTTGCAAAGATCGCAATGGATATTGTGGCAAAACATATAGAGGATCATATCGGAATGCTGGATGAGATCTCTTACCGGGAACAGTTATGGGGACATAAACCATTGAGTGATTTCTGGCGCATTGGTTCCAGAACAGAGAGAAAATTAGCCGGATATGGAATCCAAACGATGGGAGATATCGCACTTGCCTCTATCCAGTCGGAAGACTGGCTGTATAAAATGTTTGGGATCGATGCAGAACTATTGATCGATCATGCCTGGGGCTGTGAGTCCTGTAAAATGAGTGATATCAAAAATTATCATACAGAAGAGCATAGTCTTTCTAATGGACAGGTATTGATGAGAAATTACACATTTGAAGAAGCTACTGTTGTTGTAAGAGAAATGACAGATGTACTGGTTCTGGATCTGGTGGAAAAGGGACTGGTAACGAATTCTGTAACCTTGTGGATCGCTTACGATCATCGTTTTGAAAGGGAGCCATCGAAAGGAACCGTAAGGTTTCCGGATCGTACCAATCGTTCCAAGGAAATGATCGATACAGTAGAAGCGCTTTATCGAAAGATCGCAGATCCACATACCGGGATCAGACGGATAGAGATTATTGCAAATAAGATAACACCGGAAGGCTATCAGCAATATACTCTTTTCCAGGATTCCATAAAAGCAGAAAAGGAAAGACATCTGCAGGAAGCAGTATTACAGGTGAAAAAGCGTTATGGAAAAAATGCGATCATGCGGGGATCCAATCTGTTGGAATGTTCTACCTATCGGGAAAGAAATAATCAGGTTGGGGGACATCGTGCGTAGGAGGTGAAAGTATGCTGGCAAAGGCTTATCAGAAATATTTATATATTCCGAGACCGGTTTCCAAAAGATATCCTATGGATGTGCAGCACAGAGCGAAGCAATTTGCCCCTTTTGCAGCACTTCGAGGATTTGAGGAGATCGTTCGGAAACAGGAAATACTTTATGAACAAAGGAAGGTGTTATCCGAAGAACAAAAGTGTGGATTGGATAGGAAGCTTCAGATGGTTTCTGTTGGAATGAAGATACAGGCAACTTATTTTAAAGAAAGCTGGGAAATGAAACCGGCAGGTCAGTATCATACGATTTGCGGAACCGTTGAATTTTTTGATCCATCCATTCATTTACGGATTGATGACACAATCATTTTGATCCCGGATCTTTGTGAGTTATCCGGAGATATATTTGAAGAATTGGAATTACCTTGTTAAATACAATCGGCAGAAATTCTTAGGATCCTGGGTGAGTGGGAATCCGGAGATAATAAGGATGGATGCGCCAGATCAACAAAGCAGGTCTGGGATTTGATGATCATGCTGTTCGTGCAGCTTTGGCACTTACGGAATGGACAACATGATGCTCATAAGGCGGATTTGATTTCCCTTTGATCCGTTGAGTAATAAAATGGACTTTTTTATTATTGCTTAAAGGAGGAAGCCTATGGGATCAGATGCTATCAGATGGCATGTACATTGCTCTGTATGCGGAGCATTTATTGAAAAAAGCGCACATTGCGATTCAGAAGTAGAATGTAAGAAATGTAGAAGCACTTTGGAGATTTTAGTAAAAGATGATATTGTTTCAGTACGGCCTTTGCACATCAAAGACGAAAAACTGAAAGAAAGAATGCGGGTATATTCTCAAAAAGTGATGAATTCCCGAAAGGAAACTAAATAAAATGAGCTATTAGGATAAGCGGTGGATTTGGCTGGAACCATCAAGGCTGCACCTGATAGCAAGAGTTTGTCAAGGAGCTGAACCTGACTGGAATCATGAAGAGCCCGGCAAAACATTTGCAGATACAATGCAGGATGATATTTCATTCTGTGTCTGTGGAAGCATTTGTTTTGCCGGCTTTTTTTGTTTTCTCAAAAATTTAAAAAAAGTTGAGTTTTTAACCTGTAAAACAGGGCTTTTTCCTTTCTATATATAGAGGGCAAAGTTTCGTGTGCAAAAATCAGAGATGATACGGGATTTTGTATGATATAGCCGAAGGAGGTAATTACATAGGAGCTACGGGCTCCCGTTCAAAAAAAACGGGTGAGTTCGTGGCTAATTGTGATGAGATTTTTATAGAGTTCATGGATCACCCGTAGCCGTAAGGCAGAAAGGTGGTCCATATGTTGACATTAAAAGAATTGAAGAAAGTAGTAAAAGTGGCAGGTATGACAAAGAGAGTCCCTTCTGAAAAGGCGTTAGAAAAAGAAGAGATTGTAGTAAAGGAAATTTTGAGTGGGGAATGTGATATTACCGTTTACGCAAATGGGTATGTGTTATACAGGGAAAACGGAAAGAAAACCATCTTTCCACTACATTCCTGTAAAGATTATCAATACATGGATGTGAAGGAAGATCGAAGTATTATGAACGAAGAATTTTTTGACAACGAAAATTGGTACATTCGTTTGTTAATGGAAGCAACGGATCGTATGGAAATAAATCAGACTAAGGTGGCATCAAACCATAGACTCGTTTCGTATAGCGATTATGCGGATGACAGGATCTTACTGCTAGATCCAGCTTCAGATTTTCTCGACCAGTATATTGAAAAAGAGATGGTCCGCGATTTCTTAGGTTGTCTGACTGCCAGACAGAAAGAGATCATCCAGTTATTTTACTTTGAAGAAATGAATCAAGAGAAGATTGCGGACTATCTTGGGATCAGACAGCAGAGTGTTTGTGAAATGATGCAAAGAGCACTTTCTGTCATGAAAAAACATGCAGATGAAGAAGAAAATTAAAAAAAATCAAAAAAATTTAAAAAGCACCCTGTAAAACAGGCCGTTTTCCTTTCGTTATATGAAGACGTTTGTAAGAAACACTTCATGTACCTTGAAAAGAGAATAGCCTGCCCGGAGTGATACCTGCCTTGAATGTGCATTGTGCGTGTCCTGACAGAGAAAACGTTTTGGAGATATGGACTCTAAAACAGGAACGGATCCGGGGAAGAGAACAGGAAAACGCTTAAATCTTAAATAAAAAATAATTGTCTGAATCAAAATGAGGATGACAGTAGAAATCATATGGCGGTGTTTGTTTGAAAAAGCAGATACCGCCATATATTTGTGCTGTTATCTCGGCAAAAGTGCTGACTGTCCCAAATAGCACAAAACCAGGAAAGGAGGGGATTATTTTCAGGAAAGAATGATGGAAAACGATGAACAAGTATAACGGATAAATAAGATTCAGAAGAAAGGAAGGATTTAAGAACATGAAAGTGAAACAAAAAGCAAAGCGGGTTGTATCCGGATTGCTGACAGCGGTCACTCTTTTATCTACGGTGTTATCACCAATCAGCAGTTATGCTGCGGAGCTTCCGAAAGAAAGAAAACTGCCTCTTTTGGAAGAGGTACAAAGCCAGCTAGATGAAGATGAAATTGTTCTGGCAAAGGATCATCAGGTGGAAGTGGGAACAAGTTTTGACGTGAAAACAGATTTTACAGGGTTAGAGATCAAGGATGCGGCAAAGGTAAAGATTACTTTTGAGGAAGCAAAGAATGAGCAGGGAGAGGATTTTACAACATCCCATGCAGATACCTATAAAACTGTTTATCATGTAGAAACGGTCAATCAGGAACATCCGAATTATCAGATCAGCAGAAATGTGGTCGTAAAGGAAATAGAAAAAGAGAGTGAAAGTCCTTCAGCAGATGCAGAGCAATCCGAAACAAAAGAGACGGAAGAAGATGAGGAGGATTCAGAGAAGCCGTCAGAAATCCCAACAGAGACACCGGATGTATCAGAAGGAAATGCTGCTTTTGATGCTTTGGTAGAACAGATGACAGAGCAGGATACCTTTGATGAAGGATCGGGATTAGCATTACATGATGTAATGGAACAGGCTGCAAATCAGGGAGTTGATTTTGAGTCTATGGAAACCGGAGAAGTTGCGACTTTTTCAGCAATAGCAGCCAGAGATGCAAGTGTAGGATCTCAGCAGGTAACTATTGAAAAAGGTCCAATATATCGATATGCAGACTATGGGCTTGGAACATATCTTACAGAGCCGTATTATATTTCTTATGGAAGTGTAAGAGCAACAGCTTATTGTATCCAGCCGGCAAAGCCAGGTCCGGGTTCCGGTACCTATACCATTACAAAGCTGGCTGATAATCAGACTCTTGCAAAGGTATGTTATTACGGTACCGATGCGGCAGGTGCAGAAAGTTATTTTGCGAACAAGCACAGTGATTTTTCAGCAGGAAAGAGATTTATCCTTGTCCATATGGCGGCTGCTTATGCTTATGGCAGTAGTGATGCGTTCTATGGAACCAATGCAACAGGACAGGAACTAGCAATGGATATTTACAATTATTGTGTAAAGAAGCCTGAGATACCGGATGTGTCCATGTCATTTTCCGATGCCAATGTAAAGGCTTATGTAGAAGGAAATACACAGCGTACAAAGGAAATCACATTCCATGCGGCAGGACAGCAGAGTGTGACGATCAGCCTTCCATCCGGAGTGCGTTTTCACAACGTGAGTACAGGAAGTACAAGTACACCGGGAGCAAAGGTAACGGTCAAGGGAGGTACAAAGTTTTATCTTTCTGCGCCTCTGACACAGGCAGAAGATACCGCAGAAGTATTTGCTACAACGATGGCAGGTGGATTGAAGAAAGATTATTCTGCGTATAAGCTGACAACGAATTCCAGTACTCAAGATCTTGCCTTTATTTTTGGAGAAGGTGTGGAAACAACAAATAAAGTAAGCCTGAATGTTACATGGACAAAGCAGGCGGAGGTTTCCATTGTAAAGAATGATAAAGACACCGGAAACCATCTGGCAGGAGCAATCTATGGTGTTTACCGTGATAAGGAGTGCTCAGATCTGATCACGCAGATGCCTGAGACAGATAAAAAGGGCGCTTCTAAAGTAATCATCGAAAAAACACAGGATGTTGTGTATGTAAAAGAGATCCAGCCACCGGCAAATTATCAGGCAGATCCAACTGTTTATTCGGTAGATATCAATATCGGTAAAACAAGTACAAAAAATGTTTTGAATGAACGTACTTATGCAAAGATCCATCTGATCAAAGAAGACGCAGAAACAGGGGCAAATCCACAAGGAGATGCGACTTTAGAAGGTGCGGTGTATGGCCTCTATGCGAGAGAAAACATTGTACATCCAGATGGAACAACAGGAATTGTCCATAAAGCCGGAGATCTTGTATCTACCTTAAAAGTAGATCGGAAGGGAGATGCTGTGGTAAAAGACCTGTATCTTGGAAAATATTTTGTAAAAGAGATCCAGGCGCCGGAAGGATATCTGTTAGACGAGACAGAGCATGATGTGGAATGTTCTTATGAAGGGGGCACAGTTCCAACGATAGAACGTACTGTGAAATCAGCAGAACTTGTTATGAAACAGCCGTTCCAGATCATAAAAGCTGCGAACAATGGAGAAACGGATGCAGATCTGTTAAAAGGGGCAGGTTTCAGCGCTTACTTAAAGAGCAGCCTGGAGAAAAAAGAGGATGGAAGTTATGATTTTTCCCATGCAGAGCCAGTCATCCTTACAGCAGATGGTAAAACGGAAATGTTCACAGATGAGAAAGGGTATGCGTGCAGTATTCCGCTTCCATATGGAACGTATATTGTACGAGAAACAACCACACCTCATAATTATAAACCGGTAGAGGATTTTGAGATTACCATCCGTGAAAACAATCCGGATAAACCGCAGGTTTGGAAGGTACTGTTGGACAAAGAATTTTCCGCAAAGTTAAAGATCATCAAAAAAGATGATGAAACAAAGAAACCGGTGTTAGTAGCCGGCACAGAATTTAAAATTTATGATCTGGATCATAAGAAATATGTGGAACAGGTAACAACCTATCCTACGGTCACAGTCCATAAATCTTTCTTTACGGACAGCCAGGGATACCTGATCTTACCGAAAAACTTAGAGATCGGTCACTATCGTATTGAAGAAGTTACAGCGCCGGATGGATATGTTGTGAACAAAAACTATGTAGAGATCACCGTGGATTCGGATACTGCCTATGAAGTAGATGGAGTAAGTGGAGATGTGATCATTGAAGTTTCCTATGAAGATCAGCCGGTAAAGGGAAATCTTATTGTGTATAAGAAAGGTGAGATGCTTTCCGGTTTTGAGAACGACTTTATCTATAAAGAACAGTACCTTTCCGGGGCGGAATTTGAAGTGCGTGCGGCAGAGGATATCTGCACTCCGGATCATCAGAAAGATGCAGATGGAAACCGTATCGTACTTTATGCAAAGGATACGCTTGTGACAACGATCACAACGGGAGAGAGTGGAAAAGCTGTAGCAAAGGATCTGCCGCTTGGAAGATACTATGTAGTGGAAACAAAGGCACCGGAAGGATTTGTATTAAATCCGGAGCCGGTAAAGGTTGCATTAACTTATCAGGATCAGGATACACCGATCGTTGAAGCAGAAGCAATCGTAGGAAATGACAGACAGAAAGTCGCTATTTCCGTAGAAAAACAGGATGCAGAAAATGGGCAGGTATTATCTGGGGCTGTGTTTGGCATCTATAACAAGAAAGATATCCAGGCAAATGGAAAAGTTCTTGTGAAAGCAGATACCTTATTACAGAAAATGACATCCGATGAGAACGGTATGGCAACATGCACCCTGGATCTTCCATTTGGAGAATACTATGTAAAAGAATTAAAAGCGCCGGAAGGTTTTGTTTCTTCGGATGAGGTTCTGGAATTTGTTGCAGAGTATCAGGGACAGGAGACAAAGATTGTTTCCTTACAGGCCGTAAAGAAGAATGAACCGACTACAGCAGAGTTCACAAAGGTTGATTTGACTACAGGTGTAGAGCTGGAGGGCGCGAGATTGAAGGTAATGGATAAAGATGGAAATGTGATCGATGAATGGACATCTGAAAAGGATAAGCCACATGTGATCAAACGTCTTGCAGTAGGAGAAACTTATACCCTTCATGAAGAATTTGCTCCATACGGTTATCTGAAAGCAACGGATGTGACATTTACAATCAAAGATACTGCCGAAGTACAGAAAGTGGAAATGAAGGATGAGGTTCCAAAAGGGCTTCTGATCATCAACAAAAAGGGAGAATTTTTAGAGAAGATCACTCTTCTGGATAATGTGAAAGGAACGGTAGAACATTTCTTTGAATATATCACAGGAAACTTAAGTGAAGTCACCTTTGAAGTCTATGCTGCAGAAGATATCAAGGCTGCAGATGGCATAAGTGCAGACCATTATAAGAAAGATGAGCTGGTAGGCACGGTCACAACCGATGAGAAGGGAATCGCAAAAATGGAAGACCTTCCGGTAGGAAAATATTATGTGAAGGAAGTGAAAACGGCACATGGTTTTGTACTGGATGGAGAGCCTAGATTTGTGGATCTGACCTATCGTGACCAGGATACACCGGTGGTTACTTTTGATGAAGAATGGCAGAACAACCGGCAGAAGATAAAAGTAACGATCCTTAAAAAAGAAAAGGAAACAGAACGTATGCTGGAAGGTGCGATCTTCGGCTTATTTACAAAAGAAGATATCAAAGGCAGAGATGGAAAAGTCCTGATGGAAGCCGGAACGTTGATCGAGCAGAAAACAACGGATGAAAATGGACAGATCCTTTTCAAAGCAGATCTTCCAGTGGATGGGACCTATATCGTAAAAGAAATCTATGCGCCGGATGGTTTTGTGACATCGAATGAAGAAAAGGAATTCACTTTTGAGTATGGAAAACCAGAAGAAGCTGAGGTTTCCTATGAGTTTGTTTTTGAAAATGAGCCGACAACGGTAGAACTTACGAAAACAGACCTTACCACAGGGAAAGAACTTCCGGGAGCGCATCTGAAGGTGACAGATGAAGATGGAAATGTAATCGAGGAGTGGGTATCTACAGAGAAAGCCCATGTGATCAAGGAACTGACCGTTGGAAAATCCTATACGATGACAGAAACAAAACCGGCAGATGGATATGTAACTGCTGAGAGCATTACATTTACAGTAGAAAATACTGCAGAAATCCAGAAACAGGAGATGAAAGATGATGTGACAAAGGTGTTGATCTCGAAACAGGATATCGCAGGAAAAGAGCTTCCAGGTGCAAAGCTTACGATCTTAGATGAAGATGGAAAAGTGGTAGAAAGCTGGACATCTACAGAAGAGGCACATTATATAGAGATGCTTCCGATCGGAAAGTACACGCTCAGGGAAGAAACGGCACCAGAAGGTTATCTGGTTGCAAAGGATGTGGAATTTGAAGTAAAAGATACCGCCGAAGTGCAGAAGGTTGTTATGGTTGATGAGGAAAAACCAAAAGAAAGCACTCCGGAAGGTGGAAAACCTTCTAAAGATGCACCGAAGACTGGGGATAACACCAACTTGCTGTTATGGCTGCTCGTGCTTGGAATGAGTTTAAGTGGAGTGGTAGTCCTTGGAAGAAAAATAAAGAAGAAATAATGTAAGGGAAAGCGTTCATGGAAACCGGAGGGAATCTGTGAACGCTTTTTTGTTAGGAGGAACATGAGGATGGACAGGACAAGAGATAAGAATCTGATCATAGAACCAAATGCAGCAATGCCGGGGAGAAAATACAGTGAAGAAAAACCCTGGTCTTGCAAATATTGCTACTGGTGGGGAGGGAGAAAAAAGGGCTGCATTGAGAAGCAGTGCTATTATTTGCTTCCCCCAAAGGATCAAGGGAAGAAAGGGAGTGGTTAATTGCAGGATGAAGTGAATGAAAAAATCATAGCTCTGTGTGTCCAGACAACCCGGATGAGTACCGGCGTGCTAAAGGCATCTATGAGAAAATTTCTGGATGGAATGAGCAGACAGAAACAGAAGCGGGTACAGGTGAAGCAGGCTGTCAAAACGGGAAAAGCACAGGAAAAGGGCAGAGAAAAAGAAAGAAAACGACAGGAGATGAAAAAGCCTCATGGAAAGCAGACGATAAAACAACTGATCGCACAGGGAGCACAGCTTACCAATATTCAGATCACGGATCAAAATATCAAGTCTTTTGACCGGGTAGCCCGGAAATACGGGATTGATTATAGTCTGAAAAAGGATTCCCATGTGGAACCGCCATTGTATCTGGTATTTTTTAAATCGAAAGATGTGGACGTGATGACGGCTGCTTTTAAAGAATATGCAGGCGTAGAGCTGGATCAGTCTAAAAAGAAAAAGCCTTCTGTCCGAAAGAAACTGCAGAAGACACAGGAGAGGAAAGCAAAACATCGTCAGAGAGTCAAGACGAAGCAGAAAGTCAGAGGCCAGGAACGATGATCCGGGAAAAGATGCAGAATATCCCGATGAAGAGAGTGGTGATATTAAGTATTCCGTATCTGATCATCTTCTATCTTGCAGATAAATGCTTTTGGCTGTACCGCCATTGCATTGGTGACAGTATGATTGAAAAAATCGGTGTGATGCTGATGAATTTCCAACTGGCATTTACGAACTGGCTCCCAAGTTTCCATATGCAGGATTTGTTAGGAGGATTGGTGACCGCGTTTATCTTTCGGTTGATTTTGTATTATAAAGCGAAGAATGCGAAGAAGTTCCGGCATGGAGAAGAGTATGGATCGGCCAGATGGGGAAACCGGAAGGATATTGAACCGTTTGTAGATCCGATATTTGAAAATAACATTATTCTGACCGAAACAGAACGGCTTACGATGAACAGCAGGCCAAAGGCTCCCAAATATGCCAGAAACAAGAATGTGATCGTGATCGGGGGCTCAGGATCCGGTAAAACCAGATTTTACGTCAAACCCAATCTGATGCAGATGACAGATTGCGTATCCTATGTGGTGACAGATCCAAAGGGAACAATTATTGTAGAATGTGGAAAGATGCTGGTAAATGGCGGCTATCGGATCAAGGTGCTGAATACGATCAATTTTAAAAAGTCCATGCACTATAATCCATTTCATTACATTCGTAGTGAAAAAGATATCTTAAAACTGGTGAATACCATCATAGCAAATACGAAGGGGGAAGGAGAAAAATCTACGGAGGATTTCTGGATTAAAGCGGAACGTCTTCTGTATTCTGCCCTGATCGGTTATATCTGGTATGAAGCGCCGGAAGAGGAACAGAACTTTTCTACGCTTTTGGAATTTATCAATGCCAGTGAAACGAGAGAAGATGATGAAGAATTTAAGAATGCGGTAGATGAACTGTTTGAAGAATTGGAAGCAGAGAATCCGGAACACTTTGCAGTCAGACAATACCGAAAATATAAGCTGGCTGCAGGAAAAACAGCGAAGTCGATCCTTATTTCCTGCGGTGCCAGACTTGCTCCATTTGATATCCAGGAACTTCGGGAGATCATGTCCTATGATGAGATGGAGCTGGATATGATCGGGGATCAGAAGACAGCAATGTTTGTCATTATCAGTGATACTGATGATACTTTCAACTTTGTGGTGGCGATCATGTACACACAGCTTTTTAATCTGCTCTGTGATAAAGCAGATGATGAGCATGGTGGAAGACTTCCGTACCATGTGCGATTACTGCTGGATGAGTTCAGTAATATCGGCCAGATTCCCAAATTTGATAAACTGATCGCAACGATCCGAAGCCGTGAGATCTCCGCCTCTATTATCTTACAGTCGCAAAGCCAGTTAAAAACCATTTATAAGGATGCTGCGGAAACCATCACGGGGAATTGTGATACCGTATTATTTCTTGGGGGAAAGGAAAGCTCCACTTTAAAGGAAATTTCTGAAACGCTTGGGAAAGAGACGATTGATCTATATAATACTTCTGATACCAGAGGAACGAGTCAGTCTTATGGTTTAAATTACCAAAAGACAGGAAAAGAACTGATGAGCCGGGATGAGCTGGCTGTTATGGATGGAAATAAATGTATTCTTCAGTTGAGAGGTGTAAGACCATTTTTCAGCAATAAATACGATATCACAAAACATAAACGATACAAGGAATTGGCAGATGCGGATACAAGGAATGCGTTTGATGTGGAAAAATATCTGGAGCATAAGTTGACATTTTCAAAGGATACTGAGTTTGACATCTTTCGGATTGATGTGACAGAGGATGAAATAAGACAAGTGGAAATCAATAATTAAGAAAATTTATATGTTACCAAAGTGGAAACATAGGAAAACCATGCTGGTTCTTTCATTTTTAATGGTATCGTTATATGATATGAATGAAAGAGAGGTAAGAAGTATGGCATTAAATGATAACATTAAAAAATTTAGAGAAGAAAAAAAATATACACAGCAACAACTTGCCGATAAACTGTACGTATCACGACAAACTATTTGCCGATGGGAGAATGGTTCAAGATGTCCAGATCTAATTACAGCAAAAAAATTAGCAATGGAGCTTGGAGTCACATTGGATGAACTTATATCAGATGAAGATATCACTGATATTCAATCAAAATATGGGATATGGAAATTTGATAAGATAAAAGAAAGGGAAAAAATTCAGGTGATTCAAAAAAGAATCTTGGATTTTATAGAGATTGTAGGAGGTATATTTTTAGCAATTTCTTTGTTATTAAGAGTTCAATTTGATATGAAAGTACCAGCATGGATTACGATAATATGTGCTTTAATAGTGACAGTAGCATTTATGTTTAATTTTATGTTGGCTAAAAAATTGGAAAGAAAGTAAAAAATCTTCAAGTATTTGTAAACAGAATAAAAAGCGTTAGAGCATGTAGATATCCGTCTATGTGCTCTTTTTTTGCGTTTTTTTAAGAAAAGGTCCTGATGATCAGGCAGAAAGGAGAAAAAAGTGAAGATAAAAATAAGATCACCTTGCAAATAAAACAGGTAAAAAAAGAGGTCTGAATAATAGGGAAAGGAGAGAGAAAACGCTGACAGACCATAGAAACAGCGTTTATTCAGAAAAGAATATGGGATTTTTCGGAAGTGCAATTACAATCTTACAGACATTAGTCGTAGCGATTGGTGCAGGTCTTGGTGTCTGGGGAGTCATCAACCTGATGGAAGGTTACGGAAATGATAATCCGGGTGCTAAATCACAGGGAATTAAGCAGCTTATGAGTGGCGGTGGTGTGATCCTGATTGGTACACAGTTGATTCCGCTTTTGAGTGGATTATTTGGTTAAAAGAAAGGAGTAGAGATCCATGTTCAATCAAATTTTTGATGCGATTGAGGAATGGATGAGGGAACTTCTAACAGGTATGATCAGTTCTAACCTGGACCGTATGTTTACGGATGTCAATCAGAAGACAAGTGAGATTGCGGGCCAGGTTGGACAGACGCCACAAGGATGGAATGGCAGTATCTTTAGTATGATTGAAGGACTGTCAAATTCAGTCATCATGCCGATTGCAGGTATCATCATACACGGGTATCTTTGCGGAGTATTTGGGATTCTGAACTAACATTACTGATGATGGCATGAATTTCTCCTCGATATCCGGAATCAATAGGCGGAAGTTCGCAGACCAATCCTTTTGCTGCCATGCTGCTTCTTGGAAAGACATAACCGGCATATCCATCCGGAATCATGAGACCAAATCCTAAGGGGATTCTTGCAATCTCTCCCGGCTTTAATGTGCAGTCATAAGGCATATACACATCGGCCCCGGCATCGTTTTCATGAGGGCGGAAGGGATAATGATCTTTCTCTAACCCAAAGTCGATCAATTTAATCTTCATAAACAGCTTCCCTCCCTTCTACGAGCAGAGGGTAATCTGCTCTCATTATTTCTGATGGAGACCAGTCTCTTGCGATGGGGATTCCACAGGACATAGAACCTTCTTCACAACATCCCCTCTGACAAAAAGGACCGGTCAGCTTCGGTGAAAATAAGATCGGATTAAATTCATATAGTTTCTGCCAGATGTCTAACATTACAATTCTTGTTTCGTCGGTATTTCTTCTGCAGATACGCTGACTGATCATATGTTTCCATTCATAAGGTGTAGCACAGATGATCAGAATATTTCTCAAAGCATGAGGAAGAGCATAACCGGCAGAGTCATGATGAAATCCCACAGAACACAATTCCTGATAACATCTGAGATTCGATAAGCAGCTTTGCAGATAGAGATCAATGTATCTCTGTTCGGAAAAAAGGATTTCATATGGGATCACAAATGCAGCTTTTTCTGAATAGTTGCTATATTGCAGAGATGCACTCATGAATTTTACTTCGTTTTGATGACGAGTGATCTGTGCAAGAAAACGTCTGCTTGCACCTACAATCGCAACGGTAATCACCGTAAATTTCTGTACGGTTGGGTGGGGAAGACTGGCAATCCGGTCTACTGTTTTATCCGTAAAAGATTTCTGATAAAGAGCCATAAGATCATCCATGTTTTGAATGGAATGTCCTTGTTGAGTAAGCCTTGCTGCAAATACCATGTTTTGAGCCGCTTCCTGAATGGTATAACTATTTAAAATCTTTGTCTCAATGTGATCCATAGGCTTGTTCCTCCTTTATCAATGCTTTCAGCAGAATGAGATAGTTGATGCAATCTGTAATCTTCTCATCCCATTGTTCTAAGTCAAATTGGAGCAGCGAAGAGTAACACATATCATAGAGAGATACGACATGCTTCGACATCATTCCTGCCAGAGCAGCCTTAGGTGTGCATCCCTGTAACGAGGCAGCGATTTTAAATGCACTCAGGCGATCAATGCGGTCTCCGGTGTATTCTTTCTTCTTATGTGCTAGGACATCGGCACATTTTCGATATTGTTGTTCAAGGACAACATTAAATTCATTTTGTGTCATATTGTAATTCCTCCTTCGTAAAATGATTTATAATTCGGGTTCCCGTGTCTTTTGCTTTTTGGGAACCTGGTTGTGGAGAATTGCTTCCACATTTTTGTCTACGGTTCTTAAATCTTGTGTCAGGTCCTTTAGAGATCGGATGGATGATTTTTGCTGGTCGATCTGTTCCTGCAAGCTGTTTTTTTGTTCCTTCAATGTTTTGATAGGAAGCATCTTTCCATCTGGATAAAAAGATTTCAGCCAGTCACGTGCTTCTTCATATGCTTGAATTTCAGCGGTGTGTTCTTTTCGGAATCTGCTTTTGTTTTTCACCTTTAAAAATTCGGTATAGATTGCTTTCTGTGCAAAATATTGTCCGGTATAATGGATCTGCCGGTTGATGTTTTTCAAATCTGCATTCATTTCCATAAGCTGCTCTGTTGCCTGATCTAACTGTTTTTGAGATTCGGAAAAGGCATCTTTTAATTCAGTTTGGGTATTGTATCCATGTTCTTGCACATAGATAATGGTATTTGCCATTTCCTGAAGATTGGATATTTTTACCCGATGAGCATATCCGGGACTTTGCATTGCTTTCACATTTTTCTGAAGATCTACTACCAACCGTAAATGCGATCTGACATAAAGAATGGTTATCGGATCTTTTCGTAAGAAGAGCTGTTCTAAATGTTCTTTGCCGTATTGAGTTCCCAAAGCCTTCTCTGTAATCCGTTTGTCCCGATCCGGATGGAGATAACGATATCTTCCTCTTTCTTCAATAACGGAAATTTGATATTTTTCAAAAAGCAGAGATTGGAATTCCTGAAAGCTTTTAGAATGCGAGCTGCACTCTTCGATGGCATTTCGGAGTTCCTGCTTCTGTGTCTGAAACATTGTGGCAGTTGGTTTCAACCCATCTGCAATGATTTTTTTGTTTGTCTCTTCTAATTTTTTCTGTCCGGATTTTTGCGCCATATATTCAGCCTGTGTGATCTTTGTTTCAGCTGGAGAGAGAAGATCAACCTGATGAAGTCCCTCTTGGATGCACATATCCATAATTTCTTTCTTGAAATAATTCAGAAATTTATTTGTGGATCGGTGTTTGTATCCGGCAATTTCTTCATGGGGCTTATCCATGTAAGGCTGCCTTCTGACAGCTTCCCTACGGACGCTGTTGATCACAATATGCGTATGGATATTGCCGGAACCATTGTGACCATCGGTATGTGTCACGATAAGAGCCTGATATCCGGGAAAAATTTTCTTTGCAAGTTCTAAAGATAGAGCCTGTGCTTTTTCTCCCGTCAGAGCACATTCAATAGCGTCGGTAGGATCATAACTGATGATATAGTGATGACTTTTGATTTCAGATCTGCTTCGGTTCTTTTTAAAATGTTCATTACATTCATAGCATTCAACATCAAAAGTATCGGGATTACAGTTGAGACCATCCACATATAATTCATCTCTTCGCAGTGGCCGATTAAATTCATCGAGAATCATTTTTCCGGTTGATTCATCATGCTGGAAGATGAGATAATTCAGAGCATCTGAATAGTTTGCATTCCGACTTTTAATATGTTTCACTATTGCCACGATAATCACCTATCATTTTTAGCAGTTCCTTTTTTAACCTATATAGGTCGTAAAGGCATTGCTGGATTTCGTTTGTTACAGATTTAGAGTACGCTCCTCCTGTATTGAAATATTTTGCGATCTGATTGAGATTAGAGCCGATTTTTCCATACTCTGCTAAAAGCATTTTTATTGTCTTACTTTCAATTACAACCTCATAGCGTATTGCCATTTTGTGATCTAAAATCAAGTTCCTCAGATAATCAGAACGGGATAATTTCGCCTGAGAAGCGGCATGATTGACTAACTCTAATTCAATGTCACTTAATCTTAAACAAATGATATTAGAGTGTTTCATTTCATTTCTTTTTTTCTTCGGTGCCATGTTCCTCCTCCCTTAATTGAGTGCTTCCAACTTCATGGCTCTCCACTAGAAATATCAGCTGTCCCTTCTGATACTTCTAGTGTTGCGCACACATTTGATGTGGAAGCCAATCTGACATTTTGTGAATGTCAGTAACGAGGGTATGGGGAGCGTAATCCACATCAAGATAAAACTCAGAGTAATCGGAAAGCCAAAATGGCGATACCGTATTACTGGGTGGATCTTGCTCTTGAAAGATTAACCCTCTCATATAACGAAAGGCTCAGGGCAGAAAATACAGGGTGAGATAGAAAAAAAGTAAAAAAACTGCTATACTACAATTCAGAACAAAGCAAAAAAACGATTTTGAGAATAGAGGTATGAAGAAAATGGTAAAACCAATTATGAAAGATATATTTTTCCTGGGACAAAAATCTGAACCGGCAACAAAAGCCGATCTTCAAGTTGGAAAAGATTTAATGGATACGTTAGCTGCGAACCGTGAGGGATGTGTTGGAATGGCAGCGAATATGATCGGTGTGAAAAAAAGTGTCATTATTGTAAATATGGGATTCGTAGATGTGGTAATGTTTAATCCTGTATTGGTAAGAAAAGAATCACCTTATGAAACTGAAGAAGGATGCTTATCTCTTACAGGAGTGCGTAAGACAACGAGATATCAGATGATAGAAGTTGAATATCTGGATATGAATTGGAAGAAACAGAAATTGAAACTTGACGGTTGGACCGCACAGATTTGTCAGCATGAGCTGGATCATTTGGAGGGCATACTGATTTAAGCCGAGAGAAATTTACAGGAGTGATACTTTATGGGAACGGAAAGAACAGATGAATTATATAAGGTTTTACTTACCAAAGGATATCCGAAAGAACTTTGTGCAGAAATAGCCTATAAGAATCTGAATACAGATTATACAGCGACCAGGATGTTGGGATACTTGTATCGTTACACAGAGCCCAGATTGGAAGATGTATAGATGAAATGATTGCAATCCTAAGTGACCGGGAAGAAATCATAAAGAAAAAAGAAATGGAGCAGTCGCAGGCTGTTATAAATGAGATTTATAGAAATGGATTATAAATTTTTTTATTAGTCACCCTGTAAAAATCCTCTTTTTCCTTTCGTTATATAGAAGGATCTTTTTCCTTCCTATATGTATGAAAGAAGAAAGAGGGTTTTTTATATGTCAGAAAAAAGATGTTATACCGTAAAAGAGATTCAGGAAATTTTAGATGTAAGCCGCCCGACAGTCTATGCATTATTAAAGAAAAAAGAGTTCCGATGGATCCAGTTGGATGGAGGAAAGTATAGAATTTCAAAAAAGAGTTTTGATGACTGGCTTGATAAACAGCCGGAGTAAAAAATCTGGGATGTTGGTTGAGAGAAAAAGTCGCAATCGACATCCTAATTTTTTATTTGAAAATGATGTATGATGCAGAAAAGAAAGGAGAGTTGATCAGATGAATCAAGTTGTTATAGAAGAAACTTCGTTTGAAGAAGTGCTTTCAGAAATAGAGGAGAACAGTAAATACAAACGACTTCCTCCAAAGGAAAAAACCTGGATGACAGTTCCGGAGATGGGAAATCTTTTGGGACTAAAGAAGACAGGCAGATACTGGCTGGTTCAGAAAAATTATTTTGAATGCAGAGAAATCGCAGGACAAATGAGAGTGAATATTGCCAGCTTTGAAAAGTGGTACGCAAACCAGGTGAAGTATCAGAAAGTGAATGGGGAAGAACCGGGAAAAAATCTGAAAAAATGGTCTTATTCCATATCAGAAGTTGCCAAAATGTTGGGGATTAGTGAAACTACGGTTTATGATCTGATTAAACGTGACGGTATAAAAACAGTTACTGTTGATTACTGGATCAGGATTCCGAAAAAATCTTTTCAGGAATGGTATGAGAAGCAATCAAAATATCGCACACAGAAAGATAGGGAAAAGGACAAGGAGCTGGAAGGAGCAACAATTACCATGCCAGAAATGGCAAGGCTTTTGGGAATTCCAAGACGTCAGGTATATGAGATTTTGAAAAATTCCAAGTACAGTCATTTTTTTGAAACGGTTGTAATCGCAGAAAAGAAAAGAATTACAAAAGAGAGTTTTCAAAAATTTTTAGAAGGACAGGATCATTATAAATTGGATCCAGCCAACGATTATGAAGAGCTGTCAATGGAACAAAATTTTAGTCTGGCAAATTACAGGCGAAAGAAATTAGCCAAAACCGGAGATCGTAGTAAGAATGGAAATCTTGGTTATCTGACATTTGATGAGGCAGCGTTTCTTGCAAAGGTCAGTAGAGGGATGATTTACAAATGGATGGATGATGGGAAATTTTCAGCAGTGAAGATTGGAAACATATCCAGAGTAAAAAGAGATGAATTTGAAGCTTGGTTGGAAGAAAGGAAAGGGAATTAGCATGGCATCGATCAGAGAACGAAACGGAAAATTTAATGTGATCTATAACTATAAGGATGATTCCGGTAAACGGAGACAGAAGTGGGAAACATATGATACAAAAGCAGAAGCAAAGAAGCGAAAAAGAGAAATCGAATATAAACAGGAAATGGGCGCACTTGTTGTGAGAAAGTGCAATACATTGTCGGATCTGCTCACGGAATACGTTTCTTTGTATGGAAAAGAAAAATGGGCATTATCCACTTATGAAGGGAATGTAGGGCTGATCAGAAATTATATTGAGCCTATGATTGGCTCTGTAAAACTTTCGGAGATCAACACTCGTTTTATGGAAAGATATTATCAGGGGTTGCTGCAGACAAAAGCAGTCGGAAATCCGGTGAAAGGGAATAAGAAAAATGAATTTGTTTCTGCGAGTACCGTCAGAGAAATCCATAAGCTGCTTCGCAATTGTTTTGAGCAGGCAATCAAATGGGAGATGATAGAAAAAAATCCTTGTACCTATGCAACGGTGCCAAAACATAAATCGCAGAAACGGGAAATCTGGACAGCAGAAACTTTAATGTATGCAATGGATGTCTGTGAAGATGAACGGTTGAAGCTGGCAATTAATCTGTCATTTTCCTGTTCCCTACGATTAGGGGAATTGCTTGGTTTGACCTGGGACTGTGTAGATATTTCTCCGGAAGCAATCGAAGAGAATCGAGCTTATGTTTATATCAATAAGGAAACACAACGGGTAACAAAGGAAACTCTGAAAAATCTGGAAGGGAAAGATGTGTTGCTGGTTTTTCCTTCGCAGCATAAAACCAACAAAACTGTTCAGATTTTGAAAACACCAAAGACAGAGAGCAGTATCCGTAAGGTATTTCTTCCAAAGAGTGTTGCAAATATGTTGGTTGAATGGAAAGCGGAGCAGGACGAAGTAAAAGAAGTCTTAGGCGAGGAATATATAGATTATAATCTGGTGATGGCAACGACATTTGGAAATCCCATTGGTACCGGAGCAATCCGGGGACAATTAAATAAACTGATCGAAGAATATAATCTTCCGCCGGTTGTCTTTCATAGTTTGAGACACAGTAGCGTGACATATAAATTAAAACTGAATGGCGGAGATATCAAAGCGGTTCAAGGGGATTCCGGGCATTCACAGGTTGATATGGTAACAGATGTATATTCCCATATTATTGATGAGGATCGAAGACGAAACGCAGAATTATTCGAGGAAGCCTTCTATGAAAAGAAAAATCTGGATCCAAAGATGCGAGATGAAACAGCAACTCAGACAGTAGATGTACCGGATGATGTAGATGCAGAGCTTCTTGCAAAAGTATTGGCAAATCCGGAAATGAAAGCACTATTGGCTTCGTTGGCAAAGGCGATGAAGTAATGAAAAATAGTGAAATATTAGTGGTGTGATTTATTACTAAAAAATGTGCAAATACATAAAAATAGGGAGTCAAGGGTTGGTTTAGGGCTTGTCTGAATAAATGAGAGATATGTTAAAAATAAATAAAACAAAATTATAGGAAACGAATAAAAAATTCGGAAACAGAGAAAAATATTGAAGAAACTAATGCTTTGTGGTATCGTTATAGCATAACATATAGTGTGGAATGATGGTTGTAAGGAGAAGAATAAAGATGAGAAGGCCGATTATTCGTTTGTCATCGTTGCAGTTGACAAATATTAAAAATGTAAAAAAAGGCACTATATATATGCCGAATACTGTAAACAAAATTTTATCAGCAGATAAAGCAGAAATACTTGGGATTTACGGACAAAATGGTTCAGGAAAAACAGCGATTGTTGATGCATTGTATTTTTTACAAAAAGTAATGATAGGAGCTGATCTTGATCAGTCATTAGAAGATTACATGGACATGGATTCCGATACTGCTGAAATTTTTGCAGATTTCAATATTTTTATGGATGATATTGTGTTTGAAATAGGATACAGATTAAGTCTTAGCAGAGAAGAAAAAGAAGTTGTTATCAGTCGAGAAACACTAAGTGCTGCAAAAAATGAAAATGGAATCAGAACCAATAAGACTGTATTTATGGATTACCAAAGAGATCAAGCGAATGCCATTTTTAAACCACAGAAAAGACTGGATGAAATACTGGAAGAAAATAAAGAAATAAAAACAGATTTGATTGTAGCACGTAAAATGGCAGAAAAAAGTAATTGCTCTTATATTTTTGGTGAAAGCAGTCGGGAAATATTCTGCAGAGAATATAAAAATGGATTTCAACAATTCTCGGTTATTATTTCTTCTCTGTTTGAATTTGCATTGAAAGATTTATTTGTGATTCGCAATACACATTCAGGAGTGATTTCTGCTAATTTTGTTTTACCGATGGCTTTTCGGATTGAAAATGATAATATTGGAGCAAAAGGGGATTTTGCAGTTTCTTTGACAGAACCAATTCTGGTGGATGAGGAGAGAAAAAATCTGTTAGAGACAATTGTTGAACAGATCAATATTGTGTTATACACAATCATTCCGGGATTGCAGGTAACGATTAAAAATTACGGGAAACAGTCATTGGATAATGGAGAAGAAGGATGGAAGCTGGAACTAATGTCAAAGAGAGAGGGTATGAAAGAGATTCCGATTAGAATGGAGTCGGAAGGAATTATTAAAATCATTTCTATTCTGAATGCACTCATACAGGCATTTGGAAATCCTTCGATTTGCCTTGTGATTGACGAGCTTGATTCTGGAATTTTTGAATATATGTTGGGAGAGCTGCTTGATATTTTCAAAAAGAGTGCAAAAGGACAATTGATCTTCACTTCACATAATCTTCGGGCACTTGAAATGATTGATAAGGAAAGCATTATGTTCTCTACTACGAATCCAGATAATCGTTATATCCATATGAAGAACGTAAGGGAAAGCAACAACCTTCGCAATATGTATATCAGAAGCATTACATTGGGCGGTCAATCAGAACAAATTTATGAAGAAACCGATAGTTTGAAAATTGCCAGAGCATTTAGAAAAGCAGGGCGGGGTGCTCGCGGTGAATGAGAAAAAAGTAATTGCGGTTATTGTAGAAGGACCGAGTGATGAAGCTGCATTGGGTTCCATTTTAAAAGAATATTTTTCAAGTGCAGAAATTCAGTTTGTGGTAGTTCATGGAGATATCACGACAAAGGATTATACATTAACTGATAATATACTTTCCAAGATTAACAACTTAATTGAATCAGTAAAACAAAAATATGGGTACAAGAGAGAGGATTTTTTAAAAATCATACACATTGTTGATATGGATGGAGCCTTTTGTGATGATGCGATTGTGGAAAAAGATGTTGAGGGAGTCAGATATTATCTGGATCGTATAGAGACGAAATATCCGGATTATTTAATCCGAAAGCATACGCAAAAAGCAGAAATATTATCAAAATTATATTCTTCCGGGAAAATCAATGGTGTCAGCTATAGAATCTATTTTAATTCCTGTAATTTGGAACATGTGCTTTTCAATGAATTGAAAGATTTTACAGATGATGAAAAGGCAGATATGGCTGATGATTTTGCAGAAAAGTATGAAGGTAAGGTAGAGGATTTTGTTGAATTTATTTCTCAAGGCGATTTAATTGCTCCAGGTACATTTAAACAAACCTGGCAATTTATTGAAAAGGAAAAACATTCATTGGAAAGATTTACGAATATGCATTTGATTTTTAAGTGATAAATTACTAATCCAGCACAACGAGTTAATTTAGGTTTATATATTTGAAACAACAGTTTTTATCCAACTATTGAAAGTTTCATCCAGAATAGGGTGTAATATGGACGAAAGAATAAAGGAATGGATGATAAACCTTATAAAAGAACTGGTATCGATTGCCGGAGAATTTGTCTAACGGAGGAGATTATTATGTTAAAAATATATTTAGGGAATATGGAGAATGCGATTTATCATCCTCCGACTTATTTCGATAATCGATATCAGGATGAATGGATTACAAACGAATTATCAATCAGAATGATTAAAGCTGTAGATAAGTCAGATGTGATAAGTTCTCATCTGATACAAAGTCCAGTATTAGGACCGATTTCCACAAAAGAACTGTCAGGTTCTGTAAAGACATTGATGCTGATGGCATTTGACCAATCTGGAAAAGTGTTTAATGCGTCTGTATGTGGAGATGATTGTGCAAAATGGATTCTTTCTATAGGTAAATCAAAAGACTTGACAATAAATTTAAGACATATTATGGATTTTGGAAATGAGGATTTTGAAATAGAAATTCTCAATACAGGTGATATTATTCAGAATATGTTGGAATATGTTGATATTGCTGGAGAGTATGTTTAAATCAAGTAAATGCCTGAAAAACACTAAAAACACTAAATACACTTATATTTTTGGGTGCCAATATGTTTAATATACCACAGGGATTATTATGGAATGGGTTTAGTGACAGATATCTTAGTGAGGAAAGAAATCGGCGGTCATAAAAATTTTTTCAAGAGTACTTGAAAAAAGATTGATATCTGATAAAATGTAATTGGAGATATATGCAATATTCTTACGATATTGCATATACTAGATTAGAATGATGTAATCATTTCGGAGAGCTCCTGCCGTTTAAGTGGAGGGTTTAACAACCGGAGAGTTCCTGCCGTTTAAGTGGAAGGTTTAACAACCGGAGAGCTCCTGCCGTTTAAGTGGAGAGTTTAACAACAAGAGGCATCCACGGATGCTTCTTTTTTTTAGAAAGGACAAATTAATTATGCGATTATATAGCATTTCAGATGAATACATTAACTATATTAGGAAGAAATTTCCAAGAGTATATTCAAATAAGGAAGATACACGTATACATACAAGAAAGTATTTGGGGGCTGTTATTGAGATAGAAACACATAAATATTACATACCGCTATCTTCTCCGAAGGACAAGCATGATTATATCATGGTGGGTGGAAAGAAAACTATTCGAAAAGATTCTCTTATTGTTATGAGAATAGTAGCAGGTACTGGGGAGAAAAAGGAATTGAAGGGTACATTACAGATTGGAACGATGATACCAGTTCCAGACGAAGCACTTGAACTCTACGATGTGGGAAATGAACCAGATAAGGCATACAAGGATCTTATCAACGAAGAGATCATTTATATTCGTAAAAATGAGAAGAAGATAATAAAGAATGCGAAAGTACTTTATAGTAAAAGAAAATCGGGTGATGAAAATAGGGTGGTACAGAGTTGCCTTGATTTTGTAGCATTAGAAAAAGAATGTGATAATTGGAAAAGTAGTTCGTATGGAGGTTGATTATGAGCGAAATATTATTGTATCATGGGAGCAAAGTTGAAGTTGGAACATGTTGATAGTGCAGGAGAGTATGTTTAGATCAGGAAAATACCTGAAAAGTCTTAATGAAAATCACAATATACGAAAAAAAGGAAGGGATTTTAATGCTGAATATTTATTATGGTGATATGAAAGAAGCGGTATATAATACATCGGCTTATTTTAAATATGATTATGAAGACAGTTGGATTGTAGATCCTTTTGTGAAAGAAATGATTCAAGATGTAGATAAGTCAACAGTTTTGGATAGTGGAGTAATAGATAGTCCGGTTTTAGGCAAGATTCCGCCAACCGGTTTATCCGGAGGAGTAAAAACGTTAATCCTTTTTAAGTTTAATAAGGATAAAATTTTCAACGTATCAACCTGTGGAGATAACTGTGCGAAATGGTTGCTTAAAATTGCAGAATCGGAAGACAGGATTGTAAATCTGAGGCATCTGATGGATTTCGGTAAGGAACCTTTTGAGATTCGTATTTTGAATACTAATGAAATTGTTCATTCTATGAAAGAACTGGTACCGATTGCAGGAGAATTTGTCTAATGGAGGGGTGGTACGATGAGAGGGAAACATAGAGTTATTGTATCAACAAAACGCTTAAAATATGATTTTGAAATTCGGAGAAATTTGACGATCATTCGCGGGGACAGCGCTACGGGAAAAACTACTCTTGTAGATATGATTCAGGAATATGTGAACAATCCAACAGGCAGTCCGGTAGATTTGACATGCGATAAGAAATGTTATGTGCTGGAAGGTGCTTTGTGGAAAGGACAACTGGCGGAGATTACGGACAGTATTGTATTTATTGATGAGGGAAATGATTTTATCAAGACTGAGGAGTTTGCCAGAGAAATTCAGAAAACAGATAATTATTATGTGATTGTAACGAGAGAATCCTTGCCAGCTTTACCATATAGTGTGGAAGAAATTTATGGGATCCGGACATCCGGGAAGTATGGAACATTGAAGCAGAGTTACCATGAATTTTATCGAATATATGGTACACTTACCCGTGAGAAAGACATAAAGCCGGAATTGATAATTACCGAAGACAGTAATTCGGGATACCAGTTTTTCGATTATGTGTGTCGGGAAAATCATTTACGATGTGAAACTATGAATGGAAAATCCAATGTATTCCATTACTTGAGAGAGCATAAGAATGAAAAAATACTTGTCATTGCGGATGGTGCTGCTTTTGGATCAGAAATTGACCGGGTATTGAGGTTGATAGAAGGATACGAAAATGTGGCATTGTATTTACCGGAGTCTTTTGAGTGGCTGATTTTATCTGCCGGAATTTTGAAAAATAATCATGTACTTGAAATATTGGATGCTCCATATGATTATGTAGATAGTGAAGCTTTTTTCAGTTGGGAAAGATTCTTTACAGCAGTTTTGATTGATGAAACGAAAGATACATATCTTGCATATATGAAAAAGAGATTAAATCCGGCATATCTACAGGATGTGATTAAGGAGACAATCCTTGAGAAAATAGAAAAAATTAGTCTGACATGGAAAAAATAAAAAAGACTACAGTTATAAGTTAGTAGTCAAAACACCGTAGACAAGCAGTCTAAAGTACGGTATTATATGTATAGAAATCAATTCAATTTCATATTGTTTATCATTCTCGAATGCTTGAATGATGGTAGCCATATTTTTCATAATGGTGGTGACACGAAGGTATCCCCCAAGTGTTAGCTGATGCAAATAATCTGCTAATAAACAGGTCTTATCTAAGACATATATGTGGGGTACAGGAATTGACTTGATTTGACTCGGAAGTAGAAAAAAGACTTGACTTTAAAGGTCTTATAATGATAGTTCTTGTCCGGAATTGACACTACCTATTTGCACTCCTAAGACTCAATTATAGGTTCGATTCCTATACGGGACGGTCAACAAAAAGCGTTCGATTATTAGCAGAAATGCAAATAATGGGACGCTTTTTTGATAAGAAAAATGCATATGTTTATATCAATAAAGAAACACAGCAAGTAACAAAGGAAATTCTTAAAAATCTGGATCCAAAGATGCGAGAGGAAATAGCAACTCAGATAGTTGATATACCAGAGGATATAGATGCAGAGCTGCTTGCTAAAGTATTGGAAAATCCGGAAATGAAAGCATTGCTGGCATCACTGGCGAAGACAATGAAGTAATGAAAAATAGTGTAATTATAGTGAAATAATTCGATATGCAAATTTTGAGATACGTTAAAAATAAATAGAATAAAATTTGAGTAAACGAATAAAAAATTCGGAAACAGAGAAAAATATTGAAGAAATCAATGCTTTGTGGTATCGTTATAGTCATAGCATATAGTGTGGAATGATGGTTGTAAGGAGAAGAATAAAGATGAGAAGGCCGATTGTTCGTTTGTCATCATTGCAGTTGACAAATATTAAAAATGTAAAAAAAGGCACTATATATATGCCGAATACCGTAAACAAAATATTATCAGCGGATAAAGCGGAAATACTGGGAATTTACGGACAAAATGGTTCTGGAAAAACAGCGATTGTGGATGCATTGTATTTTTTACAAAAAGTAATGGTAGGAACCGATCTGGATCAGTCATTAGAAGATTACATGGATATGGATTCCGATACTGCTGAAATTTTTGCAGATTTCAATATTTTTATAGATGATATTGTGTTTGAAATAGGATACAGACTAAGCCTTAGCAGAGAAGAAAAAGAGGTTGTTATCAGTCGGGAGACATTGAGCGCCGCAAAGAATGAAAATGGAATCAGAACAAATAAGACTGTATTTATGGATTACCAAAGAGATCAAGCGAATGCTATTTTTAAACCACAGAAAAGACTGGATGAAATCCTGGAAGAGAATAAAGAAATAAAAACAGATTTGATTGTAGCGCGTAAAATGGCAGAAAAAAGCAACTGCTCCTATATTTTTGGTGAAAGTAGTCGGGATATATTCTGCAGAGAATACAAAAATGGATTTCAACAATTTTCAGTTATTATTTCTTCTTTGTTTGAATTTGCTTTGAAAGATTTATTTGTGATTCGGAATACCCATTCAGGAGTGATTTCCGCTAATTTTGTCTTGCCGATGGCATTTCGGATTGAAAATAATAACATGGGAGCAAAAGGGGATTTTACGGTATCTTTGACAGAACCGATCTTGGTGGACGAGGAAAGGAAAAAGCTGTTAGAGACAATTGTTGAACAGATCAATATTGTGTTATACACAATCATTCCGGGATTGCAAGTAACGATTAAAAATTATGGGAAACAATCGTTGAATGATGGTGAAGAAGGATGGAAGCTGGAATTGATGTCAAAGCGAGAGGGCATGAAAGAGATTCCAATCAGAATGGAATCAGAGGGAATTATTAAAATCATTTCCATTCTGAATGCACTCATACAGGCTTTTGGAAATCCTTCGATTTGTCTTGTAATTGACGAACTTGATTCTGGAATTTTTGAATATATTCTGGGAGAACTGCTTGATATTTTCAAAAAGAGTGCAAAAGGACAATTGATTTTTACATCACACAATCTACGTGCACTTGAAATGGTTGATAAGGAAAGTATTATGTTTTCCACTACGAATCCGAATAATCGCTATATTCATATGAAGAATGTAAGAGAAAGTAACAATCTTCGCAATATGTATATCAGAAGCATTACATTAGGTGGTCAATCAGAAGAAATTTATGAAGAAACAGATAGTTTGAAAATTGCCAGAGCATTTAGGAAAGCAGGGCGAGGTGCTCGCGGTGAATGAGAAAAAAGTAATTGCAGTCATTGTAGAAGGACCGAGTGACGAGGCTGCATTGGGATCCATTTTAAAAGAATATTTTTCGAGTGAAGAGATTCAGTTTGTAGTAGTTCATGGAGATATCACGATAAAGGATTATACATCAACAGATAATATACTTTCCAAGATTAATAATTTAATTGAATCAGTAAAACAAAAATATGGATACCAGATAGACGAATTTTTAAAAATCATACACATTGTTGGTATGGATGGAGCTTTTTGCAATGATGCGATTATGGAAAAAGATGTTGAGGGAATCAGATATTATTTGGACCGTATAGAAACGAAATATCCGGATTATTTAATCCGAAAGCATACTCAAAAAGCAGAAATATTATCAAAATTATATTCTTCCGGGAAAATCAATGGTGTCAGCTATAGAATCTATTTTAATTCTTGTAATTTGGAGCATGTTCTTTTCAATGAATTGAAAGATTTCACAGATGATGAAAAGGCAGATATGGCGGATGATTTTGCAGAAAAGTTTGAAGGTAAAGTAGAGGATTTTATTGCATTTATTTCTCAAGAAGATTTAATTGCTCCGGGTACTTTTAAACAAATCTGGCGATTTATTGAAAAGGAAAAACATTCATTAGAAAGATTCACGAATATGCATTTAATTTTTAAGTGATCTAACGCTGCGAGTTTCTTACGAGTTTTTTGTGAGATAACTCGCTCTTCAATGCGAAAAATATGCCAAATAGAATAAATAATCGTTTTACTATGATAACCATCAGCGTTTATGAAAGGGATTGCGTTAAAATCTTCTCTGCATAATTCCTCTTTGAAAGATACTAATTTAATCCCCTCTCAAATTCATAGTAAAATGTAAAAATTACAATAAGGTTGTTGACAAAATCAGTATATACACATATTATATTGGTGTAAATCGCATAGAACCTCGGTAGACCAGGCTGCTACAATGATACGGGTTGATATAATCTAATTCAACTTCAATTGTCTTGCAGAATCAAAACTTGAACGAGACGTAATTGTATAATAGTGCTTGTGTCATGTTTTGGTCTTGACGGAGTTTTTTTATTTACAAATAAAATTGAACAAAATCGCTGCGCGATGGCCTGCCAAGGCTGTGGCATAGCGATTTTCTGTTTTCTATAATAAAAAACAGTGGAAAGCAAGTCCTAAAAGTAGTATTGTTAAATCACCACAAAATAACAATCAAACAGGATCGACCTTCCCACTGCCTATGAAAAGAATACCACCCTTCCGCTTGGTTGGCAAGCGGTTTTATGACCCAAATGCACCTCCGTGTAAAGCAGTGTTTTGATTACTACTGATTTTACATGGAGGATTTTATTATGT
>JAJBSL010000013.1 GCA_020540725.1 Lachnospiraceae bacterium EP-SM-12S-S03
CTACACGGCTCACTGGCGATTACCGTGACCGGACTTGCACCGGCAAGTGTGATCCAGCTTCGCTGGACGCACATCATGAAAAAAAGTGATAGCATGGATCTCTATCTCCTGCTACCACTTTCAAAATGCCGATGACCGGACTCGAACCGGTACGTAGTCGCCCACGTCAGATTTTGAGTCTGATGCGTCTGCCAATTCCGCCACATCGGCATGATGTGGAGATTTTATCTCCACCACTCACAACCAAGAATCATTCTATCACATTCTCAATTATTATGCAAGTATTTTTTTAACTTTTTATAAATCTAGTTTATTTGTGCATATTAAAGACTACTTTATCCAAATTTTCAAGATCTTCTATTTCCGGTGTATATACGTTATCTTTTTTACTAATCTGTACTTCTACAGTTTCTTTCTCGCCATATTCCGGTGCACTCAATTTTTCATTAAGAATATCATAAACAATTGTCATAATATCTTCATAGATGGTCGCTTCATCCGGCTGCTCTTCCCCTGCCAGTAATTTTTCTGTCAGATCTGTAAGGTATTCTTCTGAAGCTTCTGTAACTTTTTCTTCAAAATCATCTAACACAAGCAGTGGTTCCACTTCAACTTTTGCAACGAAATTTCCGTCTTTATCTTCTTCCGCACTTACAACATTATATTTTGCCGAACTGAACATGGTTTGTACAAGATTTTGATATTTTTCTACTAATTCATCCGAAAACTCCTGTCCTTCAACATTCATCATTTCTTCGGTTACTTTGTCAATGTTCTCTTCATAAACTTTCTTAGCCTCATCCTCTGTCTGTTCAGAAAGTTTGCAAAACTCAGTAAATTGTTGTTTGTAGCTTGCATTCAAATACTCCTGCATATATGCTTTTGCATCGAACTTCTTGCCACATCCTGTAGAAATACCAGCAAACATAAGCGCCGCCATTAATACTGCCATTATTTTCTTTTGTCTTTTCATAATTATCCTCCTATTATTTTGCACAAATAATTTAGATGAATTATATCACAATCAGATAAATTGCACAATATTTTTCTCTATTTCTCGCAAAGTTTTTTACCAATCTCAAAACAATCCAGTGTTGCAAAATAATCTTCCGGAGTTTCCGCACGCCGAATTAGTTTCGCGTTTCCGTCTGCACAGAGAAGCACTTCTGCCGAACGCAGTTTCCCATTGTAATTGTATCCCATGGAATATCCATGAGCACCAGTATCATGAATGACCAGCAAATCTCCAATATCAATCTTAGGAAGCATACGGTCAATAGCAAACTTATCGTTATTTTCGCAAAGTGAACCTGTAACATCGTATTTATAATCACACGATTCGTTTTCTTTCCCCATAACTGTAATGTGATGATAAGCTCCATACATAGCCGGCCGCATGAGGTTGACTGCACAAGCATCACAACCGATATATTCTTTATGTGTATGTTTTTCATGAATCGCTGTTGTCACAAGGCATCCGTAAGGACCCGTCACGAATCTTCCCAATTCCGTATAGATTGCGACATCTCCCATACCTGCCGGAACAAGTACTTCCTCGTAAACCTTTCTTACCCCTTCACCAATCACTTTGATATCATTCGGCTCCTGATCCGGCTTATATGGAATCCCGATCCCACCGGAAAGATTTATAAACTTAATATGTGCTCCCGTTTCTTTCTGAAGTTTCACTGCTACTTCAAACAAAACTTTTGCAAGCATCGGATAATATTCATTGGTTACTGTATTGCTCGCAAGAAATGCATGGATTCCGAATTCTTTTGCCCCTTTCGCTTTTAAGATTTTAAATGCTTCAAAAAGCTGTTCCGTAGTCATCCCGTACTTTGCATCTCCCGGATTATCCATAATATCGTTACTAATCTTAAAAAGTCCTCCCGGGTTATAACGACAACTTATCACTTCCGGTATATGCCCTATGGTCTTCTCCAGAAATTCGATATGCGTGATATCATCCAGATTAATAACCGCTCCAAGCTTGTCTGCCAACTCATACTCTTTTGCCGGAGTTGCATTAGAAGAAAACATGATATCATCCCCCGTAGCTCCTATGGCTTCTGACAATAACAATTCTGTATAAGATGAACAGTCACATCCACATCCATACTCTCGCAATATGTCGATCAAAAACGGATTGGGATTCGCTTTCACCGCAAAATATTCCTTATATCCCGGATTCCATGAAAATGCTTCTTTCAATGCTTTTATGTTATCCCTGATCCCCTTTTCATCATAAAGATGAAATGGGGTCGGGTATTTTTTCACTATTTCCTCTAGCTGTTCCTTCGTCACAAATGTTTTCTTCTCCAATTTTTCTCATTCCCTTCGTATGATTTTTTCTTTTGCTTATTCGATCACAACAATACGCATCATGTTGCTCACACCATCACGACTCTTCGGAATTACAGTGGACGGAATCCCTGCTGTAAGAACAACAATATCTCCCGTCTCCACAAATTGCTTTGCCGTTGCAAGTTCAATAGCTTCATTGCAGATATCTTCCGTTGTATGGCATTCTACGGATTTTGCAGGGCACACACCCCAGAAAATCTGCATTTTCCGTAATGTTTCTTCATTCGGTGTTACTCCTATAATATCTGCCTTCGGTTTGAATTTTGACACAACCCTTGCCGTTGCTCCTGACATAGTCGGCGTAAGTATACATTTTGCATTCAGATTTGCAGCCGTCGCCACAGAAGAATACCCGATTGCACTAGAGATACTCTTTCTTCTATGTTCCTGAGACTTTTGGAGAAGTCTGTCATAATCCAAATGTTCCTCCGTGTTCTTTACAATCTGTACCATCATCTGAAGCGCTTCTACCGGATATTTGCCTTGCGCAGTTTCCCCCGACAACATGACCGCATCCGTCCCGTCATATACCGCATTTGCAACATCTGTCACTTCTGCTCTTGTCGGTCTAGGATTGCGGATCATAGAATCCAGCATCTGCGTCGCCGTAATAACCGGTTTGAAATTGTCATTACATTTTTGAATTAATATTTTCTGAAGGTAAGGTACTTCTTCTGATGGGATTTCCACTCCAAGATCACCGCGGGCCACCATAATTCCATCCGCACAATGGATAATCTCATCAATATTTTTGATACCTTCTGCATTTTCAATCTTTGCGATAACCGGAAGATATGGTGCACCGCACTCTTTCAAAAGTGCCTTGATTTCAAGTACCCCTTCTGCCGAACGGATGAAAGAAGCTGCAATAAAATCTATCCCCTGCTCTACGCCAAATCGAATATCTTCTTTGTCTTTCTCTGTAATAGCCGGAAGCCTCACTGCCACATTTGGTACATTGACACCCTTTCTTTCCCCAAGTTCTCCGCCATTTAATACCGTACAGATAATCTCCGGTTCATGAATTTTATTTACTTCCAGCTCAATCAGACCATCATCAATGAGAATCCTTTTGCCCGGTTCCACATCTTCAAGCAGTCCATCATAAGAAACCGATACTCGATGCTCATTTCCCACAATCTGTTCCGTTGTAAGAACGAATTTTTCTCCTTCTGAAAGCATTACTCTTTTACCGCCTTCCAAAACTCCGGTACGGATTTCCGGGCCTTTTGTATCCAACAAAATCGCAACCGGTCTTCCCACTTCCTCACGGACATCTTTCAGCATATCCATTCTCTTCTTCTGTTCTTCATGCGTTCCATGAGAGAAATTGAAACGAGCCACATTCATACCGTTTTCCACCAATTTCTTCATCACTGCTCTGTCATCTGCATTTGGACCTAATGTACATATAATTTTTGTTTTTCTCATGCTTTTCCCTCTTTCCATACCTAATATTTGGTTCTATTTATTTTATATGCTCATGAGTAAATAGGTGGTCCTGACAATACTCATAAGCACCGTTACACTTAGAACAGTATCTGAATTCCAAATTCGGATCATCCAACTCCGTTCGTCCACAGACTGCACATTTATGCTTCGCACCTTCTGCTGCAGCCGCTTTGTTTACACGGGCATTTCTGACTTCTTTTTGAAATTTTTTCCTTCTGCGAGACTGCTTCGGCGAATATGCTTTGAAGTTTCTCGACGAAAAATAGAAAATCACAAAGTTCAAAAGTGATACAGCCGCCGCAATGGCTCTTGCCTGATAAACCACGCCAATATACGGATTCCCTCCGTACGCCGGCATAAATGCCTGCAGAATCGTGTATCCAAAGAAAATTCCATCCAAAAGCGCAAGATATTTCACCTTTACCGGAATGATAAAAAACAGAAGAAACTCCACATTCGGATAAAGCGCTGCAAAGGCAAAAAACAGAGATAAATTCAAGTAAGTTGTTCCAATCGGCATAGAAATACCTGTCGCAAAATAAACAACGAATCCCGCAATAATATGGAACAATACTCCGGAAAAGAAGTATAGATTAAAGCGAAACGCTCCCCACTCTGCCTCAAGATGCTGTCCGATCATGTAATAAAGATACAAGGCAAACGCAAGGAAAATAATACTCGTCTCCATAGGCTGTGCCAGAAATGTCACAAGGCGCCATACCTGTCCATGCAGGATTTCCTCTACATTCAACGATAAATACGTGTCAAAAAATCCAGGATTTAACATATCAATCAAATACCCGCCAATGTACAAAATAATGATATAATACATCAGATTGTTGATTGCATATCGCCCGAATTTTCGTTCCAGTTTCTGAATCCAGTTCATAAAAAACGACTCCTCCAATATAATTAATTAGCATATGTGTAATTCTACATTTTCTCTATAAGTTTGTCAATTCCGCTCCTTAAGTTTACAACATTTTAACATTTATAGAAATTGCCCATATTTCAAACAAAATATATAATAAATTTGTAATTGTCTTTTTGAAATGATTGTCGTATAATGTAGTTTGCTTAAAAATGTTATTACACATTTAATAGGAAGTAATTGATATAATTACACGTTAGGAGTCGAAAAATGAACGAAAAAATATTATATACGCTAGGAATCGACATCGGTTCCACTACTGTAAAAATTGCGATTTTAAACAATGAGCATGAGGTATTATTTTCCGATTACGAACGTCATTTTGCAAATATTCAGGAAACTCTGTCTGACCTTCTTGGACGGGCAATTCATAAACTCGGAGTCATCAACGTTTCACCGGTGATCACCGGTTCCGGCGGCCTTACACTTGCCAAACATCTGGACGTTCCCTTTGTGCAGGAAGTAATTGCCGTCTCTACCGCGTTACAGGATTATGCACCTCAGACAGATGTTGCCATAGAACTTGGTGGAGAAGACGCTAAGATCATCTATTTTGAAGATGGCAATGTGGAGCAGCGTATGAACGGCATATGCGCCGGAGGTACCGGTTCTTTCATTGATCAGATGGCCTCTCTTCTTCAGACGGATGCCATGGGCTTAAACGAATACGCCAAAAATTATCAGGCTTTATACACCATCGCAGCACGTTGTGGTGTATTTGCAAAATCGGACATTCAACCACTTATTAATGAAGGTGCCACTAAGGAAGATTTGGCCGCTTCTATTTTCCAGGCTGTAGTCAATCAGACAATCAGCGGGCTTGCCTGTGGAAAGCCGATTCGCGGACATGTTGCCTTTTTGGGAGGTCCTCTTCATTTTCTTTCTGAACTTCGCGTCGCGTTTATCCGGACACTTCATCTGGATGATGAACATATTATTACTCCGAATCATTCACACTTATTTGCAGCGATCGGTTCAGCTCTAAACTCCAAGAAAGATATTTCCGTGCCGATTCAAACATTGCAGACTCGGCTTGCAAACCGTATCCATATGGATTTTGAAGTAGAACGCATGGAACCTCTTTTCAAAAGTAAGGAGGACTACGAGAATTTTGAAGCAAGGCATGCCAAACATCAAGTCCCGGTGAAGGATCTCTCTACCTATAAAGGGAAATGTTTCCTTGGAATTGATGCCGGCTCAACCACAACCAAAGCCGCTCTTGTAGGCGAAGACGGAACACTTCTTTATTCCTTCTACAACAATAATAACGGTGATCCTCTCGGGACAACAATCACAGCGATTAAAGACATCTACAGCCAGCTTCCTGACGGAGTCGAAATTGTCCATTCCTGTTCCACGGGTTACGGCGAAGCGCTTGTAAAATCCGCTCTTTTGTTAGATGAAGGTGAAGTAGAAACCATCTCCCACTATTATGCAGCCGCTTTCTTTGATCCCGATGTAGATTGTATCCTTGACATCGGTGGCCAGGATATGAAATGTATCAAAATCAAAAATAATACTGTTGACAGTGTGCAGTTGAACGAGGCTTGTTCTTCCGGTTGTGGTTCCTTTATCGAAACTTTTGCCAAGTCCCTCAATTACTCAGTGGAAGATTTTGCGCATGAAGCACTTTTTGCTCAAAATCCAATCGATCTCGGAACCCGTTGCACCGTATTTATGAATTCCAAAGTAAAACAGGCGCAAAAAGAAGGTGCTTCTGTGGCAGATATTTCAGCCGGGCTCGCCTATTCCGTTATTAAAAATGCGCTTTACAAAGTAATCAAAGTGTCCGATGCCTCGGAACTTGGTAAAAACATTGTAGTTCAAGGGGGTACTTTTTATAACAACGCTGTTCTTCGAAGCCTGGAAACTATTGCCGGGTGCGAAGTCATTCGACCGGATATCGCCGGAATCATGGGAGCATTCGGTGCAGCTCTTATTGCAAGAGAGCGTTACCGCAACAGTAACGGTACAACCATGCTTCCTATCGAAGAAATTGAAAATTTAGAATACACAACAACCATGGCTAAATGTAACGGTTGTACAAATAACTGCCGGCTCACCATCAATAAATTCAGTGGAAACCGTCGTTTCGTCACTGGAAACCGCTGCGAAAAAGGACTGGGAAAAGAAAAGAAAGTTTCTGATCTTCCAAATTTGTTTGCATATAAAAACGAGCGTTATTTTGGTTACACCCCACTTACTAAGGAGGAAGCAAAAAGGGGAACTGTAGGTATCCCGCGCGTATTGAACATGTACGAAAATTATCCGTTCTGGTTTACATTTTTCAATGCACTACATTTTCGGGTGGTTCTTTCTCCGCCGTCCAACCGCAGAATTTATGAGCTTGGTATCGAATCCATCCCGAGCGAATCAGAATGCTATCCTGCAAAACTTGCGCATGGACATGTAAAATGGCTGATAGATGAAGGCCTTTCCTTTATCTTCTATCCGTGCATTCCATATGAGCGGGAAGAGTTTAAAGAAGCAAACAATCATTATAACTGTCCGATTGTGACCTCTTACGCGGAAAATATTAAAAATAATGTAGACGAAATTACAAGCGGAAAAATAGATTTCATGAATCCGTTCATGTCTTTCCGAAGCGAGGAAACATTATCTTCGCGATTGACAGAGGAACTCGGAACCAAATTCAATATTTCCGCTGAAGAGATCAGAAATGCAGTACATTTGGCATGGGAAGAACTTGCTGCCTGTCGCGCAGATATCCGGCGCAAGGGGGAGGAAACCATTGCTTATCTTGACAAAACCGGAAAACGGGGAATTGTTCTTGCCGGGCGCCCATACCACATGGATCCTGAAGTACATCACGGTATACCGGAACTGATCAATTCCTATGATATCGCTGTGCTGACTGAAGATTCCATATCACATTTGCACGAAGTTGAGCGTCCTCTTATTGTCATGGATCAATGGATGTACCACTCAAGGCTATATGCTGCCGCTAATTTTGTGAAAACAAAAGACAACCTGGATCTGATTCAGTTGAACTCTTTTGGCTGCGGTCTGGATGCTGTAACAACCGATGCCGTTTCCGATATTTTGACAAAATCCGGAAAAATTTATACGTCTCTCAAAATCGATGAAGTGAACAATTTGGGAGCTGCAAGAATCCGTATCCGTTCTCTTCTCGCCGCAATCCGCGTCCGTGAAGAAAAACAAATGAAGCGTACGATTCAGCCTTCTTCCATTACAAAAGTGCCGTTTACCAAAGAAATGCGGAAAGATTACACTATTCTTTGTCCGCAAATGTCACCAATACATTTTGATATTTTGGAACCGGCTATGCGTTCCTGCGGCTATAACATCGAAGTCTTAGGAAACGATAATAAGTCCGCAGTCAATGTGGGGCTCAAATATGTAAATAATGATGCCTGCTATCCATCCCTTATCGTAGTCGGGCAGATTATGGAGGCAATCCTTTCAGGCAACTATGATACCGATAAAATTGCAGTAATCATCACGCAAACCGGAGGCGGTTGCCGCGCCTCCAACTATATTGGCTTTATCCGCCGCGCATTGAAAAAAGCCGGATATGAACACATTCCGGTTATTTCGCTGAACTTAAGCGGATTCGAAGAAAATCCGGGATTCAAGATTACGGTTCCTCTGATTCTAAAAGGGGTGTACTCTCTGATATTTGGAGATATCTTCATGCGAGCATTGTACCGCATGCGGCCATACGAAATCACTCCAGGATCTGCTGATGCTCTTCATGAAAAATGGAAAGCAAAATGCATTCAATTTGTGCAGAAAAAATTTCCTGGCAAACATGAATTCAACAAACTATGCCGTGAAATTATAGAAGATTTTGATAAACTTCCAATCCATGATATGAAAAAACCACGTGTAGGCGTTGTCGGTGAGATTCTTGTAAAATTTCATCCTACTGCAAATAACCATCTTGTGGAATTATTGGAACAAGAAGGTGCCGAAGCTGTTGTACCTGATTTATTAGACTTCTTCTTATACTGCTTTTACAACGCAAACTTTAAAGCTGATAATCTGGGCATGAGCAAATCTACCGCTAAGAAAGCCAACTTAGGCATCAAGGCTTTGGAGTGGTTCCGCGCTCCTGCCGCAAAAGCATTTGCAGAAAGTAAGCACTTTACTCCTCCGGCACAGATTAAAAATCTTGCCGATATGGCAAAGGAAATCGTTTCTCTTGGAAATCAGACCGGTGAAGGTTGGTTCCTTACAGGAGAAATGTTAGAATTAATTGAAAATGGCGCGAAAAACATTGTATGTACTCAGCCATTTGGATGCCTTCCGAACCACATTGTGGGAAAAGGCGTCATCAAAGAACTTCGCCACAAACATCCCGAAGCTAATATCGTAGCCATCGACTATGACCCGGGTGCCAGCGAAGTAAACCAGCTCAATCGTATCAAGCTAATGCTCTCAACCGCCAACAAAATGATGCGCGAAAGCAATTAGCACTGCAGATAAAAAGAAGAATCTTGAGACTTCACTTATATAAGCCTCAAGATTCTTCTTTCATTTTATAGACGAACCTTTTCAGAAATCAATACCGCCCTATTTCCCTAATTTTATCGAAAAATATGTGTAGACTAAAGTCATAAAAATATTGCACGCTGTCAACAATACAACCGCTGTAAGTCCTCCATCAAAGAAAGTTTCTCCCAACATAGCGATCAATGTCGCAACCAACAAGAAGATTCTAGTTATACTGAATGCTTTATATCCTGCCTCGAAAATAATTTTCTTTTCACCTTCATCGCAACTGCTCAACCATATTTTTTCAAAATTTCTATCAGCCGCATCTCCTTGTTTTAACGGTTCCTTCCTGCGGATCTGCTTGATCGCCGCGACCTGATAAAACCCACAGACAATTACAATAAAAAGGAAAATTCCAGAGGAAATCAAAAGTTCTTTCACACTCTTCATATTCCGGTACATCTGAAATGCATAAGCCGCCATAGATAAATAAATGATAACAGATGTTCCTGCAAGTCCAATATTCCCCCAAAAGTCAAATGTCTGATCAAACTTATCTTGAATCTCATCATCTTCATTTTCCTTTGACATCCGCACAATTCCTTCGATTTTTGTATAGCAAAAAATGCTGAGGATCAAAGAAATTACCAGTAAAATTCCAAGTATTACAATCGTATTCCCTTTTAGCCAATCTGTCAGATTTTGAAAAACACCATGTATACCGCCACTTAGGAATACGCTGCCTCCCCCTATGATGGCTCCTAATGCTCCTCCTCCAGCCATCCATAGTACCATTTTCAAATAAGAATTTACCCTTTTTGTTGATTTTTCCATGCTATTCATCCTCCTCATAGCTAAAAATTTCTTCCACAGATACACCAAATATCTTGGCGAGTTTTAATGCCAAAGCAACGGATGGAGAATAATCCCCTCTCTCGATCAGACTAATTGTCTGCCTTGACACATGCGCAAGCTCACCGAGTTTTGACTGATTGATATGCAATCTTGCCCTGTGCTCTTTTACCCTGTTTTCCAGTCCCATAATCATCTCTCCTAAAGTTTTGTCATGACAACTTACTTTTACATTTTGACAACTTTATTTGTCATAACCACTATAACATTTGACAACTATTGTTGTCAATAGAAAAATCAACATTTCGTAATTTTATCCTTTTTCACAATTTTTCACTAAATCTCCGTCGCATCTTTCGGCAATTCTTTCACATGTTCCAGAAATTTCCGGCTGTTTTCAGCTTCTTCAAAGTTATACCGAAAGTGCATTTCATTTAAGGAATTTCTTCTATATGATAAAAGGCAGACTCTTACGAATCCGCCTTGAAATTTTATGATATTGCCGCCTGTTCTTCTATTTTTTGAAAATAAATACCGGCATCGGCGGATGATTTCCCCGGTTATAATATTCGTTTACAATCACTGTATATTTCTTTGCAGGAAGTTCCTTAAGATAAGTTAAAATTCCCTCCTTTTCTTCAAAACCCGTATCCCCTCCGCTGTAAATGCAGAGACTCATCATACCGCTGCTTTTTAAGATTTGAAGCCCTTTTTCAACCGCCACTATGCTTGTCTGAAGCTTTGTTGCAATCTCGTGATCTCCGCCCGGAAGATATCCAAAGTTAAAGCAGATTACATCTGCGAGTTCTTGCTCTGCATATCTATCCATATGCTCATGTCCGTCTTTTACCAAAGTCGCACGCTTTTCATAACCATGAGATTGTAAAAGTTCCCGTGTTGTGCATAATGCTTCCTCCTGAATATCAAAAGCCAATACATGTCCGTCATCGCCGGCAAGCTCACACAAAAACAGTGTATCATTTCCATTTCCCATAGTTGCATCAATATAATAACCGCCTTGCCGTGATTGAGACCGTATAACCTCATGACACCAGTATGTAATCTGTGATTGATTCATTTTTATCCTCTCGCCTTCGTTCCTGTTCCGTCTCTTTTCGCTAGTTTCAATCTGTTCAAAGTGACTTCCTTTTCTTTATACGGAACTTTTATTTCCGTCCCCTCTTCAAACAAATACACACTTTCCAACACATCATTCTTCTGAAGTTTCATTCCTCTGACACCAATCGCTGTCTTTTTCTTTTCCGACACTTCTTCCGAAAGGAAACGTAAGAAATATCCATTTTCTGTCTGAAGTACAACGTTCTGAGATCCATGAATCACCTGAACACTAATCACCTCATCATCTTCCTGCAGCTTTGTGGCTGCGATCGTTCGTTTACTTACCTGAAACTCACTTCCGTCTACTTTCTTGATCATCCCTTGTTTCGTTGCAAAAATAAGTTTTGAATCAGTAAACTGCTCTTCCTCACAAATGCAAATCATATTTTCCTCTGTACTTGCATAGTTGCAAATATTGTCAATCGGAGTCCCTTTATCACGGAATTTTCCATAAGGAATATCCAATACTTTTACCTGATGCATTTTCCCGGTATCTGTAAAAATACAAATCTTTCCTGTATTCAGACAACGAATCACATATTTATTTTCCGAATCCGCAGCTTCTTTATTTCTTTCATAAGTTGCTACATCTACAGCACGTGTATATCCGAAACGATCCATAAGAACAATGACTTCCTGTTCTTCAATCTTCTTCTCTTCAAACACCGCTTCTTCTGCATTTTCAACCACCGTACGGCGCTTTCTCCCATACGCTTTCTTATAAGAGTCCAGCTCAGCTATAATAACGTCTGCCATAGAATCGTAATTATTTAAAATATCCTCATATCTTGCAATATTTTTCAACGTCTCTTCATGTTCTTTTTGAAGTGCTTCTATTTCCAAGCCGATTAATTTGTAGAGGCGCATTTCCAGAATAGCCGTTGCCTGCCGCTCTGTAAATCGAAGAAGCATAGCCATTTTCTCGGAAATCTTGGACTTAAATTTAATATTCTCTGTAATTCCTTCTGTCAGACATGCTTTCGCATCTTTGATGGATTTACTCCCCCGCAAAATTTCTATGATCAGATCAATGACATCACACGCCTTGATGAGTCCTTCCTGAATCTCTTTTTTATCTTTTTCTTTTGCCAGAAGATTGTTGTATTTTCTTGTAGCAAGATCGAATTGAAAATCCACATGATGTTCAATAATCTTCTTGATTCCCATTGTTTCCGGCTTTCCATTGGCTACCGCCAGCATATTCACACCGAATGTATCTTCCAGACGTGTTTTCTTATAGAGCATATTCTTGAGGTTTTCTACATCTGCATCTTTCCGAAGATCAAGGACAATACGGATTCCTTCTTTAGAAGATTGATTGGAAATATCTATGATATCATTCGTCTTCTTTGTCTCTACAAGCGTTGCCACATCATTTAAGAACTTGCCGATTCCGCTTCCGATCATTGTGTATGGAATCTCAGAAATTACAAGACGCTTTTTCCCTCTTTTTAATTCTTCAAGCTCTACTTTCCCGCGAATTTTAATCTTTCCTGTTCCACTTTCATAAATATCCGGAAGGTCATCTTTATTGACCACAATGCCACCTGTCGGAAAATCCGGCCCCTTTATGTATTTCATCAACTGTTTTGTCGTGATATCATTGTTCTTCATATACGCTTTCACCGCATCAATGACCTCACTCAGATTGTGTGTCGGAATACTGGTTGCCATACCGACTGCAATTCCTTCTGCCCCATTGACCAAAAGATTCGGGATTCGCACCGGCAGAACTTCCGGCTCTTTTTCCGTTTCATCAAAGTTCGGGACAAAATCTACCACATCCTTGTCCAAATCCGAAAGATACACTTCCTGAGTAAGTTTTGCAAGGCGGGCCTCAGTGTAACGCATGGCCGCGGCTCCGTCCCCTTCAATGGATCCAAAGTTTCCATGGCCATCCACAAGGACCATTCCCTTTTTAAACTCCTGTGCCATCACAACGAGAGCCTCATAAATAGAACTGTCTCCATGGGGATGATATTTACCCATCGTATCACCTACGATACGGGCGCATTTTCTATATGGTTTATCATATTTAATGCCAAGTTCGTGCATATCATATAGCGTTCTTCTTTGTACCGGTTTTAACCCGTCACGTACATCCGGCAACGCTCTAGCCACAATGACACTCATCGCATAGTCGATAAATGATTTTTTCATGACTTCCGAATATTCCGTTCTTATAATCTGTGAATCATCCATATTCACTGCCTCCTATATATCCAGTTCCGCTTCCGTTGCATTTTCATAGATAAATGCCCGTCTTGGCGGCACTTCCGTTCCCATTAGTAATTCTGTCACACTGGATGCCATCCGCGCATCTTCAATCTCTACACGCTTCATGATACGAGTCTCAGGATTTAAAGTTGTCTCCCAAAGCTGATTTGCATCCATCTCACCAAGACCTTTGTATCTTTGTAATGTAAATGGCCCGCTGTGCGTTTTCCGATAGCGCTCCAGCGCTTTGTCATCATACAGGTATTCTTCTTTTCCCTTCTTTGGCATAGCCTTATAAAGAGGTGGCATGGCAATGTAGACATGTCCTTCGTAAATCAATTCCGGCATAAAGCGGTAAAATAACGTCAATAGCAATGTAGAAATATGGGCACCGTCTACGTCCGCATCTGCCATGATAATGATTTTATCATAACGAAGTTTTGTAATATCAAAATCATTTCCATAGCCTTCTGAAAATCCGCATCCAAATGCATTGATCATCGTTTTAATCTCTGCATTGGCAAGTACTTTGTCAATACTTGCTTTCTCTACATTCAAAATTTTACCTCGAATGGGAAGGATTGCCTGATACTGGCGGTTTCGCGCCGTTTTCGCCGAGCCTCCGGCAGAATCTCCCTCTACGATAAATATCTCACATTTACTTGCATCACGGCTTTCACAGTTGGCAAGCTTTCCATTGCTGTCAAAAGAATATTTCTGCTTAGTCAGAAGATTAGTCTTGGCCTTTTCTTCTGTTTTGCGGATCTTTGCCGCCTTTTCTGCGCAAGATAAGACCTTCTTTAATGTATCTAAATTCTTGTCAAAAAATAAAGTGATCTCATCACTTGTCACCTTACTTGCTGCTTTACCTGCATCCGGATTGTCAAGCTTTGTCTTCGTTTGACCTTCAAAGCGTGGATCCGGGTGTTTAATGGACACAATAGCCGTCATTCCATTCCGGATATCCGCACCGGTAAAATTCGTATCCTTTTCTTTTAAAATTCCAATTTCACGGGCATACTGGTTCATGACCATGGTAAACGTAGATTTGAATCCGGTTAAGTGGGTTCCTCCCTCAGAGTTATAAATGTTATTACAGAATCCAAGCACATTTTCATGGAACTCATTCACATATTGGAATGCCACTTCTACCTCAATTCCATCTGCCGTCCCCTTAAAATATACCGGATCATGGATCACTTCTTTTTTCTGATTCAAATCTTTGATAAATCCTAAAATACCATTTGGTTCATGGTATTCGATGTGCTCTCTTACTGTCTGGCGTCTGTCTTCAAATATGATCGTAAGTGTTGGATTCAAATAGGCAGTTTCATGAAGACGGCTCTTAATCTCATCCGCTTTGAACCATGTTTTTTCAAAAATCGTATCATCCGGCAAAAAATTTACTGTTGTTCCTGTTTTTCTTGTTTTCCCAATTACCGGAAGAAGGCCGTCCACAAGTTCTATTGTCGGAATTCCTCTCTCATAATGGTCATGGTGGATTGCTCCGCCACTACTGATCTTTACATCCATATAAGTTGAAAGCGCATTTACAACAGAAGATCCTACACCATGAAGTCCACCGCTTGTCTTATATGCAGAATCGTCGAACTTACCGCCCGCATGCAATGTCGTATAGACAAGACGTGCTGCCGGTACCCCTTTCTGATGCATGCCTACCGGAACCCCTCGTCCGTTATCACTCACCGTAGCCGAACCATCTTTTTCCAAAGTCACCTCAATCGTATCGCAAAACCCTGCAAGATGCTCATCTACCGCATTGTCTACAATCTCATATACAAGATGATTCAAACCTTTTGTCGATACACTTCCGATATACATCCCCGGTCTTACACGGACTGCTTCAAGTCCTTCCAATACTGAAATACTATCTGCATCATATGTATTTTTCTTTGCCATTTATATGCGTCCTTTCTTCTTATATTCCCTTTTTTCATATGTATTTTAAAAGGGCAAACTTATCCAAACTATCACCAGTTTAGCACAAATTATGCTGTTATACAAATAAATTTTATCCCACTACTTCATTTAATATTTCAGCAAGAAGCTCCATCGCATTTTTCATTTCCTCTACGGTATTGGTCTGTGCCCCGCCTTCGATCAGCATATTTTTCGGCTTGAAATGCATATTATAACGGTAACCCTTCAAGTAAATATTGCGAGTAAACCCCGGATACATCTTCTCCGCCGCAATCTTCATCTGCAAAGAAAGCGCGAGATTATTCTGAATATAAGGATTTTCTAAAATTGTTACCTTCCCGTTTGTTCTTGTCCGGCTAAGCCCATTGAAAAACATAATTTTTGCCGTAGGTTTCCCATTGATTTCTGTCACAAGATGGGTATCTTCCCGTACACCGTCACGATGAAGATCAATAACCATTTCAATGCTCGGATTCTCTTTCAGAATTTTCTGTATCTCAGGTTTCGCCCTCTCATACGCCTTACTACGATCCACATGTCCATTTTCCATGTCATAGATCCCCTCATGATGCAATGTCTCGATTCCGTATTTTTCATTTAAAAGATTTGCAAGTATCCGCCCCATTCCTACAATGGTCGTATTGACATCTCCAGGAACGGAATCTTTGAACGCTTCCTGTGAATGCGTGTGATACAGAAGAATCTTCGGCCCCTCCTTTGTCTTATCTAATTTCATATCCGCATTCAAAAGTTTTTCCGCCTGCAAATCCTCCGGCTTTACAAAAGTAGAACTATCCACTGTATAAAAGTGACTTGTCAAATAGTCAAAATTATTTAATTTTTCCATAGACAAGTCAATCGTACTTTTATTTGTATTCTTTGCTTCTTTGGAAGCCTGTTTTACCGATTCATTATTTTCATCTTCTTTTGCAAGTTTTCCGTTTTCATCCACTTCATTTTCGTCTGCTTCCTGCATGGCAAGAATCATTTCATTTGTCATCTCATCTTCCAACTCCGAAGTATAGACTACTTTATCATCTATGTAACTTCCCAGAGGTACGAGATGAAATGCACATTCTACAATCGCTTCTCTGGGACCTTTGTTTTCCCTGTCTACATATGACAGACCTGTCATATAAGTCTTCTCGGTTATCGTCTGAAGTTTTGCATGGAAATTCATTTTCCACTCCTCTGTAATCCTTGTTCCACTCATGGATAACATATAAGTTCCTAATGCAACAACCGCTCCACCTGCCGCAATCTTCCTTATATTATATTTCCTTTTCACGCCGCCACCTGCCTCCGCATATTATCTCAACATTATATGAAGCAGCTTTTTGTTTTATTCGCATGTCCCATTTGCAAATAACATGTTTAATGCCTCTGATATTGTATAGCTAATTCGTTTGACCGTCTCATCAATATCTTTCGGAGTAACAAACATGCCGTTTAGGTGAGGAGATATCAGTTCTTTGATCAGCTCATATTTTTCCGTAGCATTATAACCTTGCAGCACTACTCCTACTCCTTTTAACATTTCAGATGTTTCTAAGGCTGCAAGAAGGTTTTCCATCGTATCATTGACAATAGTTGCCGCATCAACTACTGTAGGCACACCAATGGCAATCACCGGAATTCCGAGCGTATCTTCCGTAAGCGCATTTCTATGATTGCCTACACCTGATCCGGGATTGATTCCCGTATCTGCAAGCTGTATAGTGCGGTTCAATCTTTTGGAATTTCTTGCCGCCAAAGCATCAATCGCAATGGCAAAATCCGGTTTCGTTTCTTCCACTACCCCTTTGACAATTTCCAACGTCTCCATTCCGGTCTGTCCCATCACACCTGGCACAATCGCACTTACTGTATGCACTTTTTCTCCACCCATAGCATATTTCCCATATTCTTTTATGATATGCCTTGTTACCACAAGATTGTCTGCCACATCAGGTCCTAGCGCATCCGGTGTCACAAGACGGTTCCCCAATCCGATTACCAAAACATTATATTCTTCTTTTTCTCCTTGTATCAGTTCTTTCAAAATCTGCGCTATCTCTTTGGAAACTTCTCTATGATAGTCCTCATCTGGCACCGCCAGATTTGGCGCTTCGAGTGTAATATACGTCCCGACCGGTTTCCCCATGGTTTTTGCACCCTTTTCTGTCTGAATAACAACTCTGGTCGTCCGAATCTCCAATTTCTCATCATACTCTTCCTCTAACACCACTCCCGGAACTTCTACATTATCTGACTCAAACCTTTCTTTCTGCTCCAAGGCTAAATCCGTCCGGATATTGTACTTATCAATCATGATATACTCCTCACTTTATAATTTCTAGTTGTTAGTTTTTACATTTTTTTTAGAAATATGTATTGACAAGTACTACTTATTGACATACAATAAATGAGTATGTTCCGTTAGATCGTTCCGTGTCCGGCTCTAATGGAAAGATTATTGATAATTCATGATTGGGAGGTGTTCAGATTGGCTAACATTAAATCTGCAAAAAAGAGAATTTTAGTTAATGAGACAAAAGCTGCTAGAAATAAAGCAATTAAATCTAAAGTTAAAACTTATGTGAAAAAAGTAGAGGCTGCTGTTGTTGCTCATGATAAAGCTGCTGCTTCTGAAGCATTAAAAGTTGCTATCGTAGAGATCAACAAGGCTGGTAGCAAAGGTGTTTATCACAAAAATACATGCGCTAGAAAAGTTTCTCGTTTAACAAAAGCTGTTAACGGAATTGCCTAATCAGTTAAGACTATATAATAAGATTTCTCGAGAATTCTTATGAAAAGAAAACCAGCCATACCGTCATGTGGCTGGTTTTCTTTTATACGTAATGGCAATAAACCAAAGTACGAAATTCCTATGTTTACAGTTTCGAATATCCGTAACTATTTACAAGAGCTTCCACTCTCTTCCCTTCTTTACACATCGGGCAATCATGCGGTGCATATGCGCGATAGTTCGGAAGGTCTTTACTTGTGAATATTGTTTTCACTTCCATTCCCGCAATCTTATTCACCGCACTGAAAATAGATGAAACACCACAGATTCGTCCCCCGTAATACAAAATCGTATCAATGGCTTTCAAAATCGTCTTGCCCGTTGTAATAGATGCCGCAAGAATCAAAACCTGTTGGTCTTTGATCATACGCTGCTTATTGTCACGGAACATCATCTGTCCTGCCTGACTAAATTCCGGAGTGATTACCGAAATATTGTTCTTATGGCTCATTGACATGGATGTGCTGTCCGCCAATATTTCTGCCAAAAATGTTCCGATAACTTCCGTCTCATCCAAACATACAATAGAATCTATCGGTGTACTATTCAAGAATTCTTTCGCAAGAACTTTCGCTGTTTCTCTTGCATTGTTATGTCGTGTCTTTACCGTTGACATATCAATATATGTATTAATATGTGAGTTGCTTGTTGCGAAATGTCCTTCCAAGATCTTAATTCTTGCCTTTGGATTCTTGGATGATCTTAAATCCTGAAGTTTTAGTTCCATAATTTTCCTCCTTAAACGACTTCCGTTTCCGATTTCTATTGTTTAATTATAACATATTATCGAAACAAACACTCACTTTTTTATATATTTTTCCTATTATTTTTTATCCTCCGTCAGCATTTCATAAGTGACTCCATATTTTTTTGCAATATCAATTGCATAAGATATTCCTTCTGGAGGTGCAATCTCAACCTTGTAGGAACGATTTCCATCCTCAGATTTCATTACCAAAGAAACTGCTTTCCCTGATGGAACAGCGTCATTCATCTCTTCAATATCATATGCAAGTTTATGCATATGTGTATTGTAAATGGTCCGAATCCCCTTTGCTAAAATCGCTTTTACGGAATCCTTCGCAATATAATACCCTTCTTCAAAGGAAGTGGTGGAAAATGTCTCATTCAGCAAAAGCAGACTATCTTCTGTACTTTGGAAATAAAGTTCCCGGAAACGCTTACATTCCTCTCCCAAGCGGCCAAGGTTCATCGTTTTATCTTCATCAGCCGGAAAATGTGTATAGATACAATCTACCGGAGCAAACACAAATGAATCCCCAGGTACAAAAATACCGCCTTGTGCCAGAACAAACAAAAGGCCAATCGCTTGTGTAATCGTTGTCTTTCCGCCACGGTTCGCACCTGTCAGTATGTACACAAGATGCTCCCGATCAAAATCCAGGTCATTGTCTATGATATCACCCGCTTTCGCAACAGATGAGGCTAGTTTGAGATTATAAATTGCCTTTGCGTGCATCGCTTGTTGTTCTTCCAACATTCCTTTGCAGAAACGGAACCCGTTTTCTTCCAGTTTTTCAATATATTCTGCCCAACGAACATAATAAAGAAATTCCGGTATCAAATCTGTAATTTCCGTAATCGTGATCGAAACATATTTATTCAAAACATTTTTTAAGTTTTTTACAATACCGGATAAGAGTTGGTTTGTAACGCGGTTCATATATCTTGGAATGTCTTCTGTCATATCCCCGCTCGCAATGGATGCCAGTCCCACTTTCTTCATTCCCTCTGCCACAAATGGCTGGTATTTATAATTTTCTCTCCATTCTGTATCAGAATGAATCACTCCTTTCGATGCAATTCTATCGCAAAAATTTCCAAGCATATTGGATTTCGTAAAATATTTGCTATTTATGGAGATCAATCCAACACTATCCGCTTCAAAACATTCATTCAAATTGATTCCGACAGTAACGCTCTTCAAATCAGAAGTTCCTGCCTTTAAAGCCGAGATGTCCTTCTTCAGTTCTTCGAATCCATTATCATGATATAAGTCATCCACATACTCTTTCAGATGAATCAGTCCTTCCGAGTGGATATCCGCCTTAGAAAGACTACGAAAAATCGCTTCCACACAACATATGTAATCCTTCAGTTCATCCAGCCTGTGCATCAGATCCCATATGCCTGCCACCTCATCATAATTCTTTACAATGCTTCCATAATCCCGCAAGAAATTGATTTTATCCAAAATTTCCAACATTTCATTTCGCATGGATTTGTTACGATAAATATCTTCAAAAATATCTCCTCGGTATTTTGTTACCCTCCCGTCTTTTGTCATTTTGGACAGTACAGATAATATCAAATTCTGTTCCGTCTTCTTATCTGTAATTTGTGTACAGATAAAATCCAACCCCAAATCATGCATTGTCACTTCCGTCAGCACTTTATATTTCGGGTCGCAGTTTTCCGGTAGTAATAAGCTGATTGTTTTACATCTTGCGTCCATAGAATTTCTCCTTTTCTTTCTCCACACGTAAAACAGACTGCACTATTGCATGCAGCCTGTCATTGTATGATTCTAGTTATCAATTAATTTTGCTCCGTCACTCCAGCTATATAACTTCCGAAGTTCTTCGCCTACCGATTCTAACTGATGAGATGCCTCCCGCTTTCTCATAGCCTGGAAATGCGGTGCATTAATCTGGTTTTCTAATAACCAATCTTTTGCAAATGTACCATCCTGAATGTCGGACAAGATTTTCTTCATCGCCTTCTTTGTCTCATCTGTTACGATCTTCGGTCCTGTTATGTAATCGCCATATTCTGCTGTATTAGAAATGGAGTATCTCATTCCCGCAAATCCTGACTGGTAAATCAGATCTACGATTAATTTCATCTCATGGATACATTCAAAATATGCACTCTCCGGCTCGTATCCGGCCTCTACTAATGTTTCAAATCCCGCTTTCATAAGAGCTGTAACACCACCGCAAAGAACCGCCTGTTCACCGAAAAGATCTGTCTCTGTCTCTTCTCTGAAAGTAGTCTGCAATACACCGGCTCTTGCTCCACCGATTGCAAGTGCATATGCAAGCGCAAGATCGTGCGCTTTACCAGTTGCATCCTGCTGTACCGCTATCAGACATGGAACTCCTTTTCCTTCCTGATATTCGCTTCTCACTGTATGACCAGGTCCTTTTGGCGCAATCATTGTTACATCCACACCTGCCGGAGGAACAATCTGTCCGAAATGAATCGCAAATCCATGAGAGAACATCAGCATATTCCCTTCCTCAAGGTTCGGCTCGATGGACTCTTTGTACATCTTGGCCTGTTTCTCATCATTGATCAGAATCATAATAATATCCGCTCTTTTCGCTGCCTCTGCTGCCGTATACACTTCAAATCCCTGTGCTTCCGCCTTCGCCCATGACTTGCTTCCCTCATAAAGTCCAATGATCACATGACAACCTGATTCTTTCGCATTCAGCGCTTGTGCATGTCCTTGGCTTCCATAACCGATGACAGCGATTGTCTTTCCCTCTAATAATGATAAGTTACAATCTTCCTGATAATAAATTTTCGCCATGATAGTTTCCTCCTTTGATCTTTTTTAATCGTCAACGCGCTTAACTCCTTTTACACCTCTTGATAACCCGGTAATCCCGGTACGTGCAAGTTCCAGAATATGGTATCCATCCAAAAGGCTTAAGAACGCTTCTACCTTGGATTCATTCCCCGTAAGTTCCAGCATAAGGGATTCCTTCTCTACATCCACGATCTTCGCCCGGAAAATGTCAGCAACAGAAATAATTTCCGCCCTCTCTGCTGCATTCGCCATAACTTTTACCATAATCAGTTCACGGCAGACCGACTCTCCGTCCGCCAGGACATTGATATCCACAACATCTTCCAGCTTCAAAAGTTGTTTTTCAATCTGAGATAAAATCTGTTCATCCCCTCTGGCTACTACGGTAATCCTTGTATAACGCTCATCCATGGTAACACCTGACGTAATACTATCGATACTGTAACCACGACGGCTGAATAACCCTGCTACTCTTGCCAAAAGTCCTGCATTGTTGTGAACCAATAATGAAAATATTTTTTTCTTCATATGCTTTCCTCTACTTTCTCAAAAACAGAGTGCGTTCTGTTTTTATATAATATCAATTTAGGCATACATTGTCAAGTTACTTTTCTGATTTTTCCCTTTTATCTTCCGAAATTTCATACATATACAATTCATGTAATGCTCTTGTTGCGCAGATATATTTTGCCTGACCGGAAAATCCAGCATTCCACATTTGTGACACACCAAAAACCTGATCAAATTCTAAACCTTTCGCCATATAAAATGTCGTAACAGAAAGACCCTTTTTAAAGGATGTACTATCCCGGTCAATATAAGAAACCTCTGTTCCGGACTCTTGAATTTTTCGGTAGAGAACTTTTGCTTCCCATTCCGTCATTGTAATAACTGCAGCAGTTTCAAATTCCTCTTCTCCTATATGGATATCGCGAAGTACGCAAGCCACTGCTTCATCAAAAGAGGCCAAATTCCCCTCTGTTACGCTCTTTCCATGACGTTCAAATAATTCCATCTCACTTGAGCCTGCGATTTGTTCTGCATAACGGGCTATTTCCACGGTGTTTCGATAACTTTTATTCATCACGATCTTTCGAATATTCTTCCCGAAAATTTTCGGAAGAAATTTCATCACATCCTGGCTTTCATGGTCAATGGTCTGCGCTTTATCTCCGAGGATCGTCATTTTACATGAGAACATTCCTTCTAAAATCACATACTGAAGATAACTATAATCCTGCATCTCATCAATGACAAGATGTTTGATATTATTTCTCGCCTTTGTTCCATCAAGCCTATGTTTTAAATACAGCATCGGATATACATCTTCATAAGCAAGAATCCTTCGCTCATAAGGGACTCCCGGTAAAGTAAGATATCCCGCATCCTCCATCAGCCAGTTATAAATCTCATATAAATCCCTTGTCACGTACATTTTCATGAACTGTTCGGAAAGAAGTTCTTTTTCCTCTTCGGTCACGTCTTTTTGATACAACGTCTCATATTCATCGATAAAATGCTCCATTACCGCTTCCATACGCGCCAAAACCGGCAAGTGTTGGAATTTGAAATAAAACAGTTCTATCAGTTCCTGTTCTGTTTTTTTCAACCCTTTAAATTCAATATCACGAATGTCCATCAGACGATCTTCCAGTTCCACAAGGAATCCCTCTACCAATCCGATAAAATGTGCCGATTGTTTTTCACGGTTTCTTTGTTCCGCTGCCGGGTCTTTTCTCTCCATACGCTTTTCAATCTGGTGGAAACGGTCCTCACAATCTACAACAGTACCCTTGAGTTCCTTATACGCAAAAATATCAAAACTCATCTCCTGGATATTCTCTTCCCCAAGTTCAGGTAGAATATGAGAAATATAATCTGCAAACACACTGTTTGGAGAAAGGATCAGTATATTGGATGATTTTAAATTCTTCCGATCGTGATACAAAAGATATGCAATCCGGTGTAAAGCTATAGATGTTTTTCCACTGCCCGCTACGCCCTGAATGATAAGGATCTTGTCTTTCGTATTCCGGATGATCGCATTTTGTTCTTTCTGGATTGTCCGCACAATGTTCTTAAGCTGCACATCGCTATTGCTTCCAAGTTCCTGTTTCAAAATTTCATCATCGATCATCATATCGCTTTCAAAACCATAGACCATCTTTCCATTTTGTATCTTATACTGCCATTTCGATTCGATTTCCCCTTCCATAAGTCCACCCGGCGCCTCATAAAAAGCAGGCCCTTTATCAAAATCATAAAAAAGACCGCTCACCGGAGCTCTCCAATCATAAATAAGCGGAACGCTTCCTGTCTTTTCCGCGAAATTCCCGATGCCGATATAGAATGTTTCTGCCTCTTCTTCATCTTCAAAGAGAAAATCTACCCTGCCGAAAAACGGGGAATCCTGCATTTTCTCAAAACGATGGATCAGTTTTGCTTTCTCCTCATTAGCGCTTGCCTGCCGGAAAAGAGCCTGCTGGTTATCATAATTCTCATAACCATACTCATCCATCTCCGTATAATTTTCCCAGTAATACTCCTGCATACTGGCAATGTCTTTTTCTCCTTCTTCCAAATTTCCTTTTAGTTCTTCAATGCGACTATTTAATTTTTCTTTTACTTCTTCTAAAAATATTGTTCCGTCTTTATTTTCCATAAATCCTCTTTCAACTTATTTCTGATTTTTCTGTTCTTCTATTTTCTCCGCCAGATCATTCAAATATACCCAACGTTCCATCTTCTCCTCCAGCTTCTTTTCCGTCTCTTCTTTCACTGCCGCGATTTCTGAAAGTTTTACGGAATTGGTTGCATTCTTCATCATATCTGCATCCAACATCTCCAATTTTTCTTCCAGCGCCGCAATGTCATCATCAATGGTGTCATACTCTTTCTGTTCCGCAAAAGAAAACTTAAGCTTTGTCGGACGGTTCTGTTTCCAGTCATTTTTCGCAGAGGACTTTTTCCCTTTCTCTGTAGTCTTTACCGTCGTATCTTCTTTCTGTTTTGCTTCCAAATACTCCGTATAACCGCCTTCATACTGCTTCAGATGCCCTTCTCCATCAAACGCAAAAATACGGTCTACCACATTATCCAGAAAATATCTGTCATGAGAAACTGTAATGACAATCCCCTGGAATGAATTCAGATAGTCTTCCAGTATTGTCATAGTCGGAATATCTATATCGTTATTTGCCTCATCAAAAACCAATACATTCGGCGCTGCCTGCAAAACGCTCAGCAGATACAGTCTCTTTTTCTCTCCACCGGACAGTTTTTCAATCTGTCCATACTGCATCTCGGGTGTAAAAAGGAAGCGTTCCAGCATTTGGGATGCTGTAATCCTGCCGTCTTTTGTGGGAATATATTCTGCTATATCTTTTACGTAATCAATGACTTTCTGTTTCGTATCAAATTCTGGAATTTCCTGAGCAAAATATCCGATGCGAATCGTTTCTCCAATTTCCACAACCCCTTCATCCGGTTCAATGATTCCTGCAATCATTTTTAAAAGTGTCGATTTTCCACAGCCATTCGGACCGATGATACCAAGATTCTGATTTTTCAAAACAATATAATCAAAGTCATCAATCAGCTTTTTCCCTCCATAACTTTTACTGATATGATGTAGTTCAATGGTTTTCTTTCCCATTCTCGTCTCAACAGAATCAATTTCTGCTGTCATATCAGATACCGGCGCTTTCCCGTTTTTCAATGCCTCTAACCTGTCAAGTCTTGCTTTCTGTTTTGTTGTTCTTGCACGGCATCCCCGCTTTGCCCATTCCAGTTCCATACGGAGTACACTCTGACGTTTCCGCTCGGAAGCCAGTTCCATTTCTTCTCTCTGCGCTTTCATCTCTAGAAATTTTGTATAGTTTGCTTCATAGCTGTACAAACTTCCTCTGCTGATTTCCAGAATCCGGTTGGTTACTTTATCCAGGAAATATCGGTCATGAGTTACCATAATGACAACACCACGGTACTTTTTTAGATAGTCTTCCAACCATTCGATCATTTCATTATCCAAATGGTTTGTCGGCTCATCCAAAAGCAGTACATCAAAGGATGCTGCGATTGTTTTTGCTAGTGCTACTCTTTTCTTCTGCCCTCCGGATAGTGTCTTGATCTTCGCCTCATGATCTGTGATTCCAAGCTTGTTCAATGCACTTTTCACTTCACTTTTCGCCGTCCAGTCTGTCTCCGGAATTCCGTCATATGCATACGAAATAACCGTAGCATCCTTCGGGAACTGTGGATTCTGTGGAAGATATGCCAGGCGAATCCCATTCTGCTTTATAATCTGACCCTGATCCGGCTCTTCTTCTCCTGCAATCATACGAAGAAGTGTCGTCTTTCCCATCCCGTTGATCCCGATAATTCCTACCTTTTCTCCTTCTTGGATTCCACAGGAAACATCATCAAATATGACTTTCTCTCCATAAATTTTACTGATATGTTCTATATTTAAAATGTTCATTGTATAATCTCCTGTTGTGTAAATTTATTTTCAAAATACTGTATATGATTGTATCACACCTTTTCCCCCTCTACAATATTCAGGAAGTTCCTATATCACGAAAAAAACGGAAGTTCCTTTTAAACTTCCGTCATTTTCATCATACTTCTTTCGGAATCTTTATAAGAACCCGAATTTCTTCATTTTCACTCTCTGCACAGATTGTTCCTCCGTGAAGTTCTACAATTTCCTTCGCAATGGCAAGACCCAGACCTGCTCCTCCGCTTCTTGTTGTACGGGCAGAGTCCAACCGGAAAAACTGTTCAAAAATGCGACTTAGTTTTTCTTCCGGAATGGTATTTCCTTGATTCATGCAGACCATCTCGATATCCGAATCTTTTTCTTCCACGGAAAATACAATTTCTCCACCTTCAAAACTGTAGTTCACAGCATTTCTCAAAAGATTATCAAATACTCTTTGCATTTTACCTACATCCCATTTTACTTGCAGGTCTTTTGGCGCATCCAATGTGCAGACCAATTCTTTTTCATCCAGCATCGGCTTGAATTCATATGTAATCTGCTCCAGCATCCTTGTCAGATTCACGCGGCTTGGCTCCAATGTAAGGGTTGATAAGTTAAATCTTGTAATCTCGAAAAATTCATTGATCAAATCTTCCAGATGTTCTGCTTTTTCTAAAGAAATGGACAGGTATTTCGTCCGCAGTTCCTCCGATATCTGTCCTTCATCACGAAGAAGGGTCAGATATCCGATTACCGAAGTCAGCGGTGTCTTTAAATCATGCGCCAAATATACGATCAAGTCATTTTTCCTTTGTTCAGCTTCTTTCGCTGCCCTTTCATTTCTCTCCAATTGTTGTTTTACATCATTTAACTGTACTTCTGCTTCTCTTAACTCTTCCGGTAATTTGATTGTATTCTCTTCTTTCATATAAATTGTCTGTGCAGCTTCCAACACCTGCTCCAGATATGTGTAAGATGTCTTCAAAGCGAAAAATGCTGCCAAAAGCGCACTAGCCATCACAACAATTACAATGGAAGCGGTCCAATTCTTCCGAATCCAACTCCACATAATCCAGATCATTTCATTTCCATGCCATATTGTCTGATGTGCTTTCCAGCGTATGGCAACACCAAGCAGCAAAACCCCACCGGTTAAAAGAACAGAAATACTAATAAATCTCCGCAACTGTTTCCAAAATAGTTTTTTTGCAATATCCTGCATCTGTTCTTTTGTCTTACTCAATTTTATATCCAACTCCCCATACTGTTTTAATAAATTTCGGATTTCTTGCCGGTTCCTTTAACTTTTCCCGGATCTTTCCAATATGCGTCATTACCGTATTATTACTGTCATAGTATTTTTCTCCCCAGACGGCTTCAAAAAGGTGTTCTGAAGACACAACTTTTCCTTTGTGATCACAAAGATACCAAAGAATCGCAAATTCAATTGGTGTAAACTGAATTTCTTTTCCATACAATGTACATCCATGTGTCTCACTATTGATCACAAGCCCGCGAATATCGTATTCTGTTTTTTCCTTTGACGTAGTTTTCTCTGCCGGATTGTATTTTTTGTAACGGCGAAGCTGAGTCTTCACTCTCGCCACAACTTCTAATGGATTGAACGGTTTTAATATATAATCATCTGCTCCCAAAGTCAGACCCATGATCTTGTCCGTATCTTCCACCTTCGCAGTCAACATGATGATCGGATAAAAATACGTTTCTCTTATTTTCTGACATATCTTGAATCCATCAATATCCGGAAGCATAACATCCAGTATTGCCACATCCAGTTTGGTCTTCTCAATACATGAAAGAGCATCACTTCCATTATAGAACTTATGTACCTGATATCCTTCACTTTTCAAATATAATTCTACCAAATCTGCAATCTCTTTCTCGTCATCAACAACTAAAACATGTTCCTTCATTAGTCTTATCTCCTCATTCTTTGTGTATATTGTACCATTAAATCTTCTGAAATGCCCACAAATTTTTAATTTGAGGTTCTAATGTATCATAATCCCACAATTTTTCACTATTCTTTTTACTATTCGGATCATTTACTTTTATTTTCCCGTCTTCTATTCCCGTTAACACAATGAAATGTCCTGCCGTTGTAAAATCTCCCGGCCGCATACTACATATGATCGGCATACCAGACTCCAGTGCATGAAATACTGATGTCTTCGACAAAGCAATATTTTCCCCTTCCACGCCAAACTCTCTGCATCCACTGTTAAATAATTCCCAACTCGTTCCTGTTCCTGTCACATAATATCCATTCTCCTCTGCATATTTAGCAATGGTATACGGTGTGACTGTGTTTTTCCCGGTAAGTCCTGCCACGACCATAGATAATGAAGTCGGAGCACATCCACTTACTGCAACCGAACTATCTCCATAATATCCATATCCCCACCTTTCATCCCATTGCAACAAAAGTGGAATTGTCCCTTTCTTTACTTCGCCAATGGTATCCGCATAAACATGTCCCTTTTTCTCAGGATATTTCATCACAAAATCTTCCATATCCGGATTCCGGGAAAGCATATCCAAAAGCTCCTTTGGATATTCTCCCTCATTCATCAAAAGAGCAGGGTTCTTTACAAACACTCCCAATTCAGGAAGCCTATTTCCCGCAATACTCACAACTCCACACACAAAACCTATCAGTATTGCTATCATTGCCACGTTTCTCAATATTCTTATTTTTCTTCTGCGTCTTATTTTTCTTCTCATAAAAACAGCACCTCCGTTTGATAGTTTCATTCTATCAAAAACGAATGCGCTGTTTTTCTGTTTTTCCTAGTTAAATTCTTAGGAATTTATTAATTCGTCTCTCACCTTTCACCTTGTTTTTTCTCTTGTTTTTTCTTATACTATATAATAATTCAAAAAATAGAAAGGACTTATATTATGCAAAAATTAAAACAAACTCTATTATCTATACATCGCAAAAGTTACCCTGCTTATAAATCTTTAAAAGGAACATATCATTTTCCAAACTACATGTTATCCATAGACCATGTGCAAGGAGATCCCTTTGCCTCTCCTTCCAATGTAAGTGTTCGGATTCCGTTAAAAACGGCATGCTTCCCTTTATCCTATTATAAAACTTATGAGAACAGAATCGCACTTCAAGATTATCTGACAAGAAAATTCTATGGACAGATTGAAAAATACAATTTCAAGGCAAAAGGTTCCGGGAAAAGTGGTCTGATTTCCACAAGCCGCTGCGGACAGGAGATTTTAGAACGTACTGCCTGCGAGATTACAAAAAATGAAATCATTGCACGATTTGAAGTCGGATTCCCGGCAAACGGAAGAACCATCAATGCACCGGAACTTGAAAAAATATTATTTGATTTTCTCCCAAAATGTGTAGAATCCGTATTTTACTACAAAAATCTACCGGCAAAAGAAGTGGAATCCGTTATCTTTCTTGCAGAAGATCAGGCCTATATCCGCGAAGAATTGAAAAGACAAAACATTGTCTGTTTCGTGGCAAACGGTTCCATTCTTCCAAGAGAATCCGGTGTCTCCAACCGACCTTTAAAAACCGGGATTCCATTTCAATCACCAGATACTTTATGCGTACAAATGGAGCTTCCGCACAGAGGAGTCATTTCCGGTATGGGGATCCATAAGGGAATCACTCTGATCGTAGGCGGTGGATACCACGGAAAATCCACTCTGTTAAACGCACTTGAATCCGGTGTCTACAATCACATTGCCGGCGACGGAAGAGAATACGTGATTACAGATGCAACTGCTTTAAAACTCCGTGCGGAAGATGGACGGTGTATTAAAAATGTGGATATTTCACTTTTCATCAACGATCTGCCAAACAAAAAAGATACACATTCCTTCTCTACCGAAAACGCCAGTGGAACTACTTCCCAAGCTGCAAATGTGATGGAAGGCATCGAAGCCGGAAGTGATGTATTTTTGATTGATGAAGATACTACTGCCACAAACTTTATGGTACGAGACGAACTGATGCAGCAGATTATTACAAGAGAGAAAGAACCGATCACGCCATTTCTGGAAAGAATCCGTGATCTCTATGAAAAGGGCGGCATTTCAACTATCCTTGTTGCAGGAAGCTCCGGTTCTTATTTTTATGCAGCCGATACCATTTTGCAAATGGACTGTTATCACACCATTGACATTACTGCAAAAGTAAAATCTGCATGCAAAGATTTTCCATCCCCGTCACTGTCTGCTCCCGGTTTTGTAATTCCAGAATTTAAAAGAACTGTTTTCACACCTGCTCTCCAAAAAAGAGAAAACAGACACGGAAGTCATCATTCCGAGCGTATCAAAACAAAAGTGATGGGAAAAGATGCTTTTATGATTGATCGACAGACCGTGGACTTAAGATATGTTGAACAGCTTGCTGATTCTGAACAGACCGCATACCTTGCTCAACTTTTAAAATATATAAAAGAAACAGGTGATAACAGAAAAAGTATCACGGAAACTGTACAAATGTTAGAGCTCCAAATTAAAAACAGAGGGCTTTCTTCTGTTCTGAATTCTTCCTGTATCCCGTGTGGATTTGCATTACCCCGCGTACAAGAAATCTATGCTTGTTTTAACAGATATAGAGGCTAGGGTTCTTCCCTAGCCTCTGATTTTCACACATACTTTATTTATGCAAAAGAATATTCTCCCCACGCACGTATTTTGCTGCAATCTGACTCTCTTCCGGTACGTAGACCAGTCGTTCCAGTCTTTCATATAATGACAGTTCATCCTCTGAAAGTCTGCTATCATCAATGATGACCGCATCGAACTCATATCCTTCTTCAAATCTTCCCACTTTACCGAAGAAACTACCGCCGCCTGCCGTAGCAAGATAAAATACCTCCGCTACCGTCAACGGTTCTTCTTCTTTGTCCACATAAACCCATCGCATCTTAGAAGCCTTCACAGCATCTGCCATCGCGGTAAACAAGGAAAGTTTCGATCCCGCCGCAACATCCGTTCCGATTCCGATGCGAATTCCTTCCCGCATCATTTTCTTAACCGGCGCTACTCCACTGGCAAGATTCATATTCGACTCCGGGCAATGTGCAACCCACACCTGATTCTTTTTTAAAATCTCTAACTCCTCTTTTCTTTGATCCGAATACACGCAATGCGCCATAATAGCTTTAGATCCAGAACCGCACATTCCATATTTATCATAGGCCTGTGCATAGCAATTCGTATCCGGATGAAGTTCCTGTACCCATGCGATTTCTGATTGGTTTTCTGACAAATGAGACTGCACCGAAAGTCCCGTCTCCCGACATATTTCCGCTAGTCCTTCCATCGTTTCATTGGTACAGCTCGGAATAAATCTCGGTGTCACTATCGGGAAAACCCGTTTGTATCTTCCATCAATATCCGAAAGCCATTTTCTTGTGTTTCTAAGAGTTTCTTCTGTCTCTTCAATTAGGTTCTCCGGTGAATTTCTGTCCATATTCACTTTACCAACTCCCGCTATCACGCCTGATTCTTCCAAAAGGTCCATCAGATATTCTGTACTTTCTACATGAATGGTAGCGAAAATTCCGGCTCTTGTTGTTGGACTATTTTTTAAATCTTCCACGAATTTCGGATATACTTTCTTCGCATACTCGATATCCGCATATCTCGCTTCTGCCGGAAAGGTATACGTATTGAGCCATGGAATCAATTCCATATTCATTCCAAGTCCACGGAATGTGTACTGCGGCGCATGAACATGAAGATCTGTGAATCCCGGCATAATGAGTTTTCCTGTATAATCCTCCACTAATCCTTCAGAATATTCTATAGGAAGAACTTGATATACCCCAAGAATCGTGTCTTTCTTTGTTACAAGAAAACCATCTTTCATGGTTACCAATTCATCCTGCGACTTACTATAAATAATATCACCTTTTAAAATCCTTATTCCTTCCACTTCGACTCCTCCTTTTTCTGCTTGATTCTGCGGAAATAGGAACTCATCTCGTCCGCCATCCCCGACAGACGATTCAAAAGTCCCGAAAAGTCTTTCAAATCTACATCATCTTGAAAGTACGGATATACAATATCATGATCCACCTCACTCCATCCTTCTTCAAACAAAGTTCTTCCTTGTATCTCCACATAATATCCTTTGTATTTAATAATATAATGGAGCGATCGATAAATACCGTCTGCTCTGATGTCAATCAGTTTTTCATCATAAATTTTACTGTCTCCGGATCGTTTATAAACCTTCGGTCTTTCTGCAATATAAAAGTGTGCTTCATCTTCATCAAAATCTCTTAAACGATCCTCCACATAAAGCAATGGATCATTTTCAAAAACGCTTGTAATATAATTATGAAAATAAATCCAATCTTCCCGATATAGGAAAAACACACGGATACCAATCAAATCCGTACAATATTTATAATAATTTGTCCGATCGATCTCTGCAAATTTTTCCATATTCTCTCTTCTTTTTCGAATGATTTTTTCAATCAAATGTCCCGGCGCTTTTGTACGGTATCTGTAAGAATGGATGCCTGCACGTTCAATATCATACAGGTATTCATCTACAAAGTCTTTCCCAAGTCCACGTAATTTATCTTCCCGTTTTTCGTAATCCTCATAAATTGCTTCCAATTCTTTCCAGGAAATCTCTGCCTCTTCAAACTCGATCTCTTCTATATTATATTCTCTCAAAAACTGTTCTTTATCCAGCATATTCACACTCCTGTTCTTTCTTTAATTTCTTGTGTGTGTACCAATAATAATATGGAATCAACGGAATCAGCGCGCTCCCCCATGCTGCCGGGTCCGTCATACACACGCCAGCAAATTGCAATGGTTGAAACAGTATCGCAATGGCCACTGCTCTTGCCAAAAGTTCAAACACACCGCCAAGCATTGGTACAATCCCATTTCCAAGTCCCTGTAACGCGTTCCTATAAATAAATATAAGTCCCAATGGGAAGTAAAACCATAGGCAAATATGGAACATCTGTCTTGCAATTTCCTGGATCTGTCCTGTGGAATCTTCCACGAAAATCTGCACCATCGGAGCCAGGAAGAAATAAGCTGCAATCATCGTAAAAATGCTGTAAACTCCGCAAAGAATCACGCTGGACTTTACGCCCTTTTTAATACGCTCTATTTTTCCCGCACCGTAATTTTGTCCCACATACGTTGCAATCGCTGTTCCGATCGACGGATACGCCTGCAGAATCAGGTTTTGAATTTTATTGGCTGCAGAATACGCCGCAATATGTACCTCTCCAAGCATATTTAAAGAAGACTGTACGATCAATCCACCGATTGCGGTAATGGAAAACTGTAATCCCATCGGGACTCCCATCTTCAGCAGATTCCAGATACTTTGTCCTTTGATAATCCTGTCATCTTTTCCAAAATGAATAATTTTATATTTTTTCCACACAAAACCCAAACATAAAATTGCAGCCACACATTGTGCGAGTACGGTTGCCAATGCTGCTCCTGCCACTCCAAGTTCAAAAACTGCAACGAAAAGCAAATCCAATCCGACATTTAAAACAGAAGATACAATAAGAAAATACAGTGGCGTACGGCTGTCTCCAAGGGCGCGCGCCATTGAAGAGAGCATATTATAAAGTATTGTGATCGGTATTCCCGCAAAAATAACCGCCACGTATCCTCTTGTCATTTCAAAAATATTTTCCGGCGTATTGACAAGGTGAAGAAGCCATTCATCCAGAAGTAATAAAGCTGCTGTCAAAACAACTGCGATCGCCACACACAAATACGTTGACATGGCGACATAATGCTTCAATCCTTTTTCATCTTTTGCACCGTATCTTTGCGCAATTAAAATTGAAAATCCGCTTGTCATACCAAGAATCCAGCCATTCACGAAAAAAACAAGATGCGTTGTACTTCCCACAGATGCCAGCGCATCCACACCAATATAGCGTCCAACAATCATGGAATCTACAATATTATATAAATTTTGAAACAATCCGCCAAATAAAACCGGGATCATAAATACTAGGATCAGTCTATACGGTTTCCCTTCTGTCATATCTTTCATTCATACATTCCTCCCCCATTTCCTTAGTTTCCCCATATCATTATACATAGCATTTCTCCATTTGAAAAGGGTAATTTCCCGCAGCAAAAAGGATATGGAACATCCATATCCTCATTTTGTTCATTACAATCTGTTTTCTCTTTTATAAAGTATGAACGAGTATATAACCGGAATCAATACCGTACAAGCAATCACAACTAAAATAATCTCTGCACTTCTTAAAAAAATATTTGCTATGAATACAATTCCTGCCACAACCCAAAGCTTGGAAGCTATACGGTGTGTTTTATTCCAGTTTTCTTCGCTACTTAATGTCCAAGGAATCTTGATTCCCACCGTGTAATTCTGTTGGTTTTTCGACATATAATTTCCTAATACAATGAACAGAATCCCCATCATAATACTTACAATCATTGTCATGTCAATCTGCATTCCAAGAGCATACGCGAGTATAGAACCATTCGATACGATTGAAATAACCGGCACTATCCAGAAAATTACCGCCAGCATCATTCTTCCGATATTTTTCTTCTTTGGATCATTCAATGTCACACATACACAAAACAAATGAATCACAAGAAGAAATAACGGAAGTCCAAATACCGTAGAGGCTTTGCTGCTCCATCCATCTGCCGCATTATTACTTCCAAAATGTGTCGCAATGGTATCCGGTAACTGTTTCCAAAAGAATATACCTACCAAAATTGGAAGTATTGTAATGATACTTGTAATAATCAGTCTTTTTCTATATTGTTTCATTCTGTTTTCCTCCCTTCAAGTCACTAAGCCATAACATAATTTCTTCTACTACTGACGTATTCAGATTATAATACACATAGTTTTTTTCTTTTGTTTCCCACACCAGATCTGCTTTCTTAAGCACACTTAAGTGATACGAAATTGTTGCATTGGTCATATCAAACCGGTCTGCAATTTCTCCCGCTGACATTCTACCAGACTTTAGCATCACAAGTATCTCTCTTCGAACCGGATCTGACAATGCTTTGAACGTTTCACCAAAACCCATTCCATCACCTCTTCCAAATCTATTTAGAAAATTTTCTAATTACTTTTAATTACAATATAGCACTTCTAAATAAAAAGTCAAGAACTATTTAGATTTTTTTCTAAATAGTTCTCAAAGTCATTTCCCATATGCAAAAAGGGCTCTCAAATCACTGATTGATTTGAGAGCCCTTAGAGATTCAAACTACTATATTTCTATATTAGAATTTACCTTCTGTTGCAGCCTGCTCGATCGCTACAGCTACAGCTACAGTCATACCAACCATCGGGTTGTTACCTGCACCGATTAATCCCATCATCTCAACGTGAGCCGGAACAGAAGAAGAACCTGCGAACTGTGCATCAGAATGCATACGTCCTAATGTATCTGTCATACCGTAAGAAGCCGGTCCTGCTGCCATGTTGTCCGGGTGAAGTGTACGTCCTGTACCACCACCAGAAGCAACTGAGAAATATTTCTTTCCTGCTTCTACACATTCTTTCTTATATGTACCTGCAACCGGATGCTGGAAACGTGTCGGGTTTGTAGAGTTACCTGTAATAGAAACATCAACGCCCTCTTTCCACATGATCGCTACACCTTCACGTACATCATTTGCACCATAACAGTTAACTTTTGCACGAAGTCCATCAGAATATGCTGTTCTTGCTACTTCTTTCAATTCTCCTGTGTAGTAATCGTACTCTGTCTGCACATATGTAAATCCATTGATTCTTGCGATGATCTTAGCAGCATCTTTTCCAAGACCATTTAAGATAACACGTAATGGTTTTTTACGGACTTTGTTTGCTTTTTCAGCAATACCGATTGCTCCTTCCGCAGCAGCGAAAGACTCGTGACCTGCTAAGAATGCGAAACAATCTGTATCTTCTTCAAGAAGCATTTTACCAAGGTTACCATGTCCAAGACCTACTTTTCTCTGGTCAGCAACAGAACCCGGAATACAGAAAGCCTGAAGACCTTCTCCGATTGCTGCAGCAGCGTCTGCAGCTTTTCTGCAGTCTTTCTTGATTGCAATCGCAGCGCCTACAATGTAAGCCCAACATGCATTTTCAAAACAGATTGGCTGAATTCCTTTTACCTGATCGTAAACATTAAGTCCAGCGTCTTTTGTGATTTTTTCAGCTTCTTCGATAGAAGCGATACCATAGCTGTTTAATACAGCGTTGATTTTATCAATACGTCTCTCATATGATTCAAATAAAGCCATTTTAAAGTCCTCCTATCGATTATTCTTGTCTTGGGTCAATGATCTTCACTGCATCATTAACACGACCATACTGTCCCTGTGCTTTTTCCCAAGCTACATTTGGTTCGTCACCCTTCTTAATGAAGTCTGTGAATTTACCAAGGCTTACGAATTTGTAACCGATGATCTCATTGTTTGCATCAAGGGCGATACCTGTTACATATCCTTCTGCCATCTCAAGATAACGAGGTCCTTTTGCAAGTGTTCCGTACATTGTACCAACCTGTGAACGAAGACCTTTTCCCAAGTCTTCAAGACCTGCACCGATCGGAAGTCCGTCTTCAGAGAATGCACTCTGTGTACGTCCATATACAATCTGTAAGAATAATTCTCTCATTGCTGTGTTGATAGCGTCACAAACTAAATCTGTATTTAAAGCTTCAAGAATAGTTTTTCCAGGTAAAATCTCAGATGCCATTGCTGCTGAGTGTGTCATACCTGAGCATCCAATTGTCTCTACAAGAGCTTCCTGGATAATACCATCTTTTACGTTCAATGTTAATTTACATGCTCCCTGCTGTGGTGCACACCAGCCAACGCCGTGTGTTAAGCCGGAAATATCTTTTACTTCTTTTGCCTGTACCCATTTTGCTTCTTCTGGGATTGGAGCTGGTCCGTGATTTGCGCCTGATGCTACAGGACACATCATTTGTACTTCATGTGAATAAATCATGTTAAGGACTCCTTTCAAATATGAAATATTTTCTTTATAGTGGTCGTTATATCTTTAACACCTCATACGATATTATTTTCTCACAAAGTTCTTTATTTGTCCATATTTTTTTCAACCGACGCAAAACTTCTCATCTATTTCTGCTTATATCCGTCTAAAAATCCTCCGATTCTTTTTATCGCATCTGCAAGCACTTCTGCTTCCGGAAGCATGACAATTCGGAAATGGTCCGGTTCCTGCCAGTCAAATCCGCTGCCTGGAACAAGCAGAATATTTGTGGCATGCAGTAGATCACGCGCAAATACCTTATCATTTGTAATTCCGAATTTCTTTACATCCAGCTTTGGAAATACATAGAATGCACTGTTATTTTTTACAAAGGAAATCCCGTCTATTTTCTCCAGTTCGCGGATTGTAGCTTCTCTTTGTTCATAAATCCTTCCCCCCGGTCTTACCATGGATGCAGGGGTCTCCATATCCTCCAGTGCCGCAGGTATTACAATCTGTGCCAATGTGTTAGAGCAAAGTCTCATAGATGTAAGCTGAATGATTCCCTGTCTGTAATCTTCCGTTAAATCTCTTGGTCCGCTGATTACCATCCAACCGCACCGATATCCGCATAGGCAATGAGATTTTGATAAGCCGTTCATTGTTACAACCGGTATATCTTCTGTCAAAGATGCCAAAGATGTATGCTTCAGTCCATCCATCACAAGCCGGTCGTAAATTTCATCTGCAAATATCATAATTCCTGCTTCTCTTGCAATCTTTACAATCTCTTCTAACACTTCTTTCGAATATAACATTCCAGTCGGATTATTAGGATTGATCACAACAATCGCTTTCGTTCTATCCGTAATCTTAGACCGGATGTCCTGTATATCCGGATTCCAATCTGCCTGTTCGTCACAGACATAAAATACAGGTTTCCCTCCTGCAAGATATACAGAATTTCCCCAAAAGGAGTAACTTGGAGACGGCACAAGTACTTCGTCTCCATCATTCAAAAGCGGCATCAGCGCAAAAGAAACCACTTCACTCACACCATTTCCAATAAATACATCATCCGGTGTAATTCCTTTGATCCCTTTTGATTTTTCGTACTCGCAGATTGCTTCTCTGGATTTTGGCATTCCTTTGAAATCACAGTAACCCACTCCATCATCTATGTGATTCTTCAAAGCATTCTCAATACTCTTCGGGAGACCAAAACCAAAGGTTGCAGGATTCCCAGTATTAAGTCTTAATACATCCTTTCCTTGCTCCCGCATCTGCATCGCTTCCACATACAACGGTCCCCTGATATCTGAGTGTACATGTTCCATTCTTTTTGATCTCATAATATTTTCCATTGCTTTTCCCCACTTATTTCTATATTTTTGTTGCAGCTTCTTATCTGTAACATATTTTTCATTGCTTTCATCATATAACAGAGATATAATATAATCAAATACATATATTAGTATATAAGTTATATCATTTTAGCTATAATAGGAGTTTGCTATGTTTACATGGAAAAAATACATTTATGAAGTTTATTTGGAAAAAAGTTTTTCAAAAGCCGCACAAAATCTCTATATCAGTCAGCCTTCTTTAAGCGCCCGCGTAAAAAAAGTCGAAGAGCGTATCGGATTTCCGCTCTTCGACCGAAGTACCAGTCCTCTGCAGCTTACCGAAGTAGGCGAAGTCTACATCGAGGCTGCTGAAGAAATTTTTAAAATTGAACAACGTGTAGAAAACTATATCAACAACCTTTCTACACTAAAAATCGGAAGCTTATCTATTGGAGCCAGCAATCTTTTTGCAGCTTATGTTCTTCCACCACTCATTACAGACTTCAAGCAGAAGTTTCCGGATGTGCATATTCAGATTACAGAGGGAAACACCACACAGCTGGAAAGCATGTTAAGTAATAATTCCCTTGATTTTGTCATTGACAACTATCATTATGACAGAACTTTATACAGCAAAGAGCTCTATTGCAAAGAAAACATTCTTCTTGCAGTTCCGAAAAATCTGCCTGTCGAAGAATCCTTAAAGCAGTACCGTCTCACCCATGAGAGTATCAAAAACAAAAGTTATCTGAATCATACGTATCCGACTGTTCCATTGGAAGCATTTTCTTCTCTTCCTTTTATCATGCTCACCCCTGGCAATGATACCCGCATACGTGGAGACAGACTATGCAGAGAAGCCGGATTTCATCCGAACATCATCTTGGAACTGAATCAGCAATCTACAGCCTACATGGCTGCGTCCACGCAGCTTGGCGCAACATTTATCAGTGATATGCTCGTAAGTCAGCTTCCATCGTTTGAAAATCTTGACTACTACAAACTGGATGGATCAAGTGCAAACCGCCAGGTGTTTTTCTATTACAAGAATCACAAGTACAAAACACGTGCTATGGAAGAATTCCTTACCATGATGCATATGCCGGCCGACCCATCCTGATTTTATTCTTTCTGCAGCATTTCATGCAACAGTTGCAATGCCGCTTCTACAGTATCAGATCTGTTTTGTTCTCTTGTCCCGTGAAGGCGCAGTTCCTTCACGCGGACATTTTCTTCTATGCAGCATCCGATATAAATCAGTCCCACCGGCTTCTCAGGCGTTCCTCCTCCCGGCCCCGCAATGCCGGTAGTGCTTAACGCAACGTTTGCACAGGCAGCCTTCGCCGCACCGCGCGCCATTTCTTCTGCCGTTTCCTTACTCACTGCTCCGAATTGCTCTAGCGTCTCATGTTTTACACCAAGTATTTTTTCTTTTGCAGCGTTGGCATAAGTAATATGCCCTTCGTTATATACTTCGGAAGCTCCTGAAACGTTCAAAAGTCTTCCGGCAAGAAGACCTCCGGTACAGGATTCTGCAGTTGTAACCGTATATCCTCTTTGTAAGAGTTTCTTTACGACCCTTTCTTCCAAAGTCATATTACATTCCACCTTTTGTAAGTACTTCTTTGTTTTTCGCGATATAGTCAATCAACGAAACTACGGTAAGGATCAACGCAATGTAGATCAGAATCGTCTCAAGCATGACGAAAGAAGATCCAAGATCCATGATCATCACAATGATCATCACCATTTGGAATACTGTTTTGAATTTGCCCCAGTAACTCGCCGCAATAACGATTCCGCTATCAGATGCTACAAGGCGGAATCCGCTGATGATAAATTCACGGCTGATGATAATAATTACGATCCATGCAGGCAATCTTCCCATTTCTACAAGACAGATCATGGCAGAGCTTACAAGAAGTTTATCCGCAAGTGGATCCATAAATTTTCCAAAATTTGTTACAAGATTATATTTTCTTGCAATTTTGCCATCTAACAGATCTGTCAGACTTGCCACTGCAAATATGATCAACGCAATCCATTTATCCATTCCCGGCACGATGTCCACTAACATAAACACCACAAAAAACGGAATCATCAGCACTCTTAAAACCGTTAATTTATTTGGTAAATTCATTACACTATCTCTCCTATCAAATCATATTCCAATGCTCCGGTTACCTTCACTTTCACAAAATCTCCAGACATCAGTTCTTCATCCGTATTTACGAAAATCAATCCATCCACATTCGGCGCATCCTTATACGTTCTGCCGACATATGCATTTTCATCTGCAACTTTTCCTTCGATCATCACAAGCACTTCTCTTCCGATCATATCTTCCGCGCGATCAAAGGCGATATCCTGCTGCAGTTCCATAAGTTCTGCCTGGCGATCTTCTTTTACCTCCTCTGCAATCTGACCATCCATTTCTGCTGCCGGCGTATCTTCCTCCGGAGAATACGTAAAAACTCCAAGACGGTCAAATTCCATTTCATCTACGAAATCCAACAGTTCTTCATGCTGTTCTTCTGTCTCTCCCGGAAATCCCGTAATCAAAGTAGTGCGAAGTGAAATGTCCGGAATCTCCCGTCTAAGCTTCTCTATAATCTCTACAAGCTGCTCTTTCGACGTTCTTCTTCCCATTCGCTTTAAAATAGCATTGCTTGCATGCTGAATCGGAAGATCCAGATAATGGCAGATTTTCTTTTCCTCTTTTATCACCTGAATTAATTCATCCGTAATCTCTTCCGGGTAACAGTAAAGAATTCGGATCCACTGGATTCCCGGCACCTTACAAAGCTCTTTCAAAAGTTTGTGTAAAGATTTCTCTCCGTAAATATCTTTTCCGTAAAGTGTTGTCTCCTGCGCAACAAGAATCAGTTCTTTTACTCCCTGATCCGCAAGTTCTTTCGCCTCTTTCAAAAGATTTTCCATTGGAACACTTCTGAAATTTCCACGTATTTTCGGGATGATGCAATACGTGCAATGCTTATCACACCCTTCTGCTATTTTCAAATACGCAAAATGTCCTCCCGTTGTAACAAGACGTTTCGTCTCCACAATTGGAAGGGCATCGATATCTGTCATCTCTACCATAACATGTCCGTTTAGCGCCTCATCAATGGCTTCTACAACTTTATCATAGGATGTGGTTCCAAGTACCGCATCGACTTCCGGTATCTCTTCTACAATTTCATTCTTATAACGTTGTGCAAGACATCCGGTCACGATCAGCGCTTTTAGTTTTCCCTCTTTTTTGTATTCTGCCATCTCAAGTATCGTCTGTATGCTTTCTTCCTTGGCATCATGAATAAAACAGCATGTATTGATCACAATTACATCTGCCTGCGTCTCATCATCTGTCATTTGATGTCCTTTTGATGCTAAAAGCCCGAGCATGACCTCTGTATCTACAAGATTCTTGTCACAGCCCAGGGAAATAAATAATACATTCATGCAATTCTCCTTTACATTCAGCAGGGCAGATACCTTTTGGCACCTGCCCCTTTTCATCTCTATTATTTCTGTGAATCTTCTGCAATAATTTTCAGCTTTCCACTGTTCAATTCATCAATTGCAACAGAAAGAGGCTTCTCTCCTTCTTTTGTTCGCACAAGCGGTGTTGAACCATCAATAAGCTGTCTTGCTCTCTTAGATGTAGCAAGTACGATGGAGTAACGACTATTCACAATCTTTGTTGCACCTTCCTCAACATCCTGGTTTACTACTTTCATCAAATCTGTATAAGATGGATGTAACATAAATTTATTCTCCTTTCAAATGATCTTTTAATTGGTTTTTGATCTTTTCTACTAGTTCCGCATTGCGGGACACTCTCTTATGCTCCCCTTGTATAATGCCGTGCATCTCTTTCACACAAGTGGAAAGATCGTCATTAATGACAAGATAATCATACGCATCCATTCCCGTTGCTTCCTCCGCTGCACGCTGCATTCTGGATTCAATCACTTCCATCGTCTCGGTTCCTCGTCCCACAAGACGATTCTTAAGTGTAACTACATCCGGTGGTGTCACGAACAGTAAAAGTGTCTCTGGAAACTTCTCTTTTACTTTCAGGGCACCCTGAATTTCAATCTCAAGAATGACATCTTTGCCTTTTTCCAACTGTTCTTCCACATATGCGCGTGGAGTGCCATAGTAATTATTTACGTACTTAGCATACTCTATTAATTCATCTTGTGCAATCATTTTTTCAAACTCTTCCACAGTTTTGAAAAAATATTCTTTTCCATCCGTCTCTCCTTCTCTCGGATTTCTTGTAGTTGCCGAAATAGAAAGTACGTAATTATCATAGTTTCGAAGCAGTTCTTTCATCAATGTTCCCTTCCCTGCACCTGAAAATCCGGAAACAACGATCAATATTCCTTTTCTACTCATATTCTTCTTCCTCTTAAGTTTTAGATAATTTTTTAATGTTCAGAAGCCCTTCTCAAAAACACTTCATGTTTTGGAAGTTTACACATCTGCCAAGCAAACTTATATTCTGAACTATTCAATATTTTGGATCTGTTCTCTCACTTTTTCTATACCCGTCTTCAAATCAATCGCATAATTAGAAACTTCAAGATCATTGGCTTTTGATAAAATAGTATTTGCTTCACGATTCATTTCCTGGGCAATAAAGTCAAGTTTCCTACCGACTCCTTCTTTTTCCTCAAGCGTACTCTTCATATGCTTGATATGGCTTCTCAATCGAACAGTCTCCTCATCTGTACAAATTTTGTCTGCAAAAAGAATCACTTCTGCCGCAATTCTTCCCTCTTCAATCTGCGTATCCGTGAGTAGTTCTTTTACTTTTGTCTCCAGCTTTTCTCTATATTCCGCAATGATCTGTGGAGAACGTTCTTCCACCTTATCTACAAGAACAAGCATCTCGTTCAGCTTTCCGATAATGTCTTTCTTCAGATTCTGACCTTCTACAATTCTTGTTTCCACAAACTGTGTAAACGCACCTTCCAAAGCTTTTTTTAATCCATGCCACAGTTCTTCTTCATCCATAGACTGCTCTTCCATCGTAAGAACTTCCGGATAACGCGACAGGGAAGAAACTTTAATGTCATTTTCTAAAGAAAACGTCTCTTCCATCTGTTTGAAATATTTTAAATATTCTTCCGCTAAAGCTTCATTGTACTTTAATAAAACCTGTCCTTCCGAGAAATCTTCATATGTAATAAAAATGTCTACTTTTCCTCTTTGCGCATACTGTTTTAAGAGATTACGGATAGATGACTCAAAAAAATTGAGTTTCTTTGGCATTCGGATATTCACATCCAGATATCTATGATTCACACCTTTTAACTCAACCGTAAATTTACGCTCTGCTTCAGAGATTTCACACCTTCCGAAACCCGTCATACTTTTAATCATTTCTATTGCCCTCTTATCTTTTTCAATAATTTAACACTGTTTTTTATTATAATCTATTTATGAAATAACGTCAAATCTTTTAAGTCTATAAGAACGATATACGCATGAATCCTTTTCTTTCCTACCTTTTTCAGATTTAAAAAGAGCCAAAATTCTCCCTAAATTATTATACATACTGCTTTAGATCTTCTATTGCTTTTTCGTCAAGTTTTGACTTATCAATCTTGGCATGTTTCAAATACTGTCGCCACACTAGTATCAAAACAAGTCCCAATGCAATTACTGCCGTCAGGAAATAGAAGAAATAATGATAACCAGTTGCTCCCGGATGATTATCAATCATGTTTCCAGCAAAAATAGAAATAAAAGTCTCTGGAATTGCTCCTGCTGTGCAGATTAAGCCTGCAGCAGTTCCACAGTATTCTACTGGAACGGCTCCTTCACTCATCATTGTCCATGCCATTGCATAATTCATATGGAAAAATACAAGAATCAACACAAAGAGAATAGCTACAAGGATAGCACTTGAAGATTGAGCTGGAAGCAATAACATAGCGATCTGTCCTCCAAGCATTACGATAAATGCAAGGAGCATCAATCGCGCTGTTCCGAATTTATCTACAAGATAACCTCCTATAATATTTCCTCCAATTGATCCAAACTTACGTAACACGCCCATCATTGCACCGAATGCCACACTTGCATTCAAAATATCCGTTACATACGGGACATAATAATAAATAGACAGACAAAATACATGATTGCAAAATGATACAAGGCAAATAATCCACACTGCGGGATTTTTTAACACTTTTGCAATCCCCTTAAAAGATACCCGTGTTCCATCCAGGATCAATTTTTCATCTTTCACAGTAAAAAAGGCAAATACTGCCATGGCTATATTGGCGAATGAATAGAATAATATGACATATTTCATTGCCAGAACTTCATTTCCAATCTGAGAAGCCCCCCAGTTAAAAAATGCCACCGCTACTAACGCAGTCACTGCACCTCCCACACTCTGAATTCCTTCAAAAAATCCATAGGCTTTTCCTTGACTGTCTTCATCTGACATGACTCGTACTGCTTTTACACAGGCTGGCCAGAATGCAAATGTAGTAGAGACACCCCAAAGCGCGTAGATGCAAAGAAGTCCGGTAAATCCAAGTGGGAGTAAATGCAAAAGTCCACCAATTCCTGTTCCTATAAGGGAAAAGACAATGATTTTCTTCACAGGCATCCCATCGGCAACAACACCCCCAAATAAATATGAAATAATTCCAAATATCCCAATGACAGTTCCGAATGCGCCCATCTGTGTATTCGTCAAATGATATGTGGATAGATATGCATCGTAATAGTCAAATCGGAAAAAGGGCAGTCCGAAAATAACAGAACCGCTGAGTGCAAGTATAACAATTGCACCAAAATTTTTCTGAAGTTTTCCTTTTACTCCGATTTTGTCTAAAATATTTTTCATACACATATTCTCCTTTTTACTCATTGATAGACATTACATGGAACGTCTCACCTTTGTCATAAGTTCTGGAATATAAAATAAAATTTTCATAATAAAATCTCCCGGCATAGACCCCTCTTTCACATCCATTTCCATCTAATTCAAAATCTTCCCATTCGCCAACGGTTTCCTGGATTTCTTCTCTTGAAACTGTTTGATCAATCAGCGATTCGGCACCTTCCCTGTTTCCGGCTTTGTGAGTTCCTTCTGATGTCCGAGCTCTCTGATTATTTGAATCTGCCATAGTGCTTGACGTCACCAGCACTCCTATTCCAATAAAGGCACAGCCCAACACAAGGAGTAACACGATTAATAATATTTTTTTCTTTTTTGTCATAATTTTTCTCCTGCTATATGATTGATGAGATGCTTTTGCGTAAATGGCAAAATGTGCCCCTGTAGAAGTAGGGGCACATTCGTATTTCATTATTCTGTCGGAGCATCATTCAGAATATTTACTCCGTCGTTTACAACTTTTCCATTTTCATCCACGACTGCATCCTGATACTTATCGTAACGAACTTTCTTTCCATTATGATCGATGAATTCATTTCCTTCATTTGACCATGGTATCCATCCATTTCCCCATTCTTTGATATTGTTTAAATCAACGGACTGGCTGAAGTAAGCAATATGAGCTGCTCCCCAACTATCTCCGCAGAAAAATGCCACTGTTTTGCTTGTATCGAGTCCATTTCCTTCCATATAGGCTTTCAGTTCTTCCTGAGTTCTTGGAGTATTATCTACGTTGTCGAAATATTCTCCATTTTCAGAATCTCCCTGAAGACACCATATACTTCCTTCAATCTTTCCGGCAAGATCATGGTAGCTGTATCCGGAGGACTTTCCCTTCCATTCCTCTTCACTTCTATTATCTGCAACCTGACCTTCTATTTTACCACTTAAGATTGCTTTGATATCGTCCATCCAAAGAATTTCATCTGGATTTGCAATCGTATCGCTTCCGAAGTTTTCTACAGATTTTGGAATAACTAATGTCGATGAATCTGTATCCAGTTCATATTCGTTATAGGTCCAGGCTGTCAGTGCTCCACTCATGGCATATACTTTTACACCCAGTGATCTTAACATAAATCCAAGACGTCCTTGTGGAGAAGTTGCTGTTCCTGTCATGATTACGATAGAATCTTTTGTTATGCCATATTGAGGGCAAAGGCTGTCTCTAAATTCCTCCAAGGAAATCAAGCGCCATTCTTTTGCATACTCAGAACGTTTTTCGGGAACATAGACACGTGGTCTTTCGTAGGAATCTGTATTAATATGAATGGCTCCTGGCACATGCCCCGTTGAAAAATAGGAAGATTGTTTTGCATTTCCCCACCCTACATCTACTAAGACAACTTTGCTTACATCTTCTCCCACAATTGCTTTTGCTTCTGCTGTAAGTTCTGTTTCTTTACCTGTCTTTACATCTGAAATATTCTTAACAATTTCTGTTGGAAGAAACATATCGTGATTTTTATATGTTTCTAAATTTTTTCCAACGTCAATCAATTTGTTTGCCTGAAATTTTGTTACTTTCTCAATTCCCTGATTTTTCAAATAGCTTGCCACATCATCAGCTTGTTTTCCGGTATAATCATATACGATTACCTCTGTATCTTTTGTGATTTTCTGGTCTTTCATAGCTCTTTTTAAATATGCATCCCTTGGTGCTTCATCTGCGTATTCACAGTCAAGCCATCTTGCTGAAAATAATACTGCATTTTTTAAATGCCCACCGTTTTTTGCACCTTCCAAAGCCCATCCCGAATAATTTTCCTGAGGGCGTGCATCTACAAGTACTGTTTTTTCATCAGAATCATTCATGAATGCCAGTACCTCTTCCTCTGTGGCAGAATCCACTTCAATTTTTTTATCTGTTGTTTTCGAAGTTTCTTTTTTTCCTAATTCTTCAGACTCCTCGGTCTTTGTTTCTGTTGTGTTTTTTTTGATGTCTCCCCCTTTTGCCGAATCCGCACAACCTGATGCCAGTGTTGCGACAATTGTGGCACTCAGTAGAACTGCTACAACTCTCTTCTTCATGTTAGAATCCTCCTTATAAATATTACCAACAAAAATGATAGCATAATCATTTTTGACTGACAAATTGATAATTCAAATAAAATAGGACTACTTAATCAGTTTTTCTATGAGTGTGTCATGGCCTATATAGGATACAATTTCCTCTGCAATTTCCCATGCATCTGGTACTGTATTCGGAAAATCACACACATACTTCGGATAGCTGCTGCTCTTGAGTCCTTCTAAAAGAATAATGTCCGCTTCCGGAAAACATCCGATCAATTCCTTTTCTGTAATCCCCGAAATTTCTTTCATGATCTGAAAACGCTTTTGGGAATATACGGCAGTTGCGTAAGCACCTGCTTCTTGATGTCTATAACTATCTCTTCCTGGGACATCCCCCAAAAAATCATGTCCATCATGCTTAATGGTAGCAACTCGATACCCTTTTTCTTTTAAAATTGGTATCAGTTTTGTTATCAAAGTAGTTTTTCCACTGTTTTTATAACCACTTATTGCAAATACAAACGGATTTTTTAAATCATTCTTACGCACACTTCTTCTCCTTTTTTTATTCCATCCCTGCATTCCTTAATTTCAACAAGACAATTGCATGTTTTAAGAGAGCTCATGACTCCAGACGCATGTGCCGGAGGAAAATACACATTTCCATCTTCCCATATTGCACGTACAAATCTTGGATTTTTACAAGTTTTCTCATACGTCATCTGTGCAATGCCTTTTCTCTTCTCGCATTCATAAGAATCGCTTCCCGTAAGTTTCTGCAAAACAGGGCGTAGAAATATTTCCAAAGTCACAAAAGCTGCAAATGGATTTCCGGAAAGCCCGAGCACGCATTTCTGCCGCAATAGCGCTCCAAGCATCGGCGATCCTGGTTTTATCTTTACTCCATGGAACAATATGTTTGCATGCATCTTTTGCAAAACTACTTCTGTTAAATCTTTTTCCCCTACAGAAACACCACCTGTTATGATCAACAGATCCACCTGATCTATCTCATGGTCTATCCAATTCCGAATCGCATCTGCACAATCCGGAATTGTCTGCATAAAACTTACTTTCCCACCTAATTCTTCAATTCTTGCACATATTGTAAATAAATTCGAATTGTAAATTTGTCCGTTTTTTAATAGCTCACCCGGATTTGCCAATTCCGTACCCGTTGTGAGAACAGCTACTTTCGGTTTTCTTTTCACCCATATTTTTTGATATCCCATTGCTGCCGCAAGTCCGATTTTCACAGAATCCAATCTCTCATTTTCATTCAAAAGACAGTCTCCTTTTTGAAAATCCTCTCCTGCAAAGCAATAGTTCTCATATGGTTTCTGTTCTTTATAGATTTTCACATTCTCTTTTTCAGCAACTATCTTTTCGTAATCTGTATCTTCCTGTCGGATCACGGTATCCGCCCCTTTCGGAATCGGCGCTCCTGTCATGATCCGAATTGCTTCTCCTTTTCTCACAGTCTTCTCAGTCCAACCGCCTGCATACACGGAATCGATCACTGCAAGCTGCACCGGATGCTCTTTGGATGCACCAATACTATCTTCTGCGCAAAAGGTGTATCCATCCAGCGGGGAACGAGCAAACGGAGGCTGATCTGTTTTTGCTTTTAAGTTTTCTGCAAGAATTCGTCCGGCTGCGTCTTTTAATTCCACTTCTTCTACTTCATCTATTATTTTTATTTGATCCTGCAAATATTCTATCGCCTTTTTTATCGTTATCATCAAGCAACTCCTTATATTCCTCAACTGTATTAATATTTTTTAGTTCTTCCCGCATTCCAGGTCTTTGAATATGACGTATCCCTATTTCCTTCACTTGCAGCAAATCCTGCATCCTATATTTTTTTTCCTGAAGCATCCGTTCCATAGCCGGAATCATATCCTTTGTATAAATTCCGGGAAATGGAAGTTTATATTCCCCGTCCTGAAAAAATACAGGCATCCCATATTCCAAATAATTCTGCACAAGTTCCACAATTCTCTCTTCCCGACATTCCGGCATATCACATGGCATGACGAGAAGCGCATCTTCTTCGCAGACAGAAAGTCCGCTCAGTATTCCACCAAGCGGTCCTTTCTTTTCATATAAGTCTTCTATAAGATCAAAATTTTCAAAACAGTTTCTTGCCAAAGATCTGTTCCCGCTTTTGGCTGCCACCGAAATATAAATCTTTCCTGTCAACTTCATCTTCTCAACAATCTGCTTCCAAAACGGAATGCCCCTGTACATCAAAAATGCTTTCTCCTCACCTTGCATCCGTTTATTTTCGCCTCCGGCCAGCAGATAACCTGCTATTGTATTTCTTCCCATGTAATCGCCCCCGGACAGCACACTTTCACGCATGCCGGCTTTCTACCTTCTCTGACCCTGTCAATGCATCCGTCACACTTATTCATTGTCCCATTTTCACCAAATGTAATGACATGAATCGGGCAAACAGATTCGCATGTTCTGCATCCGGTACACAATTCTTGATTTACCAGAATGAAACCTGTCTCTTTATCTTTATAAATCGTACCTTCCGGACAGGTTGCCATACACTTCCCACAATGGATACACCCCGGGCAAATATTTTTTTCAAAGTCTTTTTCACGATCTATAAATTTCACGGTTGTTCGAAAACTGACAGCATTCTCTTCCTCCGCTTTATAATGCGCGTCCAGACAAGCCATATGGCAAGCATAACAGCCAACACATTTTGAACGATCAAACTTTATTCTATATGCCATTGCATTCTTTCCCCTTGTTTTTCTCTACTTTACAAAAATAACTTTTATATCCTGGAAATCCAGAAATTGGATCCAGATAATCTTTCGAGATCAAATCATTGGCTTCTCCTTTTTTGTTTCCGTGATAAACATGAACAATTCCCGGATAATTATTATTTGAAAGTGCAATAGTTCCTTGCATTTTACCAACAGGCGAACTTACAACTGCCTCTTCTCCCTCTTCCAGATCATACCTTGCTGCGTCCTGGGGATGCATTTCGATCAATGTTTCTTTTTCTAGACCCGCCAGCCAAGGAATTCTATACACTCTAGAATGAAAACGATGCGGTTTTCTCGTTCCGGTATTTAAAACTAGTGGAAATTCTTCTCGATCCACTTCCTTCGTTTCCCGAAAATCCAAAAACTCCGGCAATCCCTGATACCCATAGGTATCATGATATTTCCACAATATTTGTGAGAAAAACTCCACCTTCCCGGAAGGTGTGTCAAATCCTCGTTTTAAGTATCCTTTTTCTTCCGGGAAAATCAAATTTTTACCAGGAAGTCCTTCCGGATGCAGGCGCAATTCCTCCGTCGTAATTCCGGATGGTTCCAATATATAGTTCATATAACTTTCATATCCTTGTTCTAACACTTCATCATGAAGTCCGAGCTTTTTCAGCATTCCCATAATGATTTCGATATCATTTTTCGATTCGCCCAACGGTTCGATTGCCTTCTGTGACAAACCAACTTTTCCACCACGAAGAACCTTCACTTCATCTCTTTCAAATGATGTACATGCCGGAAGAACCAAATCTGCCGTATCGCAGGAATCCGACCAGAACAAATCCACATTTACAAAAAAGTCTAATTCTTTCATTGCCTTTTGCAAGTAATCCGGTTCCGGCCACATTCTCCGGTTAAATCCAAAAGAAACCATCGCTTTTATCGGATATGGATCTTCCTGTAAAATGTAATCTGCAAGCCTTGTACACTGCGCTTCCTCACAAGAGAGGTCAAACCAGACCGGAAAATCTTTTTCACCGATTGCTTCTTCTTTGTCATATCTTTTTACCTGATCGAATTCATTACAAGATACTGTTGGGCCTGCCATCACTGGATTACCGCCTATGACATCATAATTTCCGGTCAGCGCAAGAAGAATCTGCACCGCTCTGTAATTTTGTACGCCATTGATATGATGCACAATCGTACAGGCAGAAAACATAATTCCCGCCGGACCATTTGTTGCATAAAGTCTTGCAACTTCTTTGATTTTCTCCGGTTGCTCTCCAGTAATCTCTGCAACTTTTTCCGGCGTAAACTGCTCTACATATTTTTTGTATTCTTCAAACCCATATACATAATTTTCTACAAATTCTTTATCGTAGAGATTTTCCTCTATGATCACATGTGCCAATCCAAGCGCCAAAGCGCCGTCTGTTCCCGGCATGATTCGAAGATGAACGTCTGCTTCGCATGAGGTTGCCGTTTTGCGTGGATCCACTACAATAATTTTCACACCTTTTGCTTTCAGATTCTGATACATCTGACTCATCGGTGTGTTAGAATGATATAAATTTGATGTCCAAAACAAAACCGTCTTCGCATGCATCATATCCGGGAAACAGATATCATTTCCATAGATAGATTTCCATGCTAGATTGGCTGCCTGAAAGCATGTGCTTGACTCGGTACAATAGTTCGGAGAACCAAAAGCATTAGCCAGCCGAAGAAGCGCCGGTCTGTACCACTTCGGATATCCGGTATAAAATACTGTGGATTTCGCACCATATTCTGCCTTAATCCTCAGAAGTTTCTCTGCTATGATTTCATAGGCTTCTTCCCACGAAATTCTTGCAAACTGTCCACTTCCCTTCTCACCGCACCGTTTCATCGGATATAAAATCCGTTCTTTATTATAGATATACTGTTTCGATGAAGCGCCCTTCGAACAAAGTCCTCCCTGTGCTCCTTCTATCGATACAATTTCTCCACCTCGCACATATACATCCATCGGACAGCAGGGAGAACAAATTCCGCAATGCACCCTCTTTACTTCTGTTTTATCCAAGTTTTTCAATCTCCTCTTTCAATTGTTTCAAAGTTTCCGCAATAGACGCTCTCGGACAAGCCACATTCATACGCACAAATCCTTTCCCTTCTTCTCCGAAAAATGTGCCGTCATTCACCGCGATATGACATTCTGCCAGAAAAAAATCGTGAATTTTATCATCACTCAAGCCCAGTTTTCTGCAGTCTAGCCAAAGAAGATATGTGCCTTCCGGTTTGTATACTGTCAAATTGGGAAGTTCTTTCTGAATATAGTCTACTGCATAATCTAAGTTTCCTTCAATATAGGCATTCAATTCATCCAGCCACTCTTCGGATTCTTCATACGCGCCTAATAATACAGCTTCTGAAAATGCATTGTTTTCTGTTGCATGGGACTTCTCACAGATTTCCTTGAATTTTTCCCGCAGTTCTTGATTCTGTATGAAGCAGTTTGCTACATGAATGCTTGCAAGATTAAATGCTTTTGACGGAGAAGTAAATGTGAAACACCTCTCTGCCACCTCTTCTGAGATTGAAGAGATAAATGTATGCTTATGTTCTTTTGTAACAAGCTCACTATGAATATCATCTGAAATAATATATAAATGGTGACGTACACAAATTTCTGCAACCCTTTCCAATTCTTCCTTTTTCCATACACGTCCGACCGGATTATGCGGATTACATAAAATCACCGCTTTTGTTTTCTCTGTGATCTTGCTTTCAAAGTCTTCAAAATCGATGGTATAGTAACCGTTTTCATTTTTCATCCTACTTTCCACAACTGTTCTTCCCGTATCCTGAATCGCCCGGTAAAATGGTCCATATACAGGTGTATGGATAATAAATTCATCTCCCAGTTCCGAAATAATCTGAATCGCAAGCGCGATTCCAAGTACTACATTTGGAACATAAGCGATCCATTCTTTCTCCACATGAAAGTCGTGTCTTCTCCTCATCCAGTCCATGGTCGCTTCATAATATCTGTCTGACAAAAACTGATATCCAAATACACCGTGTGCAACCCGTTCCTGTAAATTTCTCTGAATTGCCGGAGCCACTTCAAAATCCATATCTGCGATCCACATTGGCATTACTTTATCTGTTACAAACTCGGCGTCCCACTTTACGCAGTTCGATCCTCTTCGTTCAATTTTTCTGTCAAAATTATGCATCTTTTTTCTCCTGATTCTCATCCATTTTTTGTTCGTACAAATGACAGGCTACCAAATGATTTTCTCTAACTACCTGAAGCTGTGGCGTTTTTGATTTACAAATATCTTCCGCAAATCTGCATCTTGTGCAGAAACGGCATCCTTCTTTTACATTCACCGGACTTGGAGCTTCCCCATCCAGTTGAATCCTATCCCGTGTCTCTTCTATATCTGGGTTCGGAATAGGAATTGCGGAAAGCAATGCTTCTGTATAAGGATGCAGCGGGTTCGAATATAATTCCTCTGTTTCTGCCAGTTCTACCATATTTCCAAGATACATTACACCAACCCTGTCTGAAATATATTTTACCATAGAAAGATCATGTGCAATAAAAATACTTGTTAATCCGCGTTCTTTTTGTAATTCCACAAGCAGATTAACAACCTGTGCCTGTACAGATACATCCAGTGCTGAAATCGGTTCGTCGCACAGAAGGAATTCCGGATTCACGGCAAGCGCTCTGGCAATTCCGATTCTCTGTCTCTGTCCACCAGAAAATTCATGCACATAACGGCTTGCGTGTTCCGGATTCAATCCGACTTGTCTTAACAAATCTTGTACCGCCTGTCTTTCCTGCTCTTTTGACATTGTTAACTTATGAATTCTCATTCCTTCTGCAACAATATCATGCACCTTTAACCTCGGATCCAAAGAAGAATACGGATCTTGGAAAATCATTTGCACGTGTTTCGTCAATTCTTTTCTTCCGGCAGCATTTAATTTATGAATATCTTTCCCTTTATACAATACCTGTCCATCTGTTTTGTCATACACACCGACGCAAGTTCTTCCACAAGTTGTTTTCCCACATCCGGATTCTCCCACGATGCCCAATGTTTCTCCTTCATAGATAGTGAAAGAAACATCGTCTACCGCCTTCACTACTTTTTTCGGACCGATTTGAAAATACTTCTTTAAATGTTTTACTTCCAATATTGGATTTTGTCTATTCATCTTCTGTTTCCTCCTCAAACCGAATATTTGCGTATCCCGATTCCGGATGGTAAAGCCAACAGGCCACTTTGTGTTCTTCTTCGAATTCAAATTGCGGAGGCATTGCTTCCAGACAAGCTTTCATGCAGTATTTACATCTTGCTGCAAACGGACAACCTACCGGTGGATCAATCAGATCCGGAGGAGTACCTTCGATTGATACTAATTTTTCCTCTTTTCCAAGTTCCAGACTTGGTGCAGCTTTTAAAAGCGACCACGTATATGGATGTTTATGACCGAAGAAAATTTCTCTGCTTTTTCCTTCTTCAACAACTTTACCCGAATACATAACTACGATTCGGTCTGCAATGTCTGCCACAACTCCGAGATCATGTGTGATTAAAATAATCGTTGTTCCAAACTGTTCCTGAATGCTTTTCATAAGCTCGATAATCTGCGCCTGTATCGTAACATCAAGAGCTGTTGTCGGCTCATCTGCAATCAGAACTTTCGGATTACCCGATAGTGCAATTGCAATCATTACTCTCTGACGCATGCCTCCAGACAATTCGTGCGGATATTTTTTCATACACATTTCTTCATCTGGAATTCCGGCAAGACGAAGCATTGTCATTGCACGTTTTCTTGCTTCTGCCTTATCAATCTTATTATGGTTTCGTATGTTTTCTACAATCTGTTTTCCGATATTCATCGTTGGATTTAAAGAAGTGAGTGCATCCTGAAATATCATGGAACACTGAGACCCACGGTAATCACACCATTCTTTTTCCGATTGTTCCAATATATTTTTCCCGTCAAATAAAATCTTGCTTCCTTCTTTGATTTCTCCCGGCGGAGTTGGAATCAATCCCATGATCGTCTTGGACGTTACTGATTTCCCACATCCGGATTCACCTACGATTGCAAGTGTTTTTCCTCTATTCACATCAAAGGATACTCCTCTTACTGCCTGAACCTCTCCTGCGTAAGTATGGTAAGATACTCTTAAATTTTCAATTTCTAATATTTTTTCCAATTTCCCTACCTCCTACTTGACCATTTTCGGTTCTAGCGCATTGCGAAGCGCATCTCCGATCACATTAAAGCTTAATACTGTAAGGACAATAAATAATCCCGGGAAAATAGCCAATGTGGGCATGTCCATAATATACACCTGCGCTCCTTGAAGCATTGTTCCCCAGGATGCTTTCGGAAGCTGCACTCCAAGTCCCATAAAGCTTAATGCTGACTCTGTCAAAATCGCTCTTGCCACTGCAAGACTTCCTGCAACAATAATAGAAGAAGTCATATTTGGTATGATATGCTTGAAAATAATTTCAAAATGTCCCGCTCCCAAATGCCTGGATGCGATAACAAAGTCTTTTTCCTTTAAAGACAATGTTTCTGCACGCGTAATCCGGGCAATCTGACACCATTCAAACAATCCAAGAATAATAATCATGGAATATACTTTTGGCGGAAAAAGTGAGTTGATTACAACCATAAGCAAAAAACTTGGCACGGACATAAAAATATCTGTAAAACGCATCAGTAACATATCTATCTTTCCACCCATATATCCACTGATCGTTCCGATTAATGTACCAATCGTTGTCGATAAAAGCATCGATAAAAATCCTACAGAAAGAGAAATTCTTCCTCCATACAATGCGCGCGTGAAATAATCTCTTCCTAATTCATCTGTACCAAACCAGTGTTTAGAAGACGGCGATAACAATTTCTGCATAACATCCTGTTTATCCGGATCGTACGGTGAAAGTGGGGCAATCACAGCACTGATCAGAATAAGCAGTAAAATCATCGTACAAATAATTGCAAGTTTATTTTCTTTTAAAGATTGGATCACATCTCCGATCAATCCTCTGCCATATTTTGCACTGATTTTTTTCTCTTCTTTTTTTACTCGTTGAAAACTATCATTCTGTATTTCATATTCTGTTCTATTATCCATTTTTTCTACCCATTCCTTGTCTGATTTTAGGATCTACTACTGCATACAATATATCTGCCAAAAAGTTTCCTAATATCAAAATGATACAGGAGAACATTGTGAATCCCATAATGACCGGATAGTCTCTAGATGTTACCGCATCCATTGCAAGCCTTCCGATTCCTGGCCATGAAAAAATACTTTCCACAACGAAAGATCCACATACGAGACCTGCAATATTAATCCCTGCCAATGTAATAATCGGTAACAGACAATTCTTTAACACATGTCTTCTTAACACTTTTCTCTTATTTGTTCCTTTGGCTATGGCAGTCACTACATAATCCTCTTCCAGTTGTGTGATCGTATTGGATCGGATATACCTTGTAAATATTGCAGTATTGTTCAAACTCAACACGATAACCGGAAGTACCATATGCCAAACCATATCGCCAAATGTATCTACATTGGTTGTATGCATTCCACCACTTGGGAACCACTGTAACTTTAACGCAAATATGATGATCAATACCATGGACAACCAAAATTGTGGTATGGATATTCCGAGATAAGACAGAAAACTAATCATATTGTCAGCTAATTTGTTCTTTTTCAAACCAGCCCATAATCCAAGCGGTATAGAGACAAGCAATGACAGTAATAGCGCCGATCCCATTAGTATCAATGTGGAAGGTAATCTTTCTCCGATCATCTCCGCTACCGGACGATGTTTATAAATAGATGTTCCAAAATCTCCTTGCAGTACATGTTTCAACCAGACAATATACTGCTCTGCAACCGTTCCATCCACTCCATATTCTACTCTGATCGCTTGGATTTCATCCTCTGTCATTCCCGGCTTGATATAGTTTTGAATGGGGTCTCCCGGCGCTGCCTGTATAATCAGAAAAGAAAAAACACTTACCAGGATTACTACCGGTATCAATTGTAAAAAGCGTTTTAAAATATATTCTTTCACTTTGCATCTCCTTCTATCTGCAAACATTTCAAATTCAGCAAAAGACCGTTCACACCCGAACGGTCTTTTTTTGATTTACTATTTCTCCATAGTAATTTTTAAATAATCCTCAAATATCGGTACTCTCTGAATCTCATCAAGTCCTTTGAATTCTTTTCTTGCAACCATAACATAGTTTGTATTTGCCATTGGATACATAGAGTAGTCTTCATTCATCTGTACCTGAAGTTCTTTGTAATATTTATCTTTGTCTTCTTCTGTAAGAGCCTGGGAAGCTTTCTTCCAAAGTTCTTTTGTCTCCGGGCTTACGTAAAATCCGATTTCTAGATTATCGCCTGTCCAGGATGTCAATTTAGAAGCCGGATCGGCATTTAACTGATCCATACCGTTAGAAGCAAGATCCCAGGATGTATCTTCCACTGGCGTTCCTGTAAGCCAGGAAGCAAATAATTTCGGGAAGAATGCCGGCGAGTCTAATCCCTCGATTTCAACATTAACACCAATTTCTTTTAACTGTTGCTGCACGACTTGTGCTGTTTCTTTCATATTTGGTCTGTTTTGGTTGTAAATATAATGTAATGTTTTTTCAGTTAAACCTGTTTCTTTTGCAAGTTTTTTAGCTTCTTCTATGTCTTGTTTGTAACCTTCCATCTCATCATTATAATATAAGTTCTGTGGAGCGCAGAAGTTCTTTGCAGGAAGTGCGAGTTCTTCTGAGCCATATGCTCCTGTAATAATCTCGTCTACATTCAATGCAAGTGCAATTGCTTTTCTCGCTTTGATGTCTTTCATGTTCGGGCTTTGGTAGTTATAAGCCATGTAATTTAAGCGCCCCTCCGGAATGTTGTAAACTGTGTAATTGTCATCCTTTTTGTATTTCTCTAATTTTGTTGGATTTGTAATACGCATCACAGAAATCTCACCACTCTGAAGTGCTGCTTCCTGAGCACTTTCATCTGTGATTGTCTTAATAATTACCTGATCAAGACTTGCTTTTCCCCTGTAGTAATCATCATATCTTTCATATACAATACTTTCTCCCTGGTTCCACTCTTTTAATTTGAATGGGCCGGACCCGATTCCTGCATTTAAAGCTTCTGTATTTTCAATAATGTGAATATCTCCGCCAAATGCATGCTCTGGGAAAATCTGTAAACGTCCGAATTCTGTCTCAAACGCACTATATGGTGCAACCAATGTTAAATTCACTGTCAGATCATCCACTTTTTCTGCCTGCAGATTGTTTCCATCATATTTTACATTACTTGCATCTGCTGAGTTGGATGGTTCCTGGATCGCTTTGATTGAGAAGATTACGTCATCTGCTGTAATTGCTTCTCCATCATGCCATGTAAGTCCATCCTTTAATTTCAACTGATAGTGACATCCATCTTCTGCTGTTGGTTCCAGACTTTCTGCCAGATACCATCTTGTTTCATCCTTATTTACGATAAATAATGGATCGAAACATGGAGAAAATGCAATCAACTGGTCGTCACTTCCGTATGCATTAAATGGATTGATCCACGTAACTGAATCTGAATTGATCGGTACAATAAATGTTCCTCCGTCTTCTGTTGTTTCTGCCTTGCTATCGTTTCCTGCACTTTTCTTGTCAGAATTACCGCCACAACCGGCAAGCATTGATACTGCCATTGCTGCCACGAGCAATAATGATACCATTTTCTTTTTCATTTTTCCTCTCCTGTGTTCCTTTATAAATTTTCCATAAAATATTTTAATACATTTCGCACAAATGTCTAATTGATTTTTCTCATAAATTTATAGGTTATTTCTATTACTCTTTTCAACTGTACATTTACTCACGATTCCATCCGTGTTATACTATTAAAGATTTTATTATTTAGTAGAAAGAAGGAACGATTTATGGCTTTCGATGGAATTACAATTGCAAATGTTGTTCACGAACTGAACGGCACCATATTAGATGGAAGAATCAACAAAATCGCACAACCGGAAGCAGATGAACTGCTTCTTACAATAAAAATGCCGCGGGGACAGAAAAGGCTCTATATCTCTGCCAGCGCTTCCCTGCCTCTTATTTACCTTACAGACGAAAACAAACCAAGTCCTATGACTGCCCCTAATTTCTGTATGCTTTTAAGAAAACATATCAATAATGGACGAATCACGAAGATTTATCAGCCGAAGCTGGAACGTATCATCTGCTTTGAGATTGAACATCTGGATGAACTTGGTGACTTATGTAAGAAACGATTAATCGTAGAAATCATGGGAAAACACAGTAATATCATTTTCTGCAATGATAAGGGAATGATCATCGACAGTATTAAACACGTTTCTTCTCAGATGAGTTCCGTCAGAGAAGTGCTTCCGGGAAGAGACTATTTCATCCCTGATACAATGGAAAAGCTGGATCCGCTTACTGTTTCAGAAGATGCTTTCATCTCATCTTTGCAAGAGAAACCGGCACATTTATCCAAAGCCCTTTACACAACATTTACCGGGGTCAGTCCTGTTGTTGCAGAAGAAATCTGCTATTTGTCCGGCATAGAATCCGGAATCACTCCAAAAGATTTATCCGAAGATATCATGCACCACCTGTTCAACCAGTTTTCTTTGTATTTTGAAAATGTAAAGCAAGGACAATTCGCACCTGCGATTTATTACAATGGGGCGGAGCCAAAGGAATTCGCAGCCCTTCCACTCTCACATTTTAATTTATATATAAAGAAGGATTTTTCTTCTGTCTCAGAGCTTTTGGAAACCTATTATGCAGAAAAAAATAATCTGACCCGCATCCGACAGAAGTCCGTAGATCTGCGCCGTGTTGTGCAGACTGCTTTAGAACGTAACCGTAAGAAATATGACTTGCAATTCAAACAATTGCGCGATACCGAAAACCGTGAAAAATATAAAGTATACGGAGAACTGATCCATACTTATGGATACGAATTGGAAGAAGGTGCCAAAAAGTTGGACGCGCTCAATTACTATACGAATGAGATGATCACTATTCCTCTGGATCCACAGAAAACTGCAATGGAAAATGCGAAAAAGTATTTCGATAAGTATAATAAGCAAAAGCGTACTTTTGAAGCGTTGAGTGAACTAATTCAAGAAACAAAAGACGAAATCACCTACCTGGAATCCGTCAGCAACTCTCTCGATATCGCTTTGAGCGAAGATGATTTGATCCAAATCAAAGAGGAACTAACACAGGCGGGATTTATTCGACGAAAATACACAAAGAAAAAGGAGAAAATCATAAGCAAACCATTTCATTATCTTTCCAGTGACGGTTATCACATGTACGTTGGAAAAAACAACCTACAAAATGAAGAGCTCACCTTCCATTTTGCCGTAGGAAACGACTGGTGGTTCCATGCCAAAGGTGTTCCGGGTTCTCACGTAATCGTAAAAACAAACGGCGAAGAGCTTCCGGACAGAACTTTTGAAGAAGCCGGCCGCCTTGCCGCCTACTATTCCAAAAACCGCGGAGCTGAAAAAGTAGAGATTGACTATGTTGAGAAAAAACATGTGAAAAAACCAAATGGAAGCAAACCTGGATTTGTTGTATATTATACAAACTATTCGCTGATGATTGATTCTGATATCAGCGGGTTAAAACAAGTGTAAAAAATCAAGGTGTAAAGTCTTACTAAGCTGTTAAGACCTTACACCTTTTCATTACATAGAAACTTCCTTTTGAATCCTTGTCACAACTATCTTGTCATTCTTTTCCCAACAGATAATCAATAAACTGCTGCGCCGTCCTTCCGGACAATCCGCCATGGCTTAGTTCCCACTTGTTTGCCTGGAGCAAAAGCTCCTCTTCACACATTTGGATTCCCGCCTTTTTTGCAAGCATTGTTACAATATTTTGGAATTCTTTCTTGCTTGGTCCACCGAAGTAAATGGTTACTCCGAACCTTGCAAACAAGGAAAGTTTTTCCTGCACCGTATCATTCGTATGTAACTCTTCGTCCCGATCACTCTTGTCTCGAAATGTTTCCCGAATAAGATGACGTCTGTTGGAAGTCGCATAAATCAAGACGTTATCCGGCTTTTTCTCCAGCCCGCCTTCGATCACTGCTTTCAGATATTTATATTCGATTTCAAATTCTTCAAAGGACAAATCGTCCATATAAATGATAAACTTATAATTCCGGTTTTTTACCTGTGCGATCACATCATGCAAATCCTGAAACTGATGCTTGTACACCTCGATCATACGGAGTCCCCTGTCATAATACTGATTCAAGATCGCTTTGATCGATGTAGATTTTCCGGTTCCGGCATCTCCAAAAAGTAAGCAGTTATTTGCCTTTTTCCCTGATACAAATGCCTCTGTATTTTCCACCAGCTTTTTCTTGGCCGTTTCATACCCGACAAGATCCTCCAAATGGACATGTGCCGTTTTTGTAATCGGAATAATCTGCGCCCCCTCTTCTGTATGCTCCACGCGGAACGCTTTGTGAAGTCCGAACTTTCCAACCCCAAATTCTTGATAGAACTGAGTGATCGTTGTCTTAAATTCCTCTACATCTTTTGTTTCTGCCAACGCTTTCGCCAGTTCACAAATCCGGTCTCTGATTCTTTGATTGAATACGCTTCCCCGTCCATTTCCGGCAGAATATTCTGTCAAAACGGAAACGCCGTCTGCCGAAAGACTATCAGCCAGATTTTGAAGATCATAGTCAAACAATTCTTTAAAAATCCGGAAATCATGGGATGCCGCTTTATTAATGCTGCCGTCAGCCTCTCCTACAATTTCACATGCCGTACTATATGCATTTTCGTCATTTGCGAGAAGAAATGTAAGATATGTATGCCAAAGATTCCCTTCCAGACCATGCCTTGCAGAAAGCTCCAGAATTTCATTGACACATTCATACAAAAGCCCTTTCAAATCCTCTCTGTTATAATAATCATTGTCATATTCTTCCATAAGAAACACCATGTTTTTCAATACTTGATCATGGTCCATATGTCTGTACACCATCAATTCACTGACTCTCATTCGTTCAACCTTCTTTTTCTTCCCTGCTTAATAATTTCCAAGTATCTTCAAATTCCGTGCTTCTTCCCGCAACCCACGAATGGCATTTTTCACTGCGCCATCAGACATGTTTCCTTCGAAATCAACGAAAAATCGATATTCCCATGGTCGGTCTTCAATCGGTCTTGATTCGATTTTTGTCATATTCAGATTATTATAAATAAAATGTGAAAGCAAATGATACAAGGAACCACTCTCATGCGCAACTTCAAAACAGATGCTTATTTTCTTTGCATCTTTTAAAAATACTTTCTGATTTGTCACAATAATAAACCTTGTAGAATTATTCTCGCTGCTGTTTATTTCTCTTTGAAGGACATCCAAACCATAAATCTTTGCAGCATATTCGCTGCAAATTGCAGCTTCCTTACAGTCATTATCTTCTAACACTTTTTTCGCCGCAACTGCTGTATTTGCAACACTGATCTGCTGCCAGCTTCTATGTTCATCCAGGAATCTTGCACTTTGCATCAACCCTTGTGGATGAGAATACACCCGTTCAATCCCCGAAAGTTCGGTTCCCGGAACCCCAACAAGTGCATGACGGATTGGGATCACCACTTCTCCTACAATATAATTTTCAAACTCTACAAGAAGATCATACACCTGACTTACTGCTCCGGCAGAAGAATTCTCAATCGGAAGAACTGCAAAGTCCGCCGATCCTTCTTCAATAGCTTCCATGGCATCCCGGAACGTATCTACATGAAATACATTCTGATTCTCTCCGAAATACTGCTGAAGCGCCGCCTGACTATATGCCCCTTCTACCCCCTGAAAAACAAGACGGGAATTCTCACTGTCCAGTGTATGTAACTCTATAAAAGAGGTTTTGCCAAAAACTCCATGTTTCCCTAAAATCTGATATTGCAATTTTCTGCTCATGGACATGATCTGTTCAAACAGTTCCTTAATTCCTCTTCTATTGAATTCATTCGATGCTTTTCCCGTAAGAACTGCCAGTTTTTCGTTTTCACGTTCTTTATCGTACACTTTCTTTCCGGTTTTTACTTTATCCGAACCAACTTCCGCACAAAGCCGCATTCTCTCTTCATATAATTCCACAATCTGGTTGTCGATGACATCCAGCTTCTCTCTGATATTTTCAAGCGACATACTAACTCACTCCTTCACTCTCTGTAAAAATTCTTTTTGTATTATAATACACTTTTTGTATAAAATCTACGTTTTCATACAATACTTGTAACATGAAAAACAAATTTATCTTATGCGGAACTGTTGGCTGGTGCATGGAAATCATTTTCACTGCCCTTCACTCCTTCCGCCGCAAACAATTCAAATTAATGGGGCAGACTTCCATTTGGATGTTCCCGATATATGGTCTGGCAAGCCTTTTTTCACCAGTCAGCAAATTACTCAAATATCAAAATGCATGGATACGAGGATGCATCTACACATGCTGTATTTTTATCGGTGAATTCCTTACCGGTTCATTATTACGCAAGTATAATATGTGTCCCTGGGATTACAGTGATGCGAGATTTAACATAAACGGATTGATCCGTCTGGACTATGCTCCGCTATGGTTTGGTGCCGGTCTTCTATATGAAAAAATTTTAAAAACAAAATAATGTGAAAAGAGGTTGAAAAATGTTTCATTTTATTATATGATATTAAAAATGTGTAGATGGGAGGAATAATCATGAAGAAAATTAAGCGCCTAAAGTTTGAGTATTTCATTTCATTAGATAAGCTATTTCCTTCATTTTTATTTTCTGACAACTCACTTTATACAGATTATATAATAATTAAATGCATTTCTTTTCTAAATAAATTCGTAACAAATTTTACCCGTAATTATAACACAAATATTTTTCATCAGATTCCAATGTTTTCTGAGTATGCAGTGGTGAACTTTGATTGCGGTTTTATGTAGATTCCGAAAGACAAATTTGATATACACAGTTAGGAGGACAATTATGAGACATTTACTGAACCCACTCGATTTTTCTGTGGAAGAAACCAACCAACTTCTGGATCTCGCCAATGACATTGAAGCTCATCCAGACAAATATGCACATGCCTGCGAAGGGAAAAAGCTCATCACCATGTTTTACGAGCCAAGTACCAGAACAAGACTAAGTCATGAAGCAGCTATGTTGAATCTTGGCGGAAGCGTTCTCGGCTTTTCATCTGCTGACTCAAGCTCTGCCGCAAAAGGGGAAAGTGTTGCAGATACCATTCGAATGGCTTCCTGCTATGCAGATATTGCCGCAATGAGACACCCAAAGGAAGGTGCTGCTCTTGTTGCATCTCTACATTCCAGAATTCCTGTTATCAATGCAGGTGATGGGGGGCATCAGCATCCGACACAGACTTTAACAGATTTACTTACGATCCGTTCAGAAAAAGGACGTCTCGACAATATGACAATTGGTCTTTGCGGTGACTTGAAATTCGGTCGTACTGTGCATTCCCTGATTCACGCACTCGTGAGATATGAAAATATCCGTTTCATTCTGATTTCACCGGAAGAGCTCCGTCTTCCAGGATACATTCGCAAAGATGTACTTGACAAAAACAATATTCCGTACGAAGAAGTTGAAAGTCTGGAAGCTGCCATTGGTAAGTTGGATATGCTTTACATGACACGTGTACAGAAAGAACGTTTCTTTAACGAAGAAGATTACGTACGCATGAAAGATTTCTATATTTTAGACGCAGCAAAAATGGATCTCGCAAAGAAAGATATGATCGTCCTTCACCCACTGCCAAGAGTAAATGAAATTGCGGTAGAAGTAGATGATGATCCTCGTGCCCTCTACTTTAAGCAAGCACAATATGGCGTATATGTGCGTATGGCATTGATTCTGACACTTTTAGACATTCACGTATCATAAGAAGGGAGTATACATACTATGAGCAGTACATTAAATGTTAGCAGTATTGAAGAAGGATTTGTTCTTGACCACATCCAGGCCGGAAAAAGCATGGACATTTACAAATATCTGAAATTAGATAAATTAGACTGTACCGTTGCAATCATTAAAAATGCACGCAGCAATAAGATGGGAAAAAAAGATATCATGAAAATCGAGTGTCCGATCGATGTCATTGACCTTGATATTTTAGGATTTATCGATCACAACATTACAGTGAACATTATTCAACAGAATAAAATCACAGCAAAAATGGAACTTTCTCTTCCACAACAGATCACAAACGTAATTCGCTGCAAAAATCCAAGATGTATCACTTCTGTTGAACAAGGTTTGGATCAGGTATTCGTTCTGACTGATCCAGAAAAAGAAGAATACAGATGTAAATACTGTGAGCAGAGATATAAGAAGAAATAGCATTCTAGAAAATAAGAGTAGGCTGTATACAATCTATACAACCTACTCTTTTGTATAAGCAAGACGATAAGCCGGGTTATGTCGTTGGACGGTCATCTATCTAGACCTGTCGTTGCCGACAGGTTCAAGCAACCTACCTAAAACGTGACGGGCCGCCACATCGTTTTCATTCGGTTTTGCTTCGGATGGGGTTTACATATGCCCCTGCCGTTACCGGCAAGGCGGTAGTCTCTTACACTGCCCTTCCACCCTTACGTCAGCAATGAGCCATGAAGACTTGTCTCTCTATAATCCATGAGCCATGCTTGTAACTCGAATCGCTTGCCCCGCCAATCTGCATGGCTCATTGCTAACGCGGTACATTTCTGTTGCACTATCCTTGGAGTCGCCTCCACCGGACGTTATCCGGCATCCTGCCCTATGAAGCCCGGACTTTCCTCACCTGCGGCCTTTCGGCACTTGCAGCTGCGACCGTCTGTCTTACTTATACATCAGTTTATTATTTTATCATGATTCCACCACATCGTCAATGAGATTTTCTCCGTCTGCCGCCGTTGTGGCCAAAGTATCACATCGTTCATTCTGCAGATGACCATCATGCCCTTTGACCCAGATAAACGTTACATGATGCTGCTCTTTTGCTTTTAAAAGTCGTTTCCACAAATCCACATTTTTCACAGGCTCATTCTTGCCCCGTTTCCATCCTTTCTTAAGCCATCCGTCAATCCACCTCTGATTGAATGCATCCACCACATACTTGGAGTCCGAATAGAGTTCTACATTACACGGGCGGTTCAATGCCTCAAGTCCAGCAATCACTGCCATCAGCTCCATGCGGTTATTTGTTGTTTTCTTATATCCTTGGGAGATTTCCTTCACATGAAGTTCTCCCTTGGAGTCTACATATTCCAGCACAGTTCCGAATCCACCCGGTCCATCCGGGTTTCCTCTCGCCGCGCCATCTGTATAAATCTTTACATTCATATTTCTTCCCCTATAACGACCATTCTCCCGTCTCAAGGAAATGCGCCGCTGTCCATTCTGCATTTTCTATGATGTCTTTGTCATACCCGATAATATTTAACAGTTTGATTGCATTTCTCGATACTGCTCTTCCCCTATATAACTGATAATTGAAAAGCACGTCATTATCCCGGATTTCTTCTTGAAAATGATAATTACTGTAATCATTTTCAAGAATCTGCGTCAATTCCAAATCGTGAGTTGCGGCAAAACACAATACATTATCTCTGACAAGACTTTTCAATATTTGCGAAGAAGCAGAAATTCTCTCCAAAGTATTTGTACCTCTCAAAACTTCATCTACAAAACAAAGCATCGGAAGTTTCTCTTCCGCATGTCCCAATATTCTCTTCAAAGATTTGATTTCCACAATATAATAGCTTTCATTTCCTTGCAGATTATCTTTCAAAGCCATAGAAGAATAAATCTGGAAAAAACTTGCCTTATAAGAAGTGGCAATACACGTATTCAGACTTTGGGAAATCACTGCATTGATCGCAATAGTCTTTAAAAACGTAGATTTCCCAGATGCGTTTGACCCTGTCAAGAGCACACTTCTGTTCTCTGAAATAGAATTGGCCACAGGATCCGGAATCATAGGATGATATACGTCATGAATCTCCACAAATGCTTTCTCCGTAGTTATAAATTCCGGAATCCCATGAATCGGAAGACTCTCCCGGAAAGAAGCAGCCGAAATCATTGCGTCCAAAAATCCGATATTCTCTACCAAAATATCAATGTCTTCCACATATTTTTTTACTTCTTCCAACATGGAATTAAACTTTAACAAATCTATGTGGGTCATCATTCTGATAAGGTCAAGAACCATATCTGTAAGACTTCCGGTTGCCCTTCTTCCCGACATCAGAATAAAAGCTCCCCGCTTGAACTTATGAAATTTCTTTCGTGCATTTTCAATCTGTTGTGTATATTTCTGAATCTCGTCTATTCCAAACTCTGACAATTCTTTGCTTGCGTCCAGCATCTTCATAATATGGCCGAACGTTGTAAGATATGGGTCAATCTCACCCTTTCGCTTGTAATACTGTACAATATCAAATACAAGGAGTGCAATCATGATCAGAAAACCAATTCCTGCCGGAAGAATTGTCATTAGAATCAATCCCACGGGAATTGTTCCGATTGCCAGGTAATGAAGCATATTGCTCTCTTTTTTCAAAGTAAGAAGCAAATCTACATAATCGCTGATCGCAAATTTCCTTGTACATCCGATTTCCGCAAAACAGAGTTCTAGATCCAGACGTTCTTTCTCATGTGTTTGAAAAAACTTCATCAACCGCTCTCTTTCATCCAGTTTCCCCTGTTCTGTCACCGGTGTTCTCAAAAGGTAATATAGATATTCTTCTCCCGGAGATGACCTCGTATGATTTACATAAGCATAAATACTGTCCATATCCAGATCATTCCATGTAATATCGTCAATGTACGGTTCCGGTATTCTTCCTTTTTTCAGATTGTAATAGAAATATCTGGAAATCTTATCAAGTTCTGTATAATCATATTCTCTATCCGGTATAGTTCCCCATTCTCTTTGGAATCTTTCCCGCCATCTTCCTTTTCGCATCCGATTGCTATATGAGAACTGAACAATCAGAAGGAAAAAAGCGCCAAACACAACGAACAGAACAACCCACAACTCCATCAACTTATCAGTTCCTCCTTAATCACGGGCACATTCTTTTGCTTCTCCCGTGAGAATCTCCACACCATGCACAAGTTCCGGAAGAATAAATTCCAAACATTCTGTTGCCCCTTTTGGACTCCCCGGAAGATTCACGATCATGGTGTCCTTACGGATACCTGCCACAGCTCTTGAAAGCATGGCACGTTTCGTAAATCGCATGCTGTATGCCCGCATTGCCTCCGGAATTCCTCTGATTTCTTTGTCGATAACATCAAGAGTCGCTTCCGGTGTACAATCATCCTTCGCAAATCCGGTTCCGCCGGATGTAACGATCAAATCCGCAAGATGATGATCCGCCAGTTTCTTCATGACTTCCGAAAGAATCACCGCATCATCCGGAAGCACCTTCAAAAATTTCACTTCAAAGCCAAACTGTTTTAACAACCTTAAAACTGCCGGTCCGCTTTTGTCCTCCCTCTCTCCTTTATACCCTGATGTACTTGCTACAATAATTGCTGCTTTCATTACAATACCTCCCCTTGGTATATTCATCTTCTAGTATCTATTCTGTATCTTAACACACTTCTCATCTAAGATGCAAAAAATTTATTCTTCTTCACAAAAAAGTATGGAAAATCCAGTTCCTACATCTATCTCTTCTTTTCTCCATCGGTTCCAAACAATACGATATGGGCATGCGACGTCTTTCAAAAGCCCCCTCCTGTCGAAAGATATCTTTTGCATATCTTGCACTGTAACAATATCTTTTGTCTCCTTTTGCAAAAATGCTGCCACATCCTTGGCTCTGTGAGAAACTTCTTCTATCGTATTCCCCACACTGTTATATCCCAAGACTCCGATCAGTAAATCTGTCCCCTTGGGAATGACGGGTTCATGCGCCGCCGGAACTTTCAATGGTTTTCTTCTGGATCCATCTGCTTCTACAAGAACTACATCTGCTTTAGAGAGCAAATCCTTAACATCTGTCCCATGTGGTCCGGCTATTTTCCCATTCTTACAATCTGTTCCTACTGTTATGGACTCTCCCGGATTCAACGCCGATATTAGCGGACACTCCCGAAAATCATGTTCCGGCTTTGCCATATGGGTTGTGGTCGTAATGATAACCCGGTATCCCATTTCTTTCAATTCTTCTGCCATGGCGTAGATGAAAGTAGTTTTTCCTCCGGCTCCCACAAAGGAAATCATATGGTGCTCTTCCGGATTCCATTCAATCGCTTCGCAGATTCTAGTGAATTTCCTTCCGCTCCCCGAATGATAAAATTTCATTTTCTTCCTCCCAATGTCTGACAGTTTCATATACACTGTTGGCAATCTTCTTTGCTTTATCTGAGATAAGAAAACATTGGTCCAGCGCTTCCAATCTCGGATCAATATCCATGATTTTCAGTCCTTTTGTCACTGAAAACCCTTCCCGAATCAATCCTCGCAAAATTCCGTCTATGGTGGCATATACCGGAGTATTGCCTACATAAGCCAGTATTTCTCCTTTTCGTACCCTGTCACCCACCTGGTGTTCCGCCCGGATTTGCCCGTCTGAAGGAGCATGGATGACTCGTTCTTCTGCATAGCCGCCAATCATCCCGGGAACTCCTGTATTGGGGAGGGCACTCCCCTTCCGGTACCTTTTCCCAAGTGTTTCTCCACGCATGGTTTCTACCACGACATCCACATCTTCTCCCGCTCGAAATCCGGGACCAAGCGCAATCGTAAGCGGCGCCATATCTTTTTTCGTCCCCAGATTTTTCTTGGCAATGATGGCATCTACAACCACATCCGGTTTCAGAAGATCAATGGCGCGTCCCTCTTCATCAACATAAACCGGAATCTTACCTTCTTCCCAACACTTTTTTCTCTCATTCAATTCAGAAATATGGATCGCACATACCCCTTCCACTTCTGTTTTCCCATCATAAACCGCTTCTCCATATGCTACCTGGCGCCTGATACATGCAGGTTTTTCTGTTTCAAGCACAAGTACCCTATATCCTTCCCGATACATACGATGAATGACCCCGCTTGCCAGATCTCCGCCTCCTCGAACCATGACAAATGGTTTCTTTCGATAATCAATGTCCTGAAGCTCCCGTTCTTCCACCTGAAATACATAGGTATCTTCCAGATGTTTTTTTACAACACTCTTTCCTCCCGTATCTCCGGTTAATAGGCAAAGTTCTTTCAAATATTTTGTACGGAACACAACCGGATTCCCTAGTTCCTTTCCAGTTCCAACACAGCCGATTCCTTTTCCCGAACATACATATCCTTCTAAGAAGCGTTCCATTGTTCTTCGTTCCAAATATGGCTGATCACATACAAAAAAGCAGATTCCATCCTCTTCTCCGATTCCTGCCTTTTGCAGCGCAGCAATTCCCATACAAATGGAATGGGAGATTCCAAGTTCCGGTTCCATATTTGCAACCGGGATATAGGATCTTTCCCTTAACGATTCTCGTATCTGCTCATACTGGCTTACCACGATTTTCTTACCAATAAAATCCAGATTCATTTGATCCAAACGATCTGTCAGATAACGATACATCGGTTTTCCATTTAATACGGATAACAATTTGTTACTGCCAAAGCGGCGGCTGTTTCCAGCCGCCAGTAATATGAAATGTATTCTCATTATTTCTTCATGCCCCAATATATTTTTTCCGCTGTGATCGGAAGTTCACGTACACGTACACCAACTGCATTGTATACTGCGTTTGCAATAGCAGGTGAAGGTGTATTGATTACAATTTCACCGATGGATTTCGCTCCAAACGGACCTGTCGGCTCATAACTGCTTTCAAACTCTACACGGATTGTTCCCACATCCAAACGACTTGGAATCTTATACTGCATAAAGGAGTTACTATAGTTTCTTCCGTTTCCTCCTTTGTCATACACCACATCCTCATAGAGTGCCATACCGATTCCCTGGGCAATACCGCCTTCTGTCTGCACTCTAGCAAGCGCCGGATTCACAACAGTTCCACAATCTACAACTGCAACATAGTCGATCAGTTCCACATGGCCCGTCTCTTTATCGACTTCCACTTCTGCAATACCAGCCATAAACGGTGGCGGAGAAACAGGAGAAGAACAGGATTCTGACGCATATAAAGCATCATCATTATTTGTCATCACACGATTTCCGATTTCTTTTAAGGAAATCTCTTTCCCGCTTTCTCTATGGAAGACTTTCTTACCGTCAAACTCTGTTTCCTCCTTTGGACACTCTAAATACTTTGCACCTTTGTCAATGATCTTATCCACCAGTACCTGACATGTCTTGGCAACTGCCATCCCCGTCAAATACGTTGTACTGGAGGCATAAGAACCGGAATCATAAGGAGAAATATCCGTATCCACACCTGACACAACGATATTATCCATATCGCAGTCCAGACAATCTGCCGCCATCTGTGCAAGAATCGTATCACATCCTGTTCCCATGTCGGAAGCGCCGATCATCAGACTGTAAAATCCATCGTCATTGACTTTAATCGCAACGGATGCATTATCTACCACTGAAATGGATGATCCTTGCATTGCAAGCGCCGCTCCCACAGCCCTTACTCTTCCATTTCCCATATCTTTTGCCGGATATTTTTCGTCCCATCCAATCATTTCTTTCGCTCGGGCAAAACAACGATCCAAAGCACAACTATTTGCCGTCTCTCCGTAATATGCCGGCATAACCTGTCCTTCTTTTACCATATTCTTCTCACGAAGTACCGCAGAATCTATTCCCATCTTTGCTGCAAGTTCATCCATTGCAGATTCCATGGCAAAAATTCCCTGTGTGGCACCATATCCGCGATAGGCTCCTGCTGACATTACATTCGTATATACCACATCATAGGCAAAACGGAATGCTTCCGTATTGCCATAAAGCGGAATCGCTTTATGTCCGGACAATCCTACTGTAGTCGGCCCATGCTCCCCGAAAGCCCCGGTATTGGATAGCGTATACATATCAATCGCCTTCACGATTCCATCTTTTGTCGCTCCTACGCGAACCGTGATCTCCATCTCGTGTCTCGGTGAAGAAGCGATCATGGATTCTTCTCTTGTGTAAATGATCTTTGCCGGTTTCCCCGTTTTCATCGTTACAAGCGCCGGATATACTTCCGCTACGACTGTTTGTTTCGCACCAAATCCACCACCAATACGCGGTTTGATAACACGGATCTGTGATTTTGGAATGTCCAGCGCGTGAGAAAGAATTCTTCTCACATGAAATGTAACCTGCGTGGAAGACACTACATTCAACCTTCCATACAAATCTTTATACGTATAGGTACGGAACGTTTCCATCATAGTCTGCTGATTTGCTTTTGTATGGTATGTTTCTTCTACGATATAATCACACTTGGCAAATGCTTCTTCCAAATTTCCATGTTCTTCGCCTCCATGGGCGCATAGGTTTCTCTTATTATCCGCTCCAACCGGACACAGACTCTTCCAGTTTTCCTCCGGATGTATCAGAATTTTATTATCCTTTGCTTTTCTAAAATCCAAAAGCGGCTCCAACACTTCGTATTCTACTTTGATCAATTTCAAAGCCTTCGTAACTGCCTCTTCCGTTTCACCCGCTACAATTGCAACCGCATCCCCTACAAAGCGAACTCTCTGATCCAAAATCAATCTGTCATACGGACTTGGTTCCGGATATGTCTGGCCTGCCATTGTAAAACGCTTGTCCGGACAGTCTTTATAAGTAAGGATGCATTCTACTCCCGGAACTTTCATTGCGATATCGGTGTTGATATTCTGAATCAATGCATGTGCATACGGACTTCGAAGCACCTTAACAACAAGACAGTCCTTAGGCGCAATATCATCTGTATACACCGGTTTTCCGGTTACCAGAGCCTGGGAGTCTACTTTCGGCACTGCCTGATTTACCATCTTCATTATTTTGTCCCCCTTTTCATCTCTAAGTACTTTTGGATCGCCCGGAGTTGTCCCATATATCCTGTACAACGGCATAAATTTCCTTCTAAATATTCTTTTATCTCCTCTGTTTTTGGATTCTCAAGTTCTCTTACCATAGCAAGTACATTCATAATGAATCCAGGAGAGCAGAAGCCGCACTGCTCTGCCCCTTCTTTCGCAAGAAAAGAGCCAAATTCTGCCGCTTCATCCTGAAGTCCTTCCAAAGTAGTTACTTCTCTTCCATCAACTCTTGCTGCCAGCATTGCACAGGATAACTGTGGCTTTCCGTCTACCCACACGGTACAAAGTCCACAATTCGTTGTCTCGCATCCGCATTTCACGCTATAGCATCCCTTTTCTCTTACAAGATGCAGCAAGGTTGTATCTGCATCAACAGAGGCTGTAACCGTTTTCCCATTTAAAACAAACTTTATTTCCATTTTAGCACTCCTCCATCAATGATTTTACTGCACGTCTGATCAGTATTTCAGCCAAATGCTTTCTATACTCTTTGCTTCCACGCATATTGGTTCCATATGTAAATGCATCTGCCACCCTCTTTGCAAATGCTTCTGCATCTTCTGCACATGTAAGTTCTGCTTTCTCCGTCACAAGCATTGCTTTCATCGGTCTTGCCCCAACAGATACTTTCCATTCATTTTCCACACGGGAAACTGCACATGCAATCACCGGAAAATCTGTAGCAGTAGCACGCTCTGTTAAATAACGCACCTGGCGATTATCTTTCTTCACAATCACGCGAACAAGAAGGTCGTTGTCTCTCTCCATATGTACAAATTCATGCAGCGGTACAATTCCGCCTTTGTAAAGTTCTACATAAGAATTCAATGACAAAAGCACAGTCAAAACATCCGAAAATCCAAATCTTCCAAACACACTTCCACCTACTGTTGCACCATTGCGGAATTGCACACCGACAATATGATGCACACTCTCCTTGAGTGCATCTTGAAAATATGTGTTTAGTCCTTCATGAAGTTCCAGACTTCTCAAAGTACACATACATCCAATTTTAAACTCTTCTTCATTCTCTTCTATAGTATCTAATCCAAGTCCTGATAAATCGATGGCTGTATGAACTCTGCCCTTCCCAAGGCGCATCCACATCATTCCTCCCAGTACTCTGTTTGATTTCTTCTGGTTTAAATCATATGCCTGTTCCAAGCTCTCTGCCCTAACATAATTATTAATTGTAATCAAGAAAATCCTCCTCTCAGTATAAAAAATTGCATACTCTTCTGTATAATACCATAATTCGACACAAAAACGCAACAGTTCAAAACTGCTGCGTCTATGATCACTATAGAATATCCATCTTTTCAATAATCATATAGTAAAATTCTTCTCCAGAATTGCTCTTCTCCAACTCCTCCAATACTACTCCGTCTTTCAGAAGAATCACTCGATTGCAATAACTTGCCATCTTCGGATCATGTGTGACCATCACAATGGTTTTTCCCATCTCATGATTAATCTTCTCCATCGTATCAATAACCGTTTTTCCTGATTTGGAATCCAAATTTCCGGTTGGTTCGTCCGCAAGAATCAGATCCGGATCATTAATAAGAGCACGACAGATTGCAACTCTCTGCTTTTCCCCTCCCGATAATTCATACGGATTTTTCTCTAAAAGATGTTCAATTCCAAAAAGTTCCGCATACTGTTGTGCTTTTTTCTTCATAAGAGCAGGATCTACTTTATCCAAAATCATGGGAAGCATAATATTTTCTTTTACCGAAAGGCTATCCATCAGATAAAAGTCCTGAAAAATAAATCCGATATCCTGCCGTCTAATATCCGCAAGTTCATCTCCATATAAGTCATCTACATCACGTCCATTAAAATAAATGTTTCCATCTGTCGCATAATCGATCATTCCAAGCACCTTCAGTAATGTTGTTTTGCCACAACCTGATTTTCCCATAATACCGACAAATTCTCCTTCGTGAATTGTAAAGTTGATTCCTTTCAAGACCTTGATGTCTTCTTCGCCTTCCTTTTTATTCGGCTTTTTATAATTCCGGATCAAATCCTCTACTTTTAACACTTCTTTCATAATATTTGTTCCTCCATTTTTCTCAAAACCCAGATCCTCATACTCCGCAAAAACAGATATTGAAGTAAAAAGTACACCAATATCAATAAAAAGAAAATTCTCCACTCACCATACAAATTCTTTCCGGCAAAAATTCCGCCAATAAGAATCGAACATATAATTTCTATGTAAATTGGAATAGCAATTTCGCTTTTCAAAGTCTTTTTTAGTTCCTTTTCCTGCATTCCAGCCGTTTTTAAAAATGAGTATTTATCCTGCAATCGTTTGGAATCTGAAAATGTTTTTAACCATTGTATAAACATACCAAAGAAAAGAATGGTAGCGTCTACTAGAAACAAAACGACTACCGCCAAGGTATTTTCTCTTTTTCTGTTCTCATTTTCCGTCTGCTTGGAGAATATCGTCTCCACCATGTTTTGTGGCTGCTTTTCCAACCATACGGTCATATCATCCAGTTTACTTTCTTCCACATTCAGAAGTAACATTTCCTTTTGCTTTCCTATATCCTGTCTTATGTTTTCAAAAACAGTATCTGAAAATATAACCATACCTCCAAAACCAAATCCCAAACGGTTCTCTATTGTCTCAGACTTAACGGTGTAGTTCTCTCCTTCTTCCATATTTTCAAAATATATTTTTTTACTCTTTTTCGTTGTTTCCTCTTTCCGCAAACTTTGCATATTCTCTATGTCACATATACTAATAATTTCACCTTCTGTAAGTCTTGCATCTTTACCAAAGTTCTGCCGATAGCAACTTGCAGAGATACCAATTCGACCCTCACAAAAATCTGAATTCACTTCTATAAATGGGAAAGAAATTCCTTCCATTCCCCAACTTTCTTGAATCACTTTCTTCAATGGACTTCCCTCTTGATAGATACATAGAATATCATTTGGATATGCTTCCCCTTCATTTCCCATAATTCCCGCAAGGAAAAAGGACGAAAAATATATAACAATCACTCCGATCAACGTCTGTATCAAAATCATATATTTATTCGAATTAAAATAATGATACAAGTCATTCCACACAAGTATTTTTCCAAAATATCTTTGGCTCTTTCTGTATTTTTCAAAAAAATATCCAGTTCCGAATATAAAAGCAATTCCAAATCCAACATAAAAAAGCAGTAATAAATAATTTTGTATATACAGGTTTTCACATCTAAACACAAGTATCATACCTGCGATCATAATCACAAGTCCAAACACAAACAAGATAAGCGCCTTTGAAGTGACGATTCTTCGTTCTTTCACTACTGTTCCTTTTAGAATTGTAGAAAGTTCTCTTTCAGACAGGATAATGGAAATCACAATCACCGATAACAGAATTATCAGCATACAAATTATGATTGTATACTTATATACATTCGTCATTTCAATCTTCTCTATAAACGAAACACCAAGTAAATTCTCGAATACCTTTCCAATACCAAGTGATATTACCTGTCCCGCTCCGATTCCAATTGCGCATGAACAAATACATCCAATACCATACTCGAGAACAAGCATCCGGTTCATATCTTTTCTTTTGATTCCAAGAATTTTCAGCATCCCATAATCTTTCATACGCGAATAAATGTAAAACTGCACAGAATATGCGATTACAACTACTCCCACTATGATAAGGGCGGAACTCAATATTTTCATCAATACTTCTAAATCACCAGATAACTGATTTACAAAAATACCGGTACGTACGATATTCTCGAGTAATTCCTGTACATACATCATAAGAAATAGAACGCAAATTGTTACAATTGTGCTTGTAAAAAATGTCAAAAAGTTCTTCATATTTTTTCGGAAACTTTTCCATACAATCTGAAACATCATCTTTCTCCCAACCAACCTGCAAATAAAATCCCTTTTCCTTCAAAATTTTATTTCCAATATTCTTCCATATATTTCTTGGTTTCCTCTTCCGTCAAAGAAAAATCTCTCTTAATTTTATTGATGTATCCTAATTCTTTGAAAGTTGAAACTTCTTGCATACAGCCGAGCATTTGACCTTCACTTTTTCCTATTTCTTTCCCTTCTCCAATCATTGCCTTGATTGCTTCACACATATCCTGTCTCTCTTCTTTCTCCAGTTCTTCCAATACAATTCCAGCTTTTAGCAAAATCACACTTTTAATCTATTATGATGTTATTTATCATTTTCGACCCATTTAATTACTACTTTGCATATAATAAAAGTAAATACTCCTATGAAACCTATATATATAATTTCTTGTGGCAGAATCCAAAGTATACTTGGATTCTCATATTTGTCTAATAATTTGAAAGTTATTTTACTTCTTCTGATATATTCGTTTGTATAAGCAAGGCAATGTAATAGTCCAAAAATAATCGCTATTAACATAGGGGGCAATATCTGAATTTTCACTTCAGATTTAATAATTTTTCTCCTTTCATTTTTTCTCATGCCAGAGATTCTTAAAAATTCATTTTTCTTTCTCATATATGATAAACCTGGATTATTCACGGCGTAGCCGTGAAAGTGGCTGAAAGCCACATAGTTACTATATTTTAATTGAATATTGCTTT